>JAFGIS010000550.1 GCA_016929495.1 Polyangiaceae bacterium | reverse complement strand
GGTGCCACCTTGTAGCCGTTGGCCTCGTCGCGGGGACCCACCACCTCGTTGAAATCGAACACTTCGCCCGGCAAGAGCACTCGGCCGTCGAGCTTCGAGGCTGCGAGCCGAAGGTTGAAGGTCCGCGCGCGATAGCGTTCCGAACGGTCGTACCGAGTCTCGAACGAGCCGATGGCCGCATCGAATTTGACCGCGCCGAGCTCGGAGGCCACACGCTTCGGAAGCATCGGCTCGAAGACGGCCACCGCCGTGCGCGCGCCGCGCGACACGGCGTCCTGGATCGATCCGAGCGTTCGGTCCACGTCGAGCAGCCGCCCGGCGACTTCGGCCACGACGCGCCGCGCCTCCAGGTCGAACCGCGCGTCCACCGGAGCTCGGTCGAGCTCGTCCTTGAGCGCGAGGAGCACGGGCAGAGCGGCCTCGGGACCGAGCACGATGGGGACCGGCAGCTCCACGGGCCGGTTCGTCCCGCGGCGCAGCCAGGTCCGTCTCAGCGGGCTCGTTGCATCGCGCGCATCGCGTACGAGCTCGGCCAGATGGATCTTGTCGATCTGAGCGCCGAGCCTGCCCAGCGACATGCCGCGCGATGGTTCGCCGGGGATGGCGAGCTCCAGGCGCTGGGCCGCAAACTGCCGTACGCGCCCGAGCGCCGTCTTGGACGCACTATCGTTCAACGGCAGCGGTCGGCCGAGCAAGCGGACTTCGGGCGGCCGGGGCTGCGGGTCGCTCGGCGCTGGGCTGCGGGGCACGAGCAGGCTTCCCACCAACGCGCCACAAGCCACGGCAATCGTGACGATGAGCTCGGCCCGCGTCGCTCGTCGGATCCTATCGATGAAGCCCATGGCTCGGAACTCGGGCATCTTGAGAAAGCGTTCCCGGCCCGTCAAGAACGCGGCTCGCCAGTCGGCCCATGAGTCCGGGTGGCACCCGTCCACACCGGACGCGACGATTGTGCATTCTGCCCGTTGAACGGCTCGCACAAAGCCGGATGCTCGCCCAAGATACCCCTCGTACCTCGCATGATCCGGACGGTCGGCGGGCGGCCGCCGACCGGTCCCGCATGCATCGTGACCGATGTCGTCCGACACCGTCCAGGACAAGCTCGAGTCCCTGCCGCCCCAGCCCGGGTGCTATCTGTTCCGCGACAACGAGGGCAAGGTTCTGTACGTCGGCAAGGCGAAGAGCCTGCGCGCGCGGGTCCGCAGCTACTTCCAGCAGGGCAGCAGCGATGAGCGCGCGTTCATACCGCTACTGCGCCGGTCGCTGGCCGATCTCGAGACCATTGTCACCGGTTCCGAGAAAGAAGCGGCGATCCTCGAGAACAGCCTCATCAAGGAGCACCGCCCGCGCTACAACGTGAAACTGCGCGACGACAAGGACTACCTGTCGCTGCGCCTGGATCTCTCCCACCCCTGGCCGCGTCTCGAGCTCGTGCGCAGGCCGACCAGCGACGGCGCGCGCTACTTCGGGCCCTACCACTCGGCGACCGCAGCGCGGCGCACTCTGCAGCTCGCAGAGAAGCATTTTCAGCTTCGGACCTGCAGCAATCGGGAGCTCGTAGGCCGGACGCGTCCGTGCCTGCAGTACCAAATCGGCCGCTGCCCGGCTCCGTGCGTGTTGGCCATCGACCGCGACGAGTACGGCGCCCAGGTGCGCGCGGTGGCGCTCTTTCTCGAGGGGCGTCACGACGAGCTCGTGCTCGAGCTCGAAGAGCGCATGCGCGTCGCGAGCGGGCGACTCGACTACGAGCTGGCGGCTCGCTACCGCGACCAACTCCAGGCCGTCCAGCTCGTGCGACAAGAGCAGCGCGTCGTGAGTGTCACTGATCGCGACCAGGATGTCGTGGGTCTGTACCGCGAAGGGGACCTGGTGGAACTCGTCGTGCTCTGCGTGCGTGCGGGCAAGGTCGTCGAGGCGCTCAGCTTCTCCAGCAAGGGCGTCGAAGTCCCGGACGACGAGGTCATCGCTGCGTTCGTCCGCGAACACTACAGGGACGGCGGCACCGGTTCGGCCACGGTACCCGACGAAGTGCTCGTTCCCGCCTTGCCGGACGGTTCGAACGGCATCAGCGACTGGCTGAGCGATCGACGTCGCGAGAACCTGGCGTCGGCTTCGCGCCCGGGTCCGACCCGCTGCCGTCTGATGGCGCCCCAGCGCGGGCTGCGTCGAGGTCTGCTCGATCTGGCCGAGCAGAACGCGCAGCATGCGTTCGAGGAGAAGCGGCGCACGGACGAAGACATGCAAGGGCGTCTCGAACGAGTCCGGCTGAAACTGAGGCTGCCGACCACGCCGGAGCGCATCGAGTGCTGTGACATCTCGCATCTGGGAGGCCGCGACACGGTCGGGGCCATCGTGGCGCTCTACAGGGGCGCGCCGGACAAGCAGCGCTACCGGACCTTCCACGTGACCACGACCGAAGGTGGTGACGACTACACGGCGCTGCGCGAGGTGCTGACGCGTCGTTTGCTGCGCGCCCGCGGCGGACACAAAGAGGCTCACGCGGCGCCGGAGGTCTCGGAGCCGCCGGAACGGCAGGTAGAGGACCGGGCGCCCGCGGAAGAGCCGTCCGGGTGGGAGCTCCCGGACTTGCTCGTGGTCGACGGCGGACGGGGTCAGCTGGCTGTCGCGCTGACGGCTGCTCACGATCTCGGCATTTTCGAGCTCTCGATCGTCGGCCTCGCCAAAGAGAAGGAGGGCCCGGGCGGTGACAAGCTCGTGGACCGCGTCTACCTTCCAGGGCAGAAAAACCCGATCCAGCTCAGGCCGAACAGCCCTGAGCTCCACATCCTGGCACGTGCGCGCGATGAAGCTCACCGCTTCGCCAACCGCGGACGTCGTGCTGTCGGAAAGCGTCGGCGCCTCGCCTCCGAGCTCGACACCATCGGCGGCATTGGACCGAAGACGCGCCGTGCGCTGCTTGCGGCGTTCGGCTCTGTCGAGCGAGTGCTGGGCGCCAGCGACGAGGAGCTGCTCGGCGTGCCCGGCGTCACGCGCCGCCACGTGCAGGCGGTCCGGCAGCACCTGGGGCGCGCCCTCCAAGCGGCTGCCGAGGACCCGCCCCTCGAGTGACCCCGGAGCTCGGCATCCGGGTTGGCTGCAGAGTGCTTCGGATGCCACCTTTGTTGGCGCAGATCGGTGTTCTTCCCTGACTTTGCGGCCGCGGCCGGGGGGCACGCGAGTTGCAGCGCATGACCCCGGGGCTTTGCCCCTGATCGCAATTTTCCCGTGACACCTTGCTCGGTTGGCACCACGCGCGGATCGCGCGCTTGCGCGATTGACAAGATCGAGCCAGCGCACCTACGCTCAGGGCGCCGGCCGTGGAGTCGGTGAACCGGGTTGGCAGCAGCCCGTTACATTCCTGAGACGGCCCCGAGCCCAGCGGGACCGTCAGCGGCCTATCGAAGGAGCCTGTTTCCCATGGAGTCGAAGCGTTCGTCGCCCCAGCAGCGGCCTAGTCGAGCGGTACGTGCGGTGCGCGCCGGCCTGGCTGTCGTCATCTCGTTCGGTGCCGTGGCCTCGCTGGCCACCGGATGCCTGGATCGCCCTGTCGCGCCGCAGGAGCCCAACACCAGCAACGTGTTCGTCGACCAGTCTGTGCGGGCCGCGATCGATCGCATCGATCTGCTGTTCATGATCGACAACTCGGCCTCCATGCAGGACAAGCAAATGCTGCTCGTCCAGGCCGTCCCCGTGCTTCTCAGTCGCCTGCTGAACCCGCCCTGCGTCACGGTCAAAGCGGACGCGAACGGGGATCACCCGCTGGCGCCCGAGGCGCAGCAGCCCGCGGGCCCGTCGGGCAACTGTCCCAATGGCTATGCACGCGAGTTCCCGCCGGTGCCGGACGTGCACATCGGCGT
>JAFGIS010000049.1 GCA_016929495.1 Polyangiaceae bacterium | reverse complement strand
TTCCTCGGACGCGTGCTGAACCGACGGTAGGGAATCGCGACCGCTGCTCACGATCAAGTCGTCCCCGCTCGAGGCCGATCCAGGTCGTTCCGGATGCCTGTCAATCAGCAAGCCCTCGAAGTAGAGCTTGGTAATGGTCGACAGCGTCGACAAGTCCTCGAATGGCGACAAATCCACGATCTCGAGCAGTGTCCGCTTTCCATCGAACAGACGAAGGATCCCGTTGAGCTCATCCGGGATCTCGTTCAAACGCGACAAGAGCTCGCGGTCGTCCACCTCGAAGACGGTATCGAGAGGCGGCAGCTGTTCCAAGAGGCGCCCCCATTCGTCGACCCGCCGCATGCCCTCCATGAGCAGGCCCTGCGTCGATGTGGGGATGATATCCTCGTTCGAGACGGGGCGGAACTCGACCTCGAAAGCCCCCGCGCTCCAAATGAGAGCTCGGTAGACTGCTTCCTCGCCTCGAAGGCGGCCGAGCTCGGCGTCGACGACTTTGCCGTCGCGGAAGTAGATCTCGATCTGAGCGCCTCTGGACTCGACCACTCGAGCCACACCGCTCTTGCGACTCACCTCGAAGGTCTGCAAGAGGTCGACGAGCCCCATGTCCTCCAGCGAGCCACTGAGTCGCGTACGCACTGCCGAGGGCACCGACGTCGTGAGCCGTTCCTGGGTCTGCTTCGCAAGCAGCAGACTGACGCGCGCGATGAGCTCACGCACGAAGATAGGCTTGGTGAGGTAGTCCTCCACCCCGAGCTCGAGACCTCGGATCTTGTCTTCGATCGACTTCTGGCTCGAGAGGAAGACGACAGGGATGCTACTCGCGTCCGGGCTCTGCTTGAGCCTTCGGACCATCTCGAAGCCATCCACGCGAGGCAACCGCGTGTCCGTGAGAATCAGGTCGGGTGTCGAGAACTCGAGCTTGCTCAGAGCGTCGACGCCGTCCGATGCCGTGGTCACGATGAAGCCGGCCTTGCGCAGGCTCACCTCGAGCACCCGCAGACTTCGCGGATCGGCGTCCACCAGAAGCAACTGTTGCTTGGCCACTCAGCACCCCTCCGGAGGATCAACCTTGCCGACAGGCAGGTCAGCGCGAATCGGTGGTCTGGAACTCACGGCTCGGTCGGTGGTGCCCATGGATCGATGATCTCCCCGTTGCTTACCGTAACGCGGCGCTGAGATGCTATCGCTGGATGTAGGATACGCTACCACCACGTCAAGAATACCGCAGTCATCCAGGCTTCTCCACGGCGTCCGCCGACGCTCCGAGCAGCGTTCCGTGCCGCGGAGCGCTGACCGTCAACAACAGAGAGCGCCAGTGCGGGCGTAGGTTCTCGCCGGGGCGAGCCCTCACCCGCTGGGCGGGTCATCCCGGCGACGACCATTCCCCCCTGTGAACCGGCGCGCTAGCCGAGTTGGGTGCCGCAGGTGGCACAGAAGCGCGCCGTCGGCGGATTCTCGGACCTGCAGCGCGGACAGACCGGCAGCTGCGCGCTCACGGCGCCCGCAGGCGGCGCCTGCGGCTGAGCCTGGGGAGCGCCGTATCCGGCCGGAGCCTGGGCCTGTGCCGTGTTCTGGCCAGGAACCGGGCCGGGCTGCTGCTGCGGTAGGGGCATCTGCGGCGGGTAGCCGGGCGGAGGATAACCCGGGGGCGGATATCCAGGAGCCATGGGTCCGGCCGGGTAGGCCGCGGGAGGGTAGCCGGGCCAGGCGGGACCGTATCCAGGCCTGCCAGCGAACATCATGCCAGCGCCCATGCCCATCCCAGCCGCCATCCCAGCAGCCGCGACGCCGGTTGCTGGGCCTTCGCCTCCCTGCGCCATGCCTGCCCCGAGCCCCATCATCGCCTCGGCGCCCGCGTACTGCTGATAGGCTTGCATGTCCAGCTGTCCAAGATAGCGTTGACGGTTGGCAAAATCCTGGTCGAGCTGGAACTGGCGCTGCTTCGCTTCGGCTTCGGCCTTGCCGACGGCGATGTTCGCCTTGCGCGCGTCGATTTTCGCTTGGACGATCTGATCCTGGAACTCGTCGATGCGAGCCTGGTCCTCTTCCGTGAGGTTGAGGTTGAGCTGGGCGATTTCGAGCACCTGCACGCCGATGCGCGCCAGGTCCGGGCAGTCTCGAACGACCGCACGAGCCACATCGGGACCAGCGGTGCCGAAGTCCATCATGGTCAGTTCCCCGGCCTTGATCAGCCGAGTCAGCGTGGCCTTCAGACCCATCATCAGCTGGTCTCTGACCCACTGCATGGCCTGGTCCGGATCCGCCGCGCCTGTCTGACCAACAAACTCAAGTACGAAGCGAACCGGATCCGCGATTCGGTACGAATACGTGCCGAACGCGCGAGGGTTGACGCGCAGTTCGAGCTCGGGATCCCGCATGGAACCGATCGGCCCCCCGAAGCCCTGGTTGTACAGAGGGCGGGTCGTCACGAAGTAGATCTCGCTGATGAAGACGTTCCCACCGGTGAACCGATCCACGAGCGCGTTCAAGAATGGGATGTTGTCCGTCTGCAGCGAATGGCGGCCAGCTCCGAGCGCACCCACATACCGACCATCTCGGAAAAACAAGGCGACCTCGTCCGAGTCGACGGTAAGCTGGCTCCAGAAGGGAAACGTCTGGTCAGGATGCTTGAAGACGACCTTGTCCTTGAAGGCGTCGTTGCGCGCGATCATCATGCGCTGAACGCCTCCCTTGACGAAGTCCACGATACCCATGGTCCACCTTCTCCTGCGCTGTTGCGTTTCTGCCTCGGGCCACCGGCCGAGCGGCACCCGGTACGGATCTGCAGAGTAGCTCTGCCGCCCGTGCCTGGCTAGCGAAGCCCGCACCGACCACCCCGGGCAGCGCAGATGCTGCGGGAGATCGCCCTTGCTGGTCGCGTGGCGGGCCCCTATTGTCGGTAGGAACTCGAACCGTTGGAGACAACAAGGATCGTGATACCCCCTCCGGACCTCGCGCACTTGCCCGCAGCCGCGCGCAAGGCGGTCGGCCCCGATGCTCCGGCGGCCATGCGGACGATGGCCGCACGCGGGGTCATCCCCGGCTTGAAGCCCGCAGAACTGGTGACCGTCGTCGCCGTACTGACGCAGTCCTCCTACTCGGACGCGGCCGCGGCCGCCGCACAGACCCTGCGCAACCTGCCTCCCCCGATGCTCGATGGCGCGCTCGGCGCCGACTTGGATCCCTTCGTCATCGAACAGCTCTCCTGCGCCTACCACGATCGCGCCGACGTGATCGAACGGTTGCTGCGACTGCCTCGGTTGCCGGGCGAGGTTCTCGAGTCGCTCGCCGAGCGGGCCAACGAGGCCATCGGTGAGCTCATCGCTACCAACGAGGAGCGCCTGCTGCGTCATCCCGTCGCGATCGAGAAGCTGTACATGAATCGGCAGGTCCGGATGTCGACCTCGGACCGACTGATCGAGCTCGCCGTTCGCAATGGCCTCGAGCTCGCGATCCCGGCCTTCCAGGAAGCCGCCGCGGCGATCCGCAATGAGCTCGTCGTCGAGCAAACCGCCGAACCCACGCCCGACGACATCCTGTTCCACGAAACCGACGCCGTCGCACAGCGAATGGCCGGCAAGGGGGAGCAGAACGACGCCTACGAGGTCGACGCCGAGGGGGAGGAGCAGGTCCGTGATGAGTTCCTTCCACTGTTCGTGCAGATCTCCCGCATGACCGTGACGCAGAAGATCCGCCGGGCCACCCTCGGAACCTCAGCGGAACGTCTGCTCCTGGTGCGGGATCCGAATCGACTGGTCTCCCGGGCCGCGGCCAAGAGCCCGCTGCTCAGGGATGCCGAAGCCGTGCTCATCAGCGGCAGTCGCAGTGTCGATGAGGACGTCCTACGGCTGCTGGCAACCAACAAGGAACTAACCCGCAACTACCAGGTCAAGCTCAACCTGGTCAGCAACCCCAAGACGCCCTTCACGTTCAGCTCCCGACTCATCCCCCACCTCCGGGACAATGACCTGAGGCTTCTGGCGAAGAGCAAGAACGTGTCGAGCGCCGTTTCCCAGGCTCTCAGACAGCACATGTCGAGAAAACATCTCGAACAGGAGCGACAACGCAAGCGCTGACCGAGGCGCCGATGCGCGCCGGCGCGGCGACGCTCCGTGAGCCGAGGCGCTGCCCTGCCGAGCGACCGCTCGGCGTCAGGGGCTTGCCTGCACGCGCTGGCTGCGCGCCGCGAGCTTGCCGGCACGCAGCTGTTCGGCGCGTTTGACCTTCTCCGGGTCGACGATGAAAGCTCCCATCCGCTCCTTGCGTTCAAGCCGACTTCGGTAGTTCTCGGCGTCGTACTTGTTGGCGAAAGGTCCGATCCTCACGCGGTGCCAAACGCCGCGGTTGGGGACCTGGGCCACGAGCCGATAGGCCTTGTGCCCCCGCTTGCGCAGCTGTTCGACGAAGCGGTCTGCGTCCTCCACGCTCTTGAAACTGGCGACCTGGATCTGGAAGTCCCCTTCGCGTCCGGATGGCGCAGGCTCGGCCGCCTCGTCAACGCGCGAAGCCTGGGCCGCCATGCTGGTCAGCGGATCCTGCGGGTTCTGAGTCACCTGGCTGGCGCTGAGCAGACTGCCCGCGGGCAGCGGCACCACCGGCAGGCGGTCCGAGGTTGACAGCGCCACCAAGGAACCGTCGCTTCGGGCAGGTCCCTCAGGCTGGGCCGCGAGCCTCCCGCGGTCGTCCTTGACGGCGGCCAGCGCCGTCGTGGGTCGCTCTTCGTCGCTGAGAATGCCCGGGAAGGTCACCTCCCGGCCGTCGAGCTCCTCGGCGGGTTTGGCGCTGGTCGCTCTGTGCCCACGAACGAGTTGCGCCAATGCATCGTTCTTGGTCTGGGAAGGCGCTTTCGCGCTCTTCAGGCTCATGACGCCCACGACGACCAGAGCACCCAGGCCCACGGACCCGAGCAGCAACGCTGCAATGCGCGCGGCTGAGTGGTGCGCGTCGACTTCTTGGATCTGTTCCAGGTTTCGAAGGGTTGCCGATTCCATGAGGGAGGAGCTCCCGCCAACGCGGCACCGCCGAGGGCGCGTAGGCGCCGGGCGAGCGGCCGCCGGCCTGCCTTTCACTAACGCCTCGCCACCCACCGTGCCCAGTTTTCGGCGTGTACGAGAGTGCGGTGCGTCAGAGGGCTCGTACGATGGTCGCGTCGTCTGCTATCACGACGTCGCTCAGCGGCGCGCGTGCCGTCGCGCCGGGCCACACCACGCAGCGCACGAGCGATCCGTATCCGTCGACCCGTGCCCCCCTGCCGACCACGCAGCGCTCTGTCCGAACGTGGTGACCGATGTTGACGTCTGGTCCCACCCAAGATCCGCCTCCGTGGTGCTCGTCCAACCAGTCGAGATTGGCAGCCAGGTAGCACGCCCGATCGCCGATATCCGACCACTTTCCCCGGTACTCGAGTGTCGCGATGGACTCACCGCGTCTCAGGACGGGCAAAAACACGTCTCCCACGAGACACCCGCGTTCTGGCATCGCTTGAACGATACCTGGACCGAGCCCGCAGACGCCGATGTAATCGCCTCCTGCGACCTCGAGGCCGAATCGTTCACCACGCAGCCGCACGATACACCCGCGTGCGTCTCTGCCCACCGTGCCCTGGCCGGCGGGTCGCGGGGCGACGGCCAGACAAATGCCCCGCCCTCCCGCCCGCGCGACCAGCGCGCCCAGATCGGGACGGGCCAAGACATCACCGACCCACGCGACGACAGGGCCGGGCCCCAGAAGCGACCGTGCACCGGCGATCCCACCAGCGGTCCCACGGATCTCAGGCTCGACAACTGCTTGAAAATTGAACGGTAAATGCTCGAGCTCACTCAGAAAAACATCGACCATGTGATGCAGGTTGACCACGGCCGTGTCGACGCCGCGCTCGAACAAGGCCGAAGCGATGTAGGACAGAGCCGGACGATCGCCGACCGGCAACAGGGGCTTCGGCCGGACGCGCGTCAACGGCAGAAGCCGCGTTCCGAAGCCGGCGCACAGCACGATGGTGGACACCATGGCCCCTGGAGAGTGCCGCGGGTCGATGTCGCGCTTCAAGGAGAGACGTTCCGAGGTCCGCAAGAAACTCGACCGGCGGCCCGCTACATGATAGCCGACCCCAATGCTCCGACCCAAGACAGCGACAGCCCTGACCGCGGGCGGGTTGGTGCTCGCCACGGCTGGCGGCTGCGGCAAAAACGCGGTCGGCGTCGACACATGTCGCGACATCGAATACGCTCGCTGCGAGGCAGCACCGAGCTGCCCGAAGCTGTTTGACGTCTCGGACGTTGAGCAATGCAAGCGCTTCTACCGCGACCAGTGCCTGCACGGCCTGGCCGCAAGCGAAGAACCTGGCGCCCCGAAGGTCCGAGCATGCGTGCAGGCCATTGTGCAGGCGGGTCGCTGTGCGAAGCAAGACAAGTCGCTGGCCGAATGCGGCTCCCTGCTAGTGGAAAGCACCGATGCGAAGAACGCGTGCGACCTGATTGGATCACCGGAAAAGCTCGACGCGTGTGCTTTCCTCGAGCCGGAGGATGAGCCCGATTCGAACGACAACAAGGGTTCGGCGGGCCAGCCAGGTACGACGGGCTCGTCGGGCGCCAGCGGAGCCAAGGGCTCGGACTAGCCCTCGACTGGGCCGAGAGCCCTCGACCGACCGCCGCCAAGGATCAGCTGACGTAGCAGAACATACCAGCCCAGCCCGAGCAGCCATCCGCCCAACACGTCGGACGCGTAGTGTACGTGCAGGTAGACGCGTGACCAGCCCACGACCAAGACGAGCACAACGGCCAGCATGGGCATCAACCATCGGCGCCACGAACGAGAGGGACCGCTCGCTACGTGCGCGAGAGCAGCGTACACCGCCGCGCTCGCCATGGCATGGCCGCTCGGGAAAGCGAAGCCGGCCGCAGGGACCATTCGCAATGTGACGTCAGGTCGAGGGCGTGCGAAAGCCAGCTTCAGACCGTTGTCCAGCAGCCCCGCTCCGGCACTCACGCACAACAGGAAGACCGTCGCACGTCGGCTGCCTGAGCACCACAGGACGCAGCTGGCCGCCACCGACACCAGCCCCAACGTCCAGCCGTCGCCGAGGTGGGTCACCGAGCGCATGACCTCGGTGAGCGAGGCGGAGCGCACTGCGCCGACCCATCGGAGGGCGCTGGTGTCGAGCCCGTGCAAATGGCCCGCAGCGACCCGGACGGCAAGGGTCACGAACCCGGCGACGCTCGCCGCAACCACCGCCCAGGGCACGACGGCTCTCGGCACCTCGCGCCTCACAGGTGCTCGATCACGACGCGCAGCTCCGCCCCAACGAGGGCATCGAGCTCGCTCATGACCTTTGGGGCCAGCTCCACGGAGCCGACGTTGCAGAAATTCAGGTAGAAGCAGGTCAAGGCGCAGTCGTGCCGACACCTGAGCTCGCCGAGACGGTGGCTCGTGCCACAGGCCTCGCAGGACACACGGCGCTCTCTGGCATCGCCACGCTGTTGCTCGTCACGCAGCAGAGCGCGAAGGGCCTCGTCGAGGCAACAGCCACAGCGCTTGCACACGGCCCCGAACGTCCCGGTGTGTGCATTGGGGACGAACTCTGCCGACGGACCGTCGTAAACGATAAGGCACTCGAATCCGGCTGCGTTCTTGTCTCGAAACAGCTCAGCTGCTCGCTGTCCAGCCGCCAGCCAGCCCAGACGGCTGTCGTACATCCCGGCGACGATCCCGAGGCGGCGAAGGTGGGCGATCACCTGTTGACCGACCAGCCGTGGCTGCAGAGCCTCCGCGTCCGAAGCGGGAACCAGGTAGAGGTTCGTCTCGGAGAAGCCCTTGGAAACATGTGGCTCACGTGTGTTGCTCATGCCAGCAACGTCTTGGCGGCGCGCGTCACGCCTCCTTCTGGGTTAGCCTTCGACCAGGGCAGCAGCAAGGCCTAGTGCCCTGTCTCCATGATTCGCCGCAGAAGTCGACGGCCTCGAACTGGGCGAAGCCGTCGACTTCTGCGGCGAATGCCCTCGGTCTGAGCCAGGACACGGGTTGTAGTTGTGTGCCCTATCTTGGAGACAGGGCACTGGCCGGGCGGCGGCGGCTCAGGAACCCAAGAAACCGGCCTCCAGACTGAGCAAGGATCTTCGTGGGCGGACACGGATTCGAACCGTGGACCACCGGCTTGTAAGAGCAACGTTGGCCGCGAATCCAGCAGAATTGCTGCCACTTCGTAGACTGACTATTGGGCCGGTCCGGTCGATTCCTGCGGAGTCCCATAGAGAGATCAGTATGCGAGATCAGAAACCCCGTCCCCTGCCCTGGCCGCCGGTGGTTGCCGAAATCGTGCTGGCCACGGCGCTTCGGGAGCTCGCGACCCGTGTCGCTGGCCGGTGGACGGACTAGCCCCCAGAATGAAACGATCCGCCTGGACCACCCGGGCGGGTCGTGTGTGACGGACAGTGTCGAAAAAGAAGGTAGCGCGCCCCGAAGGTACATGCAACGCCGGCACTTGGGCGCCGGTGGCGCGCGAGGCCGCCGACATACTGCTCGCGGTGGCCGAGTACCTGGAGCTCGGCGACGATGTGCCGTGGCCGGCGCGTGCTGACAGGGAGGCCCTGATACGCCAGGTGTGGGGCGTGATGGTCCGGGCCTCAACCGATGCCGAGACGCGTGCGGCTGTGCTCGAAACGTTCGACTTCGAAACCACGACGGACGGGGTGATTGACAGGCTCTGCTGGCTCCGGCCCGACCTGGCCGGCGCGATCAGGGAACACCGAAGGCTCGTGGAAGATGTAGTAGCGGCCCAGCAAGACCGCGACAAGCGAGGCGCCCGCGCCGGCAAAACCAAAGACGCGGCGCTTGCGAGACTCTGCTCAGCCATCGGGGTGGGGCGCGTGTCATCCGGAGCGCTCCGCGTGGCGATCAACAGGCGGCGCTGGAAACCGCGTTACGAAAAATGAAACAAGAACAGTGACGGCGGGCGGGCCATCACTGATGGGTGACACGCGACAGTCAGATAGAAGGAGGTCGTGATGGTCGAGCGAGACGCTATGAGGGTGGCTCTGCACGCGGTCTGCTCGCTGCGCAGCGTGTATCGCTGGATGGCGGACCCCGCGAGCGTGCGCGGGACCACGCGACTGCGCATCGAGCGCGCCATATCGGAGCTCGGGATCGCTCTGGAGCCCAGGATGCGCCAAGCAGCCTAGACGCGCTGCTAGGCGCCATCGTGCGCGCGGAGGTCGCGCCACTCATCGAGCTCGTCGAGGCCTTGGCGCCGGCACAGAAGCCTGCGCTCATGACCGCGGCGCAATTGGCTGACGAGCTGCAGGTCTGCTCGAAGACGATTTCGCGACTCGTGGCCGAGGGAATGCCCTTCGTGGCCGTTGTGGATTCGAAGCGGTTCCAGATCGGCGAATGTCTCGCGTGGCTCCGAGCCAGGGGGGCGAGATGACCGACACATCGGGAATCCCCCCCGACCTCCTAAACTCGTGCGACTGTCTCGAAACCGCACGCGTGCTCGCCGCCCAGCGCGGCACATTCCGCCCGCGGGATTTGGGCTGGGATAGCGTCTACTTTTTCGACGCGCCGGGCACGCGGGACAAGAGAGTCGCGGTCGCGGTTTACGCCAAGCTCGGTTTGCATCCGATCATCATTCACGGACTCCAGGACGACGGCTCTTGCACATGCGGTCAGGCCGAGTGCACCAAATCGGCAGGGAAACACCCGATCTCGAGGGGCTGGCAGACGGAGCGGCTGGACGTCGAGAGGCTAGATCGTCAGCTCCAAAAGAATTGGCGGCTGAACGTTGGCCTGCGCATGGGGCGGCAGCCTGACGGGTCCTTCCTGGTCGCGTTCGATATCGATGGTCCACGCTCACTCCTGGGCGACCTAGAAACAGAGCTTGGGGCGTTGCCGCCTACGCTGACAGCGCGCACGGGCTCCGGTGGGATCCACATGATTTGTCGCTGTAGCGGGCCAATCGCTAACCGCGTGCGCCTCGTACAAGCAGACGGCGGCCAGGTCGATATTCGTGGTGAGGGCGGACAGGTCGTGGTCAGCCCGAGCCTCCATCGGTCGAGCAACCACTATCGATGGACCGACGTCCAGGAGCCCGCGAGGTTACCCGAATGACCGAGACATGGAGCGCCGCGCTGGCAGGGCAGACGCCCGCCGATCAGCCACGCGGCGAGCATCAGCCGACGCCGGTGGACGGCGGCACCGCGTACGGTCGCAAAGCACTGACGGACGAATGCCGCAAGGTGGCTGGCACGGCCAAGGGAGCCCGAAACGACCGGCTAAACCGGGCCGCGTACGCGCTTGGTGGGCTCATTGAGAGCGGGCACTTGGTGGAGTCGGAAGTTGTGTCCGAACTGACGGCGGCCGCCAAGGAGGCCGGCTTGGGCAAAACCGAGACGGCAAAGACGATCGCATCGGGAATCGCGGGCGGCAAAGAGAATCCTCGACAGCCCAAGGAGCGCCCGCCCGTGAACGGCAACGGCAACGGGCACGCACGGCCCGAGCCGGACTATGAGGATGAGTACCGGCGACAGTACGAGGACGATGGCAGCACGCCGGAGCCTCCGGAGGGGGAGGAACACGCGAAGCAGACCGAGGACCCCGCTGCCGCCGGCGATCCGCTTGGTGTTGTTGCCGAGTGGCGGCAGGAGGGGTCGCTCGTCCGGTATCCGACCGGCATCGATGCCCTGGACAAGCTCTGCAAGGGCGGCCTGCCGGTACCGTGGCGCGTTGTCATTGTGGGCGCACCGTCAGCCGGCAAGACCTATCAGCTCGTGTGCATCGCCTATGTCCTACTGAAGAGCGGTGTTGCGGTCGGGCTCTTGTGTGTTGACGAGGAGCCCGAAGACATCTTGCTCCGGTTCGGTGTGCTCCTGGGGTTTTCGGAATCGGAGCTCGAAGCGCGGTCCGAGGACACCCTTCAACGGCTAGGCGAGGCACTGTCGGAGCTTCCCCTTCGTCTCTACGACGCGACCGACACGATCATCACAGCCGGCGCGAAGCTGGACGCATTCCGCAAGGCCCGCGGTCTGGCACACGCCATGTTGGGCGTGGACTCGCTGCAAGCCGTCTGCCCCTGCACGCCGGCAGACACCCCCCGCGCCATTGTCGAGTCCAACGTCCGGGACGTGCGGCTGGTGAGCCACCGCTACCGGCTGTTGACGATCGCCACGTCCGAAGCGAACCGCGGCTTCTACAAGAACGTGGCCGACGAGGAGAGCGTCGACGCGCTGGCGGCCGGCGCGGAGTCCAGGGCCATCGAATTCGGCGCCAAGACGGTCATCGGGCTCCGGACTCCGAAGGGCCACGCGGACATCGCCCAGGTCGACGTGGCCAAGAACCGCCGGCACGCCCGGGGCAAGTTTTGTCTGCGGCTGGACCGAACGACCCACGGTCTGACTGAATGCCCAGACCCGACGTCGAGCCCGCAAGCGACGGCGGAACGGAAGGACGCAAAACGGCGCGCCAACGTGGCCGCCATTCAGTCCGATGCGAAGGACTTGGCCAGCATCATCCAGCGGGCGCCGGGGCTCGGCGAGAGAGCGCTTCGGAGCGCCGTGAAGCTTGCGGGCCACCGGTGGGGCAAGGACTACTTGGACAGCCTGAAAGAGATCCTGAGAGGGAGCGACCTGGGGGTCCGCCTTGTGGACCGCGGACAGGGCGGGCGGTGCGCCTGGCACGTCGAGCCAGTTACCGATCGGAGGTGCGAAGATGAGTAGGGTGTGTGCCCCCCGTGGCGCGTGGCGCGTGGCGCTACACCTAAAGGTGTGTAGCGCGCCACACCAGCCACACGCCGTGGCGCACGTGGCCGCCACTGCGGCCGCCACACCAGCCACGCGTGTTGCCGATGGTAGAGAGGGTGCAGAACAAAACAGCCCCCGCACCCCCCGGAAGCCGCCGGCCGGTCTTCCAGCGCCGGCAGAAACCAGCGCCGCCGGAACGCGCCGCGGGGCACCCCCGGCGGGAGATTCCAGCAACATTGTTGCGATTCCCGCGCTTTCTGGCCGGCCTAAGGCGCCATCTAAGCTAGAAAGCCGGCTATCCCAGCCGACGCTCGACCCACTGGCCAAGCGTCAAAACGGCTCGATGTCTGCCGAGCGGGGGGCAGTTTCTGATCCGAGCAAACTGATCCGCCCGGCGCCGTCAACGATTCCGCGGGGTTGCGAGGTGTCGCCGTGAGCCTCACCGATGCCATCCGGGACGTCTGCTGTCTGTTGGCCGGGGACGCGCCCTGCTGCGTCTGCGGAGGTGTCATCCGCGAGGGCCACCGGTTCGCCATTCCTGCGCCGGGGCGGCTGGCTCACCCCGGCTGCGCCGAGTGGTTCACGGTCCCACCGGCCAAGAGACCCGCGCGCCTCGTGCTGCGCGCCATGGCTGGGGAGGTGTCGCTGTGACCCTGCGCTCTGGCCACGGCAACGGCGCTGGCGTCCCTCGCATCGAGGTTCTGCCGCCGGACGAGCTGCCGGCCGGCGTGCCGGGACCAGCACGGCCAGAGGCCGTCCGGGACAGCGCCGGCCGGTTCGTCCCGGGCGCCGGGACGAAGGCCATTGCCCGCACCGGGGGGCTGGCGAGGGCATCGTCGCTACAGCTGGCCCAGCTGCTCGGTCTCTGGACGCCACCCGAGGATCACCCGTACGCGCCCTACGCGCGCATGGCTCGCGAGTGGCGAGACGGCTACATGGCGCAGTTGGCGGCCTCGGTGGGCGGCGGGCAGATCGGCGCCGGGGTCGCTGCCCTGATCAGTTCGGCTGCCATCCAGCTCGGGGCGAGCCGGTGGCTGCACGACACGGGCGCCCGCGACGGCGATGCGAAGGCACTGGGCGAGGCCTCCAAGCTCGCAGACGCGTCGCGACAGAACGTCTTGGCGAGCTTCGAGCTCGCCGCGAAGGACGCTCGCTCGCGCCCCCAGCGCCCCGAGGACCTGCCGTGGTTCCGTCCCGCCCCCAAGGAGCCGACGCCATGACGGACGCGACCATCGGCTTCGTCGACTTCTGCGAGTCGGTCCTGGGCATCACCTTCGAGCGGGGGCAGCGGGTGTTTTGGTCCGTGGCCGCCGACCGCGTGCCCTTCTCGTCGCTCTCGACAGACGACCTTGAGGTCGCGCGCGAGATGTTCGGCGACATCGGCGACATCGGCATTCCCGAGAGCGCTTGGCGCCATGTGTGCGTGGTCAAGGGGGCGGACGTCGGCTTCTCCTACCTCGGTGGCCTACGCCTGCTGCACCGTGCCCTGACGGCCACGGAGCTCGGTGCCCCGGGCGAGGTGCGGCCCGCGCTGGTTGTGGCGCCCGACTTGAGGCTCGGCCGTATCCCCGTGCGCAACGCCCTGGGCGCCGCTCAGAGCGTCCCGGCTATCGCCAGGATGATTGAGTCGTCGACCTCCGACGGTTTCGTGCTGGCTCGCGAGGGCGGCCGCAAAACGTCTGTTGAGTGCCTCCCCGCGACTGCCGGCGGGCGCGCGCTTCGAGGCCGGCGCTATCTCGAGGTGCTGTTCGACGAGGCCGCGTTCTTTCGTGACTCGGACTATGCGGTCAACGACGTCGACTGCCGGCGCGCCGTTACGTCCCGTTGCCTCGGCACCTTCTGGAACGGGTCGACCCCATGGCTCGAGTCGGCCGACGTCTGGAAGACCTTCGAGCACAACTTTGCGCATCCCTCAACGGCGCTGGCCGCCCGCTTGCCCACCCTTCTGGTCCGCACCGACCGCCGTGTTGTCGAGCTGGTCGAGGCCGAGCGAGAGCGGGATCCCGAGGGTGCGGCCACCGAGTACGACTGCGTGCCCCCCGCCGGGTCGGGCGGCTACTACTTCGACCCGACCGCCGTCAACGCGTGCGCCGATCCGGACATGTTGGCGGAGCTCGACCCGGATCCCAACGGCACCGCGGTTGCGGGCCTGGACCCGGCATTCCAGCGCGATGCCAGCGCGGGCGTGGTCATCCGGATCAATGGCGATGACTTCGAGGTAGCGTCCGTGTACGAGCGGCGCCCACAGAGGGGCAAGCCGCTGGTCCCGAGCGAGGTGACGGCAGAGTTTGCCGCGCTAGCGAAGAGTCACGGTGCACGCGAGCTGGTGAGCGATATCCACTACCAAGTCCAGGTCGCCGCCGATGCAGCAGACGCAGACATGTCCTTCACGCCGGCACCGGGCGGGCACGCGGGCAAGGCTCAGATGTTCGCCGATGCCAAAGAACTGATCCACGCCGGGCGCATTCGGTGGAGCTCCCAGCACAGCCGGCTGACGCGCCAACTTCGGGACGTCATTGGAAAGCCGGGTGCAGCTGGCTCACTCATGATCACGAGTCCGCGTCGCAAGGGTGCGCACGGTGACCTTGCCTCGGCGTTCGTGGCCGCGCTCTGGCTCGCAAAGCAGCGCACCGGCGGCTGCCGCATCGAGCTTGACCCGAATTGGGTCGACGATTCTTTTTGGGCCGGCTGTCCCGGCCCCGGCTTCTGATCTCTCACGCGCATAGGAGTTTCATATGCAATACATCACACGAGAAGCGATGGTCACATTCTTGGAAGAGAGCGAGCCAACGCTATTGGGCAAGCCGCTTTCGGACGAAATGAAGGCGCACATTCTCGCGGGCATCATGCCGGTCTGTCTCGAGGATGGCCGGGCTTTCCAGGTCGCGACGGCACCGAAGGCCCCGCGGGCCCCGAAGGCGCCGCAGACCGCACCGACCGCACCGGTCGCCACGATGCACGGCCGCCCGGTGAGCATAGCACGCGCCCCCAGGCTGATCGCGGCTGCACGCCGTGCCGCCTACGCCGCAACCGACGACGACGGCCCCGTCGCCGCGTGAAAGGAACAACATGTCACGAGTAACAGTCCGAGTCTTCGATTCGATCGTGGTCAACGGGATCACGCATGAGCCGGGCGGGGTCGTCCACATGGATTCAACCGAGGTGGCCAGCTACGGCGACTCGGTTTCGCTCGACCTGGCATCGCCGTATCGCGATTCACACAAGGCCCGCACCGCTGGCGCGTACACCTTGCTCGACGGTGACGTCTTCAGCACCCAAGGATCGGGCCACCCGACCGCGGTCACTGGCATATCGAAACCCGGCGACACGATTCGGCTGAGTGCCGATGACGCGTGCGCGTTGGGCGACAGGGTTTCGTGACAGGAGCACCAATGGAAACCACAATCCCGACCGATCCCGACCTCGAGTCACAAGTCATCGCCGAGCTCGTTGCCCAGAAGCGCGCGGCCATCGAAGCCGCACGGGCCCAGGCCCAGGCCGATGCTCAACACGCCGAGCAGGTAGCAGCCTGGCGTGCCGAGCTCGGCGCGCTCGCCGCTACCTTCACGGCGGAAGCGAAAGCCGCCGAGCTCGAACCGCTGATCATTCGCGAGCTTCAGGCACGGCGGGAGCTCCTTGCCATTCGCGCTGCGCTCACCCAGTTGGCCGACGAGCGCCAGGAGCGCGCGTATCGAGCCGAGGTTCTGCGCGCCAGCATCGAGGATCGAGAGCCGCGCAGCTGGGCCGATGTTCGCGGCCGTGGCTCGGATTTGCTGCAGACGTTCGAGCGCGAGGCCCACGCGCGATTGACGGCACAGACCGGCGACCCGCGTGCCACCTTGCGCGCATTCGGGGGACGTTGAATGTTGTCGCCGCGCAAAGGTTGCCGGACGCCGGGGCGACCTGCCGCCATCTCGGGCGGTTGCGCGGCCGCGACGCGGGAACGGGTTTCCTTACCCCGTCGGGCGCGAAGTCGCGCGCTGGCCCGTGGCATCGGCAGGTCCATGCGGTGCGTGGGTTTCCGCGGACGCACAGTGCGGCATGGTGGGGCGCAGTCCCGCCCCCGGCGCTCGGCGCGGACCACCGTCGCATCGGTGCGGCGACCCGTTCCGAGCGCCACCGCGAGGGCACACCGAAGGCCGGGGGATTTGGATGATTGATCTAGCGACCTGTTTCCGCCCACCGAGTCCCGGCCTCGCGCCGGTGGCCAAGCCCGTATTTGTGTCCGCCGGTGGCCTGCTTGGCCAAGCCCAGTGGCTCGCGCCGCATATTGTCGAGCGCCGCGAAACCTCGTCCACGCTGGATGGCCCGTGCTCGCGAGTCGTCCAGCGGTTGTCGACGTCTTCTCCGCCCGAGCTTCAGGTCTCGTTGCGGCCCGCGTGCCTCGGCGCGCCCGAATGGGCCCGCGTTCACAACCGCACGCTCGCGGCCGACGAGCGCAAGCGCATGACCCGCAAGCTCGACGATCTGGTCCGCTCGCAACAGCTGGTTTTGCTCTGCCCGGACGTCGAGGGCTTGGTCGAGGTGCTGTTGCTCGCGGTCACGGTCGCCGGCAACGCGCCCAAGGTTCCGGAGCCGCCCGACGATCCGGGCTGGGAGCACAACGACATGGTCGTCACTCTGTACGCGGGCCAGTCCCGCAGTCACTGGGGATTCTGATCGGAAGGAACGATATGGAAACGAAACTACTCTGCAAGCGCCACCTGCACGCGCGGCTGGCCGGCAAACCCGGCGACGCATATGCGCCCTATCCCACGGGCGCCGGCGAAGCGGGAATTTCGCAAATTCACACAGCGGACGGTGATTTTGCGCTGGGCTCGCCCTGCTGCGAATGCGCGCCCGTGGCTCGCGTCGAGCGATCGGCGCCAGCGTCCACCCCGAAGCTGATCAACCGCGTACCGGCGTCGGTCATGCTGACGGCCGACCAGCGCCTGGCCCGGGCTGCTCGCGGCGAACCGATTCCGCGGCCCGAGACGGCAGACGCGCGATTGGCTTCGCTGGCGAAAGGTGAGGTGTGGAAATGAGCCCGCTGGAATCCGCCCGCTCGGACCTCGGCGCCGCACGAAAGCTCGAAGCCGAGCTCGAAGCGAAGCTCGCCAACGACTGCGACGAGACTGCGGCCGCGGCACTGCCTGGTGTGCGAGAGCGACGTCGAGCCCTAGAAGGCCGTGTCGGTCGGCTCGAGCAATCGGAAGCCGAAACGAAAACGGAAGCACTGCGCCAGCGCCGCGACGGGCTGGTCACCTTGCTCCGGCGCGACGGTTCCGGTGTCGCTGACAGCTTCGCCGCTCTGGTAGAGGCCGAGACGACGGCACGGATTGCGCTCGGTGAGATTGCCGCGACGCGAGCATCACTCGAGGAGCTACTGGACGAGCGCTATCAGGAATTGCGCCGCGTCACTCGCGACCTTGGCGAGGACCCGTCGGGACTGACGCTGGCATCCGACACGATCCTGACGTCGGCTGGCATCGAGGTCGTCCGCAGACTCGAGGCTCATTTCGGGCGCACGTCCGAATGCGAGCTGGCATGCGTCGGGCTCGACTCCGAGGTACGACGTTTGCGCGCGCTGGAGGCACACCGGCACGAGCACCGACTCTCGCGACCTTCACCCGCGGCTACCACGGCCAACGAAGGCCCGGCAGCGGCATGATGGTGACTTGTGGGTCGACCGTTTCACTGGCGGTGTGCGTCGAAGCGGCGACGCACCGGTCGCGTCTTCTGCTGATTCCTCCGACGCGGCCGCGACCGAGCCCGCTACTTGCAGCGGATCGCCAACGTCCAGGCGATGTCTGCTCAGTCCTGCAGACGGCCCCTCGGCTCGGTCGATCTCCGAGGGGCTCCGCGCGGGCATTCAAAGGTGATTCGATGACGACACGAGATGAATTGATAGAGGCGGGCCTGATCAATCCCGCCAGCGATGACGCGATGCGTACGCGGTTTCGCAATATTGCCGGCGCGGCCGTGTTCCGCACCGATGACACCACCCGCGCCCAGGTCAGGGCCGCGCTAACCAAACGGCGCAATCGGTTCGCTGAGCGCATTGCAGCCGAGCGCGCTCTCGAGCGAGAAGCCGTGCACGAGCAGGACCCAACGATCGAGGGAATGCTCCGCAGGAAATACGGGGCGCAGCATGACTGACGACGTCCTGGGCAAGTTCGGTTTCTTTGCGGCCGCCGTTCGCGACCGGCTCGAGAAAGGCCGCGAGGTCTACGGCGATGCGAGCTTCACCGCGGCGCCTGACGCACTGTTGGACGAGATTGCCGAGGAGCTACAGGACGTGTGTGCGTGGTCGTACATTCTGTGGACGCGGCTCGAACGGCTGCGCTGCAGTCTGCCTCGCGACGCTGCAACGTCGGCGCCGCGGGGGCGCATGGTCGGGGCGGAAAGGGGGCAGCCGTGACCAGCCACAACGGCACCGGCGGCACGAGCCGCGAGATCAAAAGACTTGCGACGATCGCCCGTGGCGAGACGGACGAACTTCGCGTCAGTTGGGACGAGTTCACGCCCGACCGCGGGCAGCCCTCGAGATACCTGTCCTTGCGGGTCTTCTACGAGAAGGACGGCCAGTGGCTGCCCACCCGCAAAGGCGTCACTGTTCGCCGGGGTGAGCTCGCCGAGGTCCGCGCGGCGCTCGGCCGGGTCCTGGACGGGCTCGCTCGACAGGGCGACGCCCAGCCCGAGACCGCACCGAAACGCGAGCCAGCCCAGGAGCAGAGGCCGCCGGCACGCCGGTTCGATGATCCGCCGGACGGCGAAACCCTGGAGAAAGAGACGGCCCGTCTCTTTTGAACATGACCACGATGACCACGGATGACCTGTCCCTCACCCCGGGGAGCTTCCCCTCGGAGCCCGCCGAAAACGCCCCCCGAAAGCCCGCGTTTCTGAGGCTCCGCAAACCGCCAATGGGCCTTCTCGTAGCAGTCGAGGCCCTGTGCCTGGAGTGCGTCGGCACCGACCGCCGGGCCCTGGACGGGACCGACCGGATCACCCATTGCCGGGCCACCGGTTGCCCCCTGCGGCCGGTGAGGCCTGGCCAGCGGACGACCCGGGAGACCCTCTGGCCTGCCATCAGAGCCAAGTGCCGCCGGTGCCAGGGGGCAGACCCCGGGGTCGAGCTTCGGATCGCGCATTGCGAGGTCAGCACATGCCCGCTTCGACCGGTGCGTGAGTATCGGGAGCCCGGGGACGCATGACCGAGCGCCCCCGCATCCTGGTGGACCACCGCGAGAAGCGCCCCTGGGCGTTCTCTGATGCCGTCGACGTCGAAACGGTTGTCCTCCCGACGGCCGACTACTCGCTTGCCGGCTTCTCTGACCAGGTCGCGGTCGAGCGCAAGAGCCTTGATGACCTGGTTCTGTGCGTCGGCCCCGAGCGCGAACGCTTCCTTGACAGCTGCCGCCGGATGCAGGCCTACCCGCTCCGCGTGCTGGTGGTCGAGGCGGAGCTTTGTGACGTCCTGGGGCACCGATACGAGAGCAGGACTCACCCCCAGAGCGTGATCGGCACGACGGTGGCCCTGGGCGTGGACTACGGCGTGTGGACGCTCTGGGCGCGGGACGCGGCAACGGCCGCTAATCTGGTCGAGCGGGCTCTGGTGAGATTCTGGAAAAGGCAGCAGGCCATCCAGCAGTGCGCAGCGTGATGCCAAACACCGCAGACTAGACCCAGGAATGACATTCGTCCCAGTGTCCCTGTTCTTTGATGCTGTCTACGATTCCCCCTGGGCCTGGAAACATGGTGGCCGCCGTGATGTCCTCATACGAGAGTAGGCGCAATAACCGAGGAGCCTGCGCCCAGGGTAGAAGCAGCTTGTGAAGCCAGACCGGCCTACCCGGTTTGTGGAGTTGTGCAAGCTGCTTGACGATATCTTCAAACGGTCGATGGGGCCCGACTGGCGGGAAAGCCACCAGCACTCCCGATTGAGCGTGGAGGTACGGATTCGTGGCCGCGGGAACGCTCACGATCCCGATACTCAACTCTCGCTCGTTCTTGGTGGCCTCGGCTGAGAAGATCTCTCGGTCAAGAGCCCATACTGCGAGTTCACCGTCCTGGTCACGACGCGGTGCCGCCTCCCTAGCTGCGAAGTATGCCGCAACCAGTCCTCGTCTCGTCCAGTCGAGCAAGCGGGATGGGAGCCCATGGTGTCGCGCTAGCGCAATCAATGGCCACCAGCCCGGTAGGTGATACACGTCCGCGATGCTGACCCCGTCGTCAAGCGCCTTCAGCAGAGCTTGGCCAACGCCTGGAACGTCCTGACCAATGGCATCCAGGCCCCTTAGAAACGCAGCCAAGAGCTTGCTCTCCATGCGCCGCTGCTGAAGCGTTTCGACTCCTTTGGGACCACAGAATGGAGTGTGAGGAGGAAACCCTGGGTCGTGAAATTCCCTCCAGCAATCCTCTCTTAACGCAGTCGGCGTCAGCTGGTCGTCGGCTACCGGCTGCCCTCGAAAGATCCAGCGCCGTCCGTCCGACCTCCCCCAGAGAGGTGCCGCTGGACGAAGTACTTCGATGAAGGTCTCGGCATTATCGTATCTTGTTTCTGCGGGATCTGGCCAGGCCATTCAGCCACGCTACCAGGTCGCAGAATGGAGCAGCAAGCACGCGCTTGCTGCTGGGCAACCCATCGGGGACTAGCCGGAATGTACGCCGGCGACACGGGCCGCCCCTCCTGAGGCAAGAGTAACCTCGTCGGCCGCGGACACAGCGGCGCCCACGAACCCTCGGCAAGCCGGGGGGTTCGGTGCGTTCGCGTGCGCGTGATCAGGGCTGGTCCCACCTGCTCTGCTCTTTGAGCGCGCGGACCACTCCGCCCGCTCCGGGAAACATGCTGGCGCCGGTTATCTGTTCGTGCGCCAGCAAACGCAAGAGGCGACCGGCCACGGACCAGCGTGCCCGACGCGTCGCTGCTCGCGCGCGTTCTTCTTCAAGGCTTGCGTGCTGTCGACGCGGCGCCTGAGCCGTGGACTCGTCACGGCCCGCGGTACGGGATCGCGCTCTTCGCAACTTTCACGGAGTCGAAGCCGTACCTCTGCAGCATGAGGTGCACGACACGCTCCCGTCGGTCTTGGTCTAGGGACGGCCCAATCACGATCTTTTTGAGCTCCAAGCTGGACGGAGGAGGCGCAAAGCTGATCTCGATGAAAGGCGATAGCCCCGCGGCACTCAGGCTGAATTCGACCGGGTTCTTGCTTGGGGCCTCCCGCAGCATGGCAACGACGCGCCACTCTTCTTCATCGGCGTACGCGGCGGCTTTGTGCCTCAACGCCAGGCCGACCAGTCTTCGAATCCCAATGCAAATCGGTCCCGCTGTCATTTCGCCTGCTGCCTCTGGAGACTTGATCAAGGGTCCGTAGGTCTGCGCGTACTTGGCGAACACCTCGGCAATCTTGTCCACGACAACGGCCATACGATTCGAGAGCGCGGTGTCATCGTAGATGCATTGTGCCGCCGCGGCATTGAAGGGCTGCTGTGGGTCTTGTTGGTCGGATGGGACTATCGCGAAGCCCAGCGCGTACCCGTTTCCGTTGCCACCATACGCCCTCCACTGGGAGAGGCTATCATCGTGCTTCGAGAAACATGTCAGGTAGGGCGGGGCCCACACGCTTGGGCAGAGCATCTTGAAGTTCAGGATCATCGAATCCAAGAGGAAAGCTTCAGGAGAGTCGTTGTCGTATTTCCTCTTTGCCTCGTCCAAGAGCCCAATGGCCAACTGCTCCCCGGCCGTCAGTTCCGTTGGATCATTGAGGTACCCGTAGTGCGTTGCTCTGACGCACTTGGTGCTCAGTATCCCGAGCAGCCCGGCGTTAGTCGTGTAGTGGAAGACGACGTCAGGGGATGTGTCGACGGTCTCGGGAATCAGGAGTCCAAGTTCGCGCTCCATCTGCTCGCAGAGAAGCTGGACCTCTCGATCGCCTTGCAGGCCGGACATGCTCTCGAACAACCTCCGATCCGCCGGCGGCGTCAAGGTCCCTCGCTGAAGCCGGCCATCGGCGGGGCCGCTGTCGCTGCCCCACTGCGCCCGGCGGCTCGGGATCGTTGAGCTTTCCGGTGCAGCCCTGGCCCCCATTCGAATCCATACCCGCGGAATCGTTGGCAGAACCGGCGCCGCACGGCTGGGCTGACGGACGGGCGAGCAAGGTGGGCAGACCAGCAGTCGGCAGCAACTACCGGCCGGGGCCTGCCCCAAGTAGTGCGTCCCCCAAGGGAGGGACCTCGGGGGGGCTGAGGGAGCCCTGCGACCTTGGAAGACGCCCAGGGAGCGTAGCAGGTCCGGGGCGCGATCCCGGGCCGGTTTGAGAAATCGACCACGGGATGACGATTGCGGGTTGTCTTGCTGGTAACATAGTGTATACAAATATTACCAATGGTAACCAGACCCGTCCCGTTCCGACTCGACGAAGAGATGTTCGCTCGGCTCGACCGAATCACCGAGACAATGTCCGCAAAGGCGGCCGGTGCCCACGTGAGCCGCTCGAGCGTGCTTCGTGCTGCTCTGGAACGCGGAATGGCAGCCCTCGAGGCTGAGCTCGGTCTGGCCCAGCGGAAACGGAAACGCTGAACCCCACAATGTAGTGGGTCCGCGCGACTGCAATCGCCGGACCCGCGGTTAACCCCGATATGAGCGAGGTCAACATGTCCGAGAGTAGCAGGTTT
>JAFGIS010000549.1 GCA_016929495.1 Polyangiaceae bacterium | reverse complement strand
CGAGCCGGTCGCAGGGGTACGCTTTGCCCTGTCAGCGCTACGCGCTCACGCGTCCCGTGTCCCCGGATCGGGGCCGGTGATTTAGTGCCGCGTTTCGATTGAAGCGATGGGTATTTCGCCGCACCCGACCGGCGATGGCGGCGAAATACCCGCCGCCTGCCACCGATCTGACCCGCGGCACCCCTGGTTTTCGGGCATCGTTTCGATTGAAACGATGCCCTAGACTGCTCGTCGACTCGCATCCCGTCATCGTTCGACGGACTCCAGTCCATCACCGGCATGACTCCGTCTCGCCAACGCCCAGGTTCAGCCGTCGCCGGGCGGCCGTATCCACCATGGCTTGTTGAGTCGGTAGGCGCGTTGCAGGCGTCTGACTTCTGGGCGCTTCGCGAGATAGCTGGGGCCGGACGCGCGGATCCAGTCGTGGAAATGATGCCTCAATGCTTCGGGTTCCCAGCGGTGGGCGGGCCGCGACTCGAACGTGGCCACTTGGTCCACGAGCTTCCCCTTGGCCATGCACACGCCGCACTCGACGACAGAATCGACGATGCGGAAAAGGTCGGAGCCGCAGACGGGACAACGCCCGGGCCCGAAGTCCGGCCTCAGGTCTTGCCCCGCCAGCGCAAGACGGAGCTTCCTTCCGGCGGCGGTCGCACGCGAGACGTTCTGATGTTCCAGCAAGACTTCCGCCGGGCCCGGGGCATAGGCGATCATGCTGTCTACCAGCCGGAAGCCGTACGCCATCACCAGCCCGTTTAGTATCGGCAACAGATGACGGCTCCAGTCGACCAGAGCCGCGACCCCAACGACCACCGCCGGCTTGGGCGCCGACTTCTTCTCACGTGCCAAGGCCATGATGAAGCGGTCCGCCCAGGCCTTGACCGGGGCCGGTGGCAGCAGCGTGTACGTCGGCGCGCCTAGGATGAATGCGTCTGCTGCCTCCATTTCCGCCAGCAAGAACTCCATGTCATCCTGTAGCGGGCACTGCCCGTCGCCTCGGAAGGCACAGGCCATGCAGCCGTTGCAGACTAGCAGTCGCAGTTCACTGAGACGCACCAGGCGCACGATGCCCGGCGTGTCCGCGTCCGCCTTCGCAGCACCGGCCTCTGCCGTGTCGGCCGGCACTCGACTGGCGTCGAGTGGGGGAACGGATGGCGGAAGAGCGCTGGCTGCGCGAGCGACTTCGGTCACCAGGACTTCCGTGTTCCCCATCCGTCGGGCAGAACCGACGAGGCCAAGAATGCGCATGGGTCTTCTCTCTCGGGGCTCGAGCATCTTATCGCTGGTCGCGCATCGTACTCCGGAACGCTTCGGGCGGGATACGGGAGCGAATGGCTTTCGTTTTTGGTGGTTCACACCGGCGCGCCCTGTGGCACACTGCGCCTGCCTTGAAGGAGGCCGCCCGTGCTACCAGTCCCTCCGTCGACCGATCCGAGCCTTCTGTACCGCTACCGCGATGCCGCATGTGCTACCGATGCGCTGGTCGTCGCCATCGCCGAGCTCGATCTGCTCACCGAAATCGCTTGTTCGCCCGGCAGCGTCACGGAGCTGGCTCTCAGGTTGGGGGTAGCGGAGCGACCCCTCGACGTCATCGTGACCCTACTGCGCGCGCTTGGAGTGGTCGAACCGGGCCCCATCGTGAAATGTACCGGGCTCGGGCGCGACCATCTGGTGCGGGGTTCGGAGTTCTTCCTTCGTCCCTATTTCGCCACTCTTGCGACGCGCCCTCAGGTGCGGGCGCTGCTGGACGTGCTACGCCACGACAGGCCCTCGGCATGGACCGGCGCAGCCACGTCCAAGGCCTGGGTGGACGCGATGGAGGGCGAGGCGTTTGCGGCCGAGTTCACGGCTGCGATGGACTGCCGCGGCACCTACCTTGCACCCGCATTGGCCATGGTGCTCGATCTGTCGCGTTCCGAGCGCGTGCTGGACATTGCGGGAGGCTCGGGCATCTACGCGTGTGCCCTGGTCGACCGGAACCCGGGACTTCATGCCACCGTGCTCGAACGTGCGCCCATGGACCGGGTGACTGTGCGTCACGTCTCCGAGCGTGGCTTCTCCGGGCGCGTCGCAGTGCTCTGCGGGGACATGTTCGAGGACGCCTACCCGTTGGGCCACGACGTACATCTGCTGTCGAACGTGCTGCACGATTGGGACGAAGCAGCCGTGCGCAAGCTGCTGAGCAAGTCCGCAGCCGCTCTTCCGGTGGGCGGGCGTCTGGTCATCCACGATGCATGGCTCAACGCCGACAAGTCCGGCCCGCTGGAAGTGGCCGAATACTCGGTGTTCCTCATGTTCACGACCGTAGGGCGCTGCTATGCCGTCTCGGAGCTATCGAGCTGGCTCGAAGCCCTGGGATTCGGCCCAATCGTGCATGTGCCGACGGCCGCGTATCGGAGCGCGGTCGTGGCCACGAAGCTCGGCAAGTAAGCAAGGCGCTCAGTGAGTCGAGCCGTGCGCCTCGAGCTCAGCCACCCGTCGCGCGAGCTCCTGGACCTGCTTCTCGAGCTCTGACACGCGCGACATGTCGACATGGACCACGATGGGACGATCCTGGATCTCCTGGGCGATGCGCTCACCGAGCCGCTTTTCGACGCCGGCGAGCTCCTGGTCCAGCCTCTGTTCGGCCGTGTCAAGCTTGGAAGCCAGCCGTCCCTCGAGCCCCTGGATGAGGTCCTTCTGCTGCCGCCACATCCCCTGGAGGGCAGTCAGGATTTCGGTGTTGCTCGGATCCTTCTTCTCGTCGGGCATCTAGCAAACCCGAGTCTAGCTCGGCTCGTGCGTCCTGTCACGGCCGCCGGACGCCGCGCATTCGCGTGTGCGTCTGGAGCACCGGGCCCAACCTGGGCGCCTGCGCCGACGATGCCGGTCCTCTGCGCCTACTCGACCGTCAGCGCAAAGGGCAGAGCCGTGAGCACTTGCTCGTGTTGCAGGAGCGGTTCAGCGCTCTGCAGCGAGGCGACCCAGCGTTCGGGCATGTGGCGCAGCAGTGCACTGCGCCGTCGCGCGCTCTCCTCCAAGACGCGAGCCACGTCGGCCTCGCCAGCGTCATCGGACAGGAACAGAGTCTCGAGCAGGCTCTCGATGCCGCCCTCCACGACCACGGGCGCACGCTCGTCGACCCGACCCAGCTTGCGCGCGAGCGCCAATGCCCGAGCGAGGCCTCCGAATTCGTCGACCAGGTGTCGCTCGAGTCCCTGAGCGCCCGTCCACACGCGGCCCTCGGCGCTCCGGGCCACTTCTTCGTTGTCCATCTTGCGACCAGTGGCCACGCGATCGATGAAAAGCTCGTAGACTCCGTGCATTTGTGCGCGGATGCGTCTGCGCGTTTCGTCGTTCCATGGGGTCAGCGCAGACATGTACGTGGCTCGCTCCTCGGCGCCCGGTTCGGGGCTGGCGGCGAAGGTAACGGTGTTGATCCCGTGCTTTTCGAGCGCGGCGCCAATGACGAGCTTGCCTCCGACCACGCCGATCGACCCGACGAGGCTCGTTCTTTCAGCAACGATGCGCGTCGCCGCAGACGCCAGATAGTAGCCGCCACTGGCAGCCATGTCCGCCACCGAGGCGATGACGGGCTTGCGCGCAACCGCCTCGCGGACCTCGTGCCACAAGAGGTCGCTGGCCAGAGCCGAGCCTCCCGGTGAGTCGATGCGTAGCACGATGGCTTTGACGTCGTTGTTGTTCGCCAGACGGCGCAGTGTCTTCGTGAGCGCACGCGCTGTGATGCCGGAGCCGTCCAATAGACCGCTTGCTTCCATCGCAATACCACCGGACGCAACGACGACGGCGATGGTGGGCCTTCCGGTCGTTCCACGTTCGACTCCGGCGATGACCCGAATGAGCTCCGCAAGATCGAAGGCGCGACCGGTGCTCGTCTTGGGGCCGAAAACCGGAACCACCTCGCCGGCCGCGGCGCGCTTTTTGGCTTCCAGCAACGCATCGGATTCGTAGCCGAGGGCATCCACCACGCCTTGATCGTGGGCCTCCTTGGGACTGTACGGCCCGTGCTCCGCGAAGTTCGAGAGGTGTGCCTCCTTGCGCTCCTTGTCTAGTCCCTCGAGCCAGGTACTCCGCATCGAGCGGAGTAGCTCCTTCATCGCTTCTCGCGAAGCCTCACTCGGACCTTCTTCCGTCAATGGCTCGGCAGCGCTCTTGTACTTGCCCATGTGCAGGAAGTCAGCAGAGACGTCGAGCTTGTCGAGCGCGCCTTTGAGGTAGACCATCTGTGACGCTATGCCCGCGGTGTCGATTTCCCCGGCCGGGCTCAGCCATAGACGGTCGCACCCGCGCGCTGCGAGCCACAGGGTCGAGTTGCTCAAGGCGTGCGCGTGACAAACGACCGACAAACCATCGGAGCGCAGTTGAGCCAGAAGGCGCCCGATCTCCTCGCTTCTGGACCAGCCGAGCACGGCCGAGCCCAAGCGCACGAAGACCCCTGTCGCCCGCTCGTCCGCTCGCAAGCGTTCCAGGGCTCGAACGAGGCCGACGTGTGTTCGCGAGGCCGGCAGGGGGAAGAAGCGACCGTCGGCTCCCGATTCGGGCGCGCCCTCGCTCAGGTCGATTTCGGCGAGCTTTCCAGAGCCGAACGACTTGGCCGCCGGACGACCCTTTGCGCGACCGAAATCACCGGACCTCGGTCTGCCCGTGCAACCTGGCAATAGCACCAGCCCGGAAATCACGGCCGACACGAATGCAGAAGCGATCGCTCTGCGCGGCCGCGGGGCCCGGGGTAGTAGCGCCATGGCTTTCGGTCGAAAGGCGTTCACGTTCGTCGAACACCATATCCGCAAGCGCGAACAAGCTCAAACGCAGGCGCGGGTCAGGAGTTGGCTAGGGCAAGAAATCCTTGGGATTCGGGCTGCCTGTGCGCCGCGGCCCGGGACCTCGGCCGCTCGGCTGCGCGCCGGCGTCTCGACTGGGCTTGGCGGCTTCGTGGGACGCGTTGTCGCTGCTCGGCGATGGACGGTCAGCGAACTCGCCAGACCGAGGGGTGCCGGACTGCCCCGCGTCGGCGACTCGCTCCGACACCGCGCTCGTCTCCAGCTCGCGCAAGCGCTGGCTCGCGCGGGTGCCATAGGAGCTCGTGGTCCCTGCCTGCTCCAGGACTCGTCGGTAGTACACCGATGCTCCCTGGCGATCACCGCTCTGCCTTTTCTGGTCCGCGACGGCCATGAGCGCCGGAAGATAGCCGGGATTGCTTTGCAGCACGCGCTGGTACATGTGCAGGGCGCCCGCCGAGTCGTTGCGCGCACGCGCGACGTCCGCGAGCCCTGAAAGGGCCTCGGTGTTGCCAGGCACCGTGTCGAGCACGGCCCGGTACAAACGTTCGGCTCGGGTGAGTTGGCCGGCGCGGAGCGCATCGTTGGCGGTGGTGAGCTGGCGGCGGAAGTCGCCGTCCAGCGCCGCAGCGCTCTCGACATTCGGGGCGTCGCTGGCGGCGCCTGCGTCCGGGGTGTTGGACGCAGGCGCGGAAGACCTCTGCAGAAAGGTCTCGAGCTCCTGGAACAAGGCCTCAGTGGAAGGCTGTCGGGCCGTCGCGTTCAGCTGAGCGAGAGCCTCAGCGACCTGTGCGCTGTTGGCGAGCACGAAGATCAGTCCAAAACGACTCGGCCCAAGGGACGTCTCGAGCGAGGCAGCCTTGCCGAGCTGGCGAGCCGCCATGGCCCAGTCGGAAGAACCGCCGGCCAGCGCGAGCGCGGCCTGCGCGTACTCGGGGACGACCCAACCGGCTTGGGTCAGGGCCGCCGTATGCTGTCGTGCACCAGCTAGGTCCCCGGCCATTCGGTCGAGCGCCGGCCTCGCCCAGCGCAGTGCAGGTGCGAGCTCCCCCTCGGCTCCGGCGCGCTCGACAGCTGTCTCTGCCGCGGCGAGCTTTGCCTTGAGATCCTCCCGCGCGGCTTTGGCGAGCGCTCCGTCCGCGGCGTCGTACATGCGTGACCGCCACCACGCGAGCTCGGCTTTCTGCACGTGCCAACGGGCCGTCTCGACCAGGACCCGAGCGTCATTCTCGCTCAGGGCGAGGGCGCTATCCAGCTGCGGCTTGGCTGCCGCGAGGTCGCCCGCGTCGATGAGCGTGCGTGCGCGCCCGACTCGCGCATCGAGTTCGGTGCCGCGCGGTGTGTCCGAGGGTGTCCGAGCCGTGGGTCGTGCGGGAGGCAACCAGATAGGTGCAGACAGGTAGGCTGCACCGGCGAGGGCGGCGATGGCCGCCGCAAAGCCGATCCAAGCGCGAGCCCTGTGTGGTTTTGCGGCGGCCGTCGGAGCTCGTCGGCGTTGGCGGTCGCGTTGCGCCGACGGCTCGGCAGACACAGGTCGTGGCCGCCTCTCGGTCGCTGGCGAGGGCTTCTTCGCGTCTCGGGCGGTAGCCTGCTGCGATTTCTGGCGAGCTTCTGCTGGCGAGGCCGCAGGCGTTTCGTCCGCGGCCGCGTGGGGCACGTCCTCGGCGCTCTTCGAGGCTCTGCGCGCCTGCGGCGTCTGCTCGACAGGCCGAGCCCGGGGCGATGCCGGAACGGCTGGCGCGTCGGCCGCCGTTACTGCTGTCGATTCTGTCGCGGCTTCCGCTACCTTCGAGGGCGCGGCCATTTCGGCGCCGGTCTTTGCGGCTGGGTCAGCTGCCGGAGCGGCTTCCGCCTCGGCGGCGATGCCGACGCTAGCGGACCCAGCCGCAACGCCGGCCTGAGGCGGCTCGACTGCGACCTTCTCCTCGGCAATGACGTCGGCCTTCTGCGGTCTCTGTGGCTCCTCGTCGACGCTGCTGACCTGAGGCGGCTCGACTGCGACCTTCTG
>JAFGIS010000548.1 GCA_016929495.1 Polyangiaceae bacterium | reverse complement strand
TGGCCTCGCCACGTGGATCGGCCGAGGCGCTCGCCAAGAGTGAACCGGTCGCGCTCGGCAGAACTGAACCAGTCGTTGAACGGTGTGAATCGTGGTGATCGGAAGTGGAGAGGGGCGCTTGGGCGGTAGAGCGCGGCGCGCGGGCGTAGTGGACCGAGGGCGGAGGAGCGCTGAGCCGTGGACGGGCGCCATGCAGCGGTCGAGCCCGACGGGTAGGCTGGATCAGGGGCGCGCTGCGGCGTGCTGACAACGGCGCTGGTGGGCAGCAACGCCGTGCAGGATGGAGGCGGGGTCGCGTTGGACGATGCGAGCGATCTCCGACCAACTGTAGTGGCGGTGGGGATGGTGACGGATGAGCCACCAGAGCTCGTGGCGGGCGGCTGCCACAGCCTGGGTTCGCTGGGGCCCGCAGAGTTCCTGGGGGGTAACGCCTCGGCGAGCGCAGACGGCATGGACCAGCTCGCCGAGGCCCCGAGCGGAGAGTGCGGCGAGGACGGCGTCTGGATGCGCAGGCGAACTCATGGTGGGCTGTCGAGTGAAGGTCGGCTCGATCGGGGCTGTTCGGACATCAACCGGTGGCCTCGCGAAGGGAGGGACCGTTGATGTGGATGGTGTGGCACTGATGGCGCAAGCGGCTCAACAGGGCGTCACAGAGGCCCTTATTGCCGAGGAAGTTGTGCCACTCCTCGTACTCGAGATTGGTGCTGATGATGGTGGCCTTGTGTCGGTAGCGCTCCTCCATGAGCCGGAAGAAGACATTGGTCTGCTCGGGCCGGAGATTGAGATATCCCATTTCGTCGATGACCAAGAGGTCCACGCGTGCGAGACGATTGAGCAGCTTGCGCGACGAACGGTCGGCGAGCGAGGCATACATTTCGTCGAACAGGTCCTGAGCCTTGAGGAAGAGGCCGCGGTAGCCATTCTGCAAGGCCTTGAGCAGCAGTCCGGTGGCGAGCCCGGTCTTGCCCACGCCAGTTGCTCCGACAAAGACGATATTCTCGGCGCGCGCAACGAAGTCGAGGCTGGCGAAGCCGATGATCTGCCGACGAGAAACGCCAGGCTGCCGTTTGAACGGGAACGACTCCAGGGTCCACTGCTCGGGAAGGGCCGCACGCTTGATGCGCCAGTTGAGGGCGGACTCCTGCTTGTGATGCCACTCGGCCCGTAGGAGGCGCAGCAGGAACTCGCTGTAGGTCACCTGCTTCTTTTCGGCGTGCTGGAGTTCCTCCTCGAGCAGCTGGCGGATCTTGGCGAGGTGGAGATTCTTGAGCAGTTGGTCGAGCTCGTCGCGCATGGGTCAGTCCTGGCCCTCGTCGAGGTCGCGGCGGGGAAAGTAGTCGTGGCGGATATTGCGGAGTGTCATGGTCTCGATGCGGTCGAGGTCATAGAGGCCATAGCGAGCCGCGTCCCGGAGGGCTTCGAGCAGTGGGGCTTCAGGGTAGTCACGCAGCAGACGGCGCAGATGCCGCAGCCGGGCCACCCCGCGCCCTCGCGGAGCACGCCGGTGCATCTCGGTCACCCACTCAACCAGCCCGGGCAGCTCGGCGTGCAGCTGGCGCTCCTCGGCGAGCAGTTGCTCGTCGCGCCGACGCTTGCGCTCGGTCCGCTCCGACTCGGGGAGTCGGACTCGTAGGGGACCCTCCAAGCGGCGTGGGTGCGTAACGACCACGCGCGGCCCGTCGAATACCTGCATCTCGTGCTTGGTCTCGCGGACCTCGAGTTGGCGGCCGATGTAGCGAGCTGGGACTTCGTAGCGGTAAGTGTGGACGTTGACGTAGCTCTCGAGGTCGACGATCCGAGTATGGATGCGATAGACGGGCGAGCGCCATGCGGGCAGGGGCCGGAGCCGGTGGCGCTCGGCGGCGAACAGGTCACGGCGACTGCCGTGGAGCTTGCGGCTGAACTTGGCATTGATCTGGTCGCACCATACGACGGCCTCGCGATTGGCATGGTCGAAGTCCTGGAACTTACGGTTTACGAGGAAGTTGTTCTGTACGTACTCGAACAGACCCTCGACTACCGCGGAGCGATTGGCGTCGCCCTTCTCGTGGGCCCGAAACTCGAAGCCACGGGCCTCGGCGAAGGATGCCATTTCGGGGACGGGTACCATGTTTTCACCCGTGCCGCGGAGCACGATGACGCCAGTGTTGTCGATCATGCAGACCGGGCAGACGCCGCCGACGTAGTCGAGCGCGTCATCGAGGAAGACCTTGCACTCGAAGCGCGTGAAGTTGGGGAAAAGCTGCACGAAGGCGAGTCGTGAGTACGCCAAAGCCAGGCCTGCGATCTGCACAGGGCGCTCGCGGCCACCGATGTGGGCGACGTGGGGTGAGGTGTCGTGCTGCATCTCTTTGCCCGGCTGATGATCGTAGCGTCCAGCGGGCTCGGCTGGCTCGTGCCCGATGCCATGTCGACGGCAGTAGGCGGTCAGCGCCGGGTACGAGATCTGCGCGCCTCGGGCCTCGAGCTCCTCGTGGACCCTCACGAGATTGCCTTTGCACGAGCCGACCATCTCCACGACTTCGTCGTGGTAGGGCTCGGCTTTTTCTGGACGTTCCAGCGCAGGTACCTCGGTCGCATTCGAAGCGAGGATCTTGCGTACCGCGTTTCTCGAGATACCCAGCGCCCGCGAGATCGCGCGTTTGCCGTGACCGGCTCGTTGCAGGGCCAGAATCGCAGCTCGAGCCTTCTCATCCAGCATCCGAAACCTCCTTTTCGATGGCACCCACCAGGTGCTCGACATCGTGGCGCACGCCGACTGCGGTCCGGCGCAGCCGCATCTGCTCTGGCGGTAGCAGCTCCTTGATGACCCCTGCGTGAACGCGACTGAGGGCACGTCGCGCAATGCCGCCCACAGCGCCGACGTCGCGCTCTAGTTGCTGAGCCGGATCCTCTGCCCTCTGTGGGGGCTGACTGACGCGCAGCAGCAACTCCGGGTGCTTGAGCAGTTGCTCGCGGCTGGCCTCGTTGGCGCGAGCGAAGGCCACACACAGGGCGGCGGTTGCCCGCGTACTGGGTCGCAGCGGCGCGATGGCTTGTGCCAGCGCAATCGCCCCGGCTCGGTTGGCGCGCGCCAAGGGCAGCAGGTGCTTCATGGCAGCGTGCGGCCCGAGCTGTCCCCGACGCACCAACTGCTGGATCGCCTCGGGCAGATCCTGGGCCAGTCCGAGGCGCCGACTCACCCAGCTCGCGCTCCGGCCGAATCGCCGAGCCAGGTCGTCGAGCGACAGCTCGAACCGCTCCTGTAGCTCGCGCAGGAGCCAGGCCTGCTCGAGCGCGCTCTCGCCCTCGGCCGAGCGCATCAGCCGGCCCAGCAGCAGAGCCTCCTGCTCGGGCAAATCCCAGCAGGTGGCCCGAACCACGTCCTGCCCGAGCTGGATCAGTCCGCGGACTCGCTTGTAGCCGTCGACCAGCACGTACCGGCCCCCATCCCCTCCTGCCACCACCACCACCGGCAGCTGCTGCCCATCACGAGCGAGCGAAGCCAGTACTCGGCTCTCCCGCTCCCGGCTCGTCGTCCGCAGCGTCTCGTAACGGCGGTCCAACTGATGGAATTCGAGCTCCATGACCGCCACGACCGTCGCTGATTCTCAGCTCGTTGGCTTTCTCCTCTCGTATCTCGCCGATGCCCTCATAACCCAAGCTCTCGAAGCTCGGCCGTGCTTGCCTGAAGCTGCTCGACCGCCGCGATCATCGAGCTAACCGCCGTGACCGCACGCTCAAGCATTTCCCCTGCAAGCACGCCGGTTTGCACGATGCCCCTGGCCCGCCCAGCCAGCTGTCCCGCCCGTGACACCAGAGCCTGCAGGCTCGCCAGGACCCTCCCACCCAACAGCCCCGTCTGCTCTCGTATCTCGCGCAGCCGCCGCGACCATCGCCACCGGCTCTGGTAGTCCGGCTGCGCTCTGCGCAACGGCACGACCACGTCCTGGTAATGGGAGGCCTTCGCCTCCGCATTGTGCACGTGCCAGTCCCGACACCGGTCCGCGTGCCGCGCTCCCTGGCACTCGGTGGCTCCGCAGGTGACCTGCCGATCGCCAACTCTTGGGTCCGGGACGAACCAGCCGCTACACTTCACGCAGCGGCGGCGTATTGTTGTGGTTTTCATCCGGGCATGGTGTCCGGTCACCAATCGCCGCCGCTACTTTCCTGCCCTCCAGCCGTCGCGACCTGGTCCCACCCCGGCCCCATCCCCCAGGCTGGGTCAATTCTGGCGAGCACACCCGGGTCACTTCTCGCGAGCGCCTAAGGC
>JAFGIS010000547.1 GCA_016929495.1 Polyangiaceae bacterium | reverse complement strand
CTTCGAGCCGCTCGAGTCGCCTCAGCGTGAGATCGATCGGCTCGGACATGGCTCGAACTTAGCACCGAGCCAGCCCCAGGACCCGAGCGGACGTTGCGCCGGCCATGGTACCGGAAAGCTTGCGCTTCACCGGCGACCGGACGCTCCACGCCGGTGTCTCCCCCGCCCGAGCAGCGCGAGGGCTTGGGGGAGACCGCGCGCGCCCTGCGCGCGCGAGTGGGGGCAGCCAGACAGGCATTCGACCACCGAGCGGCCCCGAGGCCAACGGCGGTCATGGGGCCACGAACGCGGGCGTGAGGTCGTGGTGCTGAGCGAGCAAGGGCAGCAGAGCCAGGGCTTGCGAGATCCGGCGCTGCGCGGGTTGGCGCGCGGCGTGCACGAACAGGCGTGCCCTGGTCGGGCACGATCACCGGGTACCCATCGAGTCGCTCGCGGGTGATCGAGACCGCCATCGAGGCCCACCGGCTGTGCATCCCCTGGCTCGTCCGCTCACTCCGGTCGTTCCGGCCCCTTGCGTACGACCTGCTTCAACGCTTCTCCCGCCGCATCGATGGCCCGGCCTACGGCGTCCTTGGCTTCACGTCCGTAGGCTTGGGCCGCGCCGAGCACCTGCTCGACCGTCTCCTTGGCTTCACGACCGTACGCCTGGGCGGCATCGACGACCTGGTCCACGGTCTCCTTGGCTTCCCGACCGTAGTACTGCGCAGCCTCCGAGAAGTCGGAAGTGAAACGGCGTTCCTGTCCCTCCTGTCCGCGGCGCGTGTAGCGGCCAAGCAGGATCTGGTCGTAGTGCCCCTCCTCGATCCATCGGCCGAGCTCGGCTGCGCGCATGGTACTGAACGGATGGTCCAGATCGAGCGTGTTCAGCATCTTGTAGACAGTGTCCAGCGGTCCACTGGTCTGCGCATACTCGCGGGCCTGGTCCATGAAAGCGTCCAGGCTCGTTTGTTCGGCCGTTCCGCCGCCGGCCAGCCTGAGAAAAACGCGGAGCGCGTCTTCACGGCTCTGCGAAGCCAAGAGCCCTGCGCGGTCCGCGGAGAGCTCGCTCTTGCGGTACCACTCCATGAGCCCGAGGCGGATGGGTATGAGCGCGATGCCGGTCAGAAACGGCAGCTGAGAGAGACCCAGCATCACGAGCAAGTAGAGCATGGTGTGGTAGAGCGCGTGGCCGCTCATGATGTGGCCGAGCTCGTGACCCAGGACCACGCGCTGCTCGCGCTCGGTGAGCAGCTCCAGCAAACCGGATTTGACCACGATGAAGGGTCGGTCGAAGCCGACGGACATGGCGTTGACCATGGGTGTCTGCGAAACGTAGACCTCCACGTCGCGTTGCCAGTCGAGCGTCGCCTGGACCTCCGCCATCATGGAGAACAGGCGGGGGAACTGCCGGGGCCCGACGCGCACGGAGTTAGCCTGGAATATCAGGCGGATGCCCTGTTCGCCGCCGGTGAATGCCAGGATCTTCCGAACCGCCAGGTCGAAGCCTGGAATCGCGCGCAGAGCCTGAAGCGCGGCGCGATCGGCCGGATGCTCCCAGGCCGCGGGCGAGATGTCGGTCAGGACGATCGAGCTGGATGAACCTGGATCCTGAGTCATAGGGTGCCTCCGATCGTGGGATTTCCCGGGCCAGAAGAAGACTCGCCACAGGCCGAGTGGCGTTCAGGCTATCACGGTCCCCCGAGCGCGCACAGTGCACGGACTGGCGCCGTGGGCCGACCCCCACTACGCTTTGCGGGTCTCCTCGAGCGAAGTCTTCGACGATGACCCGATTGTCCGTCAATGTAAACAAGATCGCCACACTCCGGAACACCCGCAGCATCGGGATCCCGGACGTCCTCCACCTGTCGGCGAAGGCCCTCGATGCGGGGGCTCACGGCATCACGGTGCATCCGCGCCCGGACCAGCGGCACATCCGCGCGAGCGACGTGGCGTCGATCGCCGAGCTCGTGCGCCGTTACCCGGGCGCCGAATACAACATCGAGGGCAATCCGTTTCACGGGTTGGTGGAGCACTGCGAACGGGTCCGCCCCGACCAGGCGACGCTCGTTCCCGACAGCCGAGACGCGTTCACGAGCAATCAAGGTTGGAATCTGGCCGGGCTCGAGCCTGAACAGGGCGTTCGGCTACGTCAAGCGATCGACCGCTTGCACGCTACCGGCGCGCGTGTGAGCCTGTTCGTCGATCCCATCGTGCCGATGATGCCGCTCGCGAAGCGATTCGGCGCTGACCGGATCGAGCTCTACACCGAGCCCTACGCCGCGGCGGATCCGGCGCACCGCGCCGAGAGCCTGAAGCTCTACGCGGTCGCGGCGCGCGCAGCCTGTCAGGAAGGCCTTGGCGTCAACGCTGGACATGACCTCAACCTGGAGAACCTCGGTGTCTTCCTGAACGAACTCGGCGTGGTCGACGAGGTCTCCATCGGGCACGCGTTGGTTGCCGATGCGCTCGAGTTCGGGCTAGAGGACACCGTGCGGCGCTATGTCGAGATCTGCCTCGCGCACGGTCCGTAGCATCGGGCCGCCAGGCTTTCTGCCCACTACGGCCGAGGAGCTGCGACAGCAAGGCTATGCACAGCTCGACGTGCTCATCGTCACAGGGGACGCGTACGTGGATCACCCGGCGTTCGGCCCAGTGCTCATCGCGCGCTTCCTAGAGAGCAAGGGCTACAGGGTAGGACTCGTCGCGCAGCCCGACTGGCGTTCGATCCGGGACGTGAGCCGGCTCGGGCGGCCGCGGCTGTTCGTGGGGGTGAGCGCGGGCAACCTCGACTCGATGCTGAACAAACTGACCGCGCAGCGCAAGGTGCGGAGCGAAGACCAATTCTCTCCGGGTGGACGCCCGGGGCTCCGGCCCAACCGGGCCAGCGTGGTCTACTCCAACCTGTGCCGGCAGGCTTTCCCGGGCTTGCCCATCGTGCTCGGCGGGATCGAAGCGTCGCTGAGGCGGATCGCTCACTACGACTACTGGTCGGACCAAGTGCGGCGGTCGATTCTGCTGGACGCCAAGGCCGATCTGTTGGTTTTTGGCATGGGAGAGCGAGCAGCGTGGGAGATCGCGCGACGGCTCGACGCAGGAGAACCGATCGGAGCGCTACGGGACGTGCCTGGAACGGCCCACGTCCTCAATCGACCCGAGCAATGGCAGCCGCTCGCAGAGACCGCTTCGTCCGAGCTCCGGAGCGCCGCGCTCGTGCTCTTGCCGAGCTACGAGGCCGTCGTTCGGAGCAAGGTCGACTTCGCGCATATGACTCGGCTGTTCGAGCGCGAAACCAGCGCCCTCGACGGTCGCCGCATGATGCAGATTCATGGTCAGCAAGCGCTGGTGCTCAACGCACCGTCGAAGCCGCTCTCGGAAGCCGAGATGGACGCGCTTTACGCACTGCCGTTCCGGCGACTGCCGCACCCGAGCTATGCCCCGAGTCGCATTCCAGCCTACGAGACCATCAAGCACTCGGTCGTGATCCTGCGCGGCTGCTTCGGAGGCTGCAGTTTCTGCAGCATCGGCGCACACGAAGGCCGCTTCGTCCAGAGCCGTTCCGAGGCGAGCGTGCTCGCGGAGCTGCGCTCGCTCGGTCGTCTCGAGAGCTACAGGGGCGTCGTGACCGACCTCGGGGGGCCGACCGCCAACATGTATCGCATGCGCTGTCGCGAGCCGCGTGCCGAAGCCGCATGCCGTCGCCCCTCCTGTCTGTTCCCCAAGACCTGCTCGCGGCTCGGGACGGATCACGGCCCGCTCATCGCGTTGATGCGCGCGGCGCGTTCCGCGCCGGGCGTCAAGAGGGTCTTCGTCGCGTCCGGGATCCGCGTCGATTTGGCCGAGCGGAGTCCCGAGTACGTCCAGGAGCTCGCGCGCCACCACGTTGGCGGTCAGCTGTCCGTGGCGCCGGAGCACGGCGATGCCGGCGTGCTCCGGCTGATGCGCAAGCCCGAGCTCGGCTGCTACGAGCGCTTTGCCAGAGCCTTTGCCGAGGCGAGCACAGCCGCGAACAAGGAGCAGTATCTGGTGCCTTACTTCATCACCGGGCATCCGGGGTCTTCGTTCGAGGACACCGTCGAGCTCGCGCTCGCGCTCAAGGCGCACAACCTGCGGCCGAGGGAGGTCCAGGACTTCATTCCGACTCCCTTGTCCGTGGCCACGGCCATGTACCACACCGGGCTCGATCCGACGACCCGCAAGCCAGTGACCGTAGCGCGAGAGCTTAGGGACAAGAGGCTCTTGAAGGCACTACTGTATTGGTGGGATCCGTCTCAGCATGCGCGCGTGCGCGAAGCGCTCCGCCGAGCCGGGCGCACCGATCTGATTGGCACCGGGCCGCGAGCGCTCGTGCCGGCGAGCAAGGGGCCGGGGAGGGGAACGCGGTCGTAGCAGCCCGCGCCGAGGCGCACGCGGCCTACCAGCGGCTGGGCACGCTGCGTGGCAGCGAACCCGACGCCAAGGACGTACCGCGCCGCCGAGAAAAGGCGGCGGGCAAGCGTAGGGCGGCCTGGTAGTCCTCGTCGACGTCGGTGTGGATCCGCTAACTCGCCGGACGCTTGTTGGCTAGGGGCCAGCCGCGGGGCCGGGATGGGGGGACTCACGCGGGCGCTGAGCGTGCCGGCAGCGCCTGGCTCACTCGGCTCCGCTCGGGGGCGAAGGCCCGCCTGACCCGCAGCCTGAGCGGCCGCGAACGTCCACCTTCCGCGGTTTCGATTTCCCCCCGCCGACGCCACGGCTTTTTGAGAAGTTGCCACGACCCCATGTATCCAGTGGAAGGAGCGGCCGTCCTGGATGAGGACGGGCGTATCGTCGAGCTCAAGGGATCCAGTGCGCTTCCGCCGGAGGTGCTTGGCGACTGGCGTTGGCCCTGCTACGCGGGCAAGATCATCCAGTACGCGTGTATGACGGTTGTCTAGAACGCCTGTAGTGGCTCTCGATGTCATCCGACCGGCATGCCCGGCCGCCACGGAATCCTCAGGGAGTTCGCCGCGGACGAGTTTCTGGCAACGACAGGCGGACGGCGCAGAGGCTACTGGTTGGCCAATGTCGACAGCGAGCTGGCTTCGGCTACGATCGGCAGGAAACACGCCGAGCTGGCGGAGAACGGAGCAAGGCATGAAGAGTCCCAGGTCTCGCCGGGCGCTTGGGTGGTTGATTTTGGGTTTGGCCGGCTTGGTACTCGGCTGCGGAGGCCGCGTGGCGTCGATGCATGGATTCGACGAGGGTACGAGAGGGCAGGGCGATCCCAACGCGCCCGAACCGTGTAGCCACCCGAGTGACGTGGATGTACAGGCAATCGCCCCGGGCCTCTTCGTCACCTGTGCGTTGATGGCTACCGGGGGTGTCCGGTGCTGGGGATACGATAGGAGGGTGCCCCAACCCAGTAACGGCGGACTCGCTGGACGATCGAGTCCACCGCCAGTCGATGCGCTCGCAGGCGTACGAGCGATCGCTGTGGGCGACTCTCACGTCTGCGCGCTGATGGCCACGGGTGGTGTCCGTTGCTGGGGCGGGAATATGGAGGGACAGCTCGGCGATGGCACCACAACGGACAACTGGTCTCCCCCGGCGCACGACGCGCTCCGTGGCGTGCAAGCCGTCGCCGCGGGCTACGCATACACATGCGCATTGATGGAAAGCGGCGGCGTCCGGTGCTGGGGGTCAAACGTGTATGGAGAGCTCGGTGATGACGCCACGACGGAGCGCGCCACGCCACCGTCGAGCGATGTACTCAGCGGCGTACGAGCCCTCGCCTCGGGTGAGTCACATGTGTGCGCACTGATGACGACCGGTGGTGTCCGCTGCTGGGGAGCCAACCAGTTCGGTCAGCTTGGCGACGGCACCAGGACGGCCCGTTTCACGCCGCCGACGAAGGACGTACTTCTCGGCGTAGAGGCTATTGCAGCTGGCGGCACGCATACCTGCGCACTGATGACGACTGGTGGCGTGCGCTGCTGGGGGGAAGGTGGGGACGGCCAGCTCGGTGACGGCACCGGCAACTTGGTGTACACGAAGCCACCTACGACAGACGTGCTCAGGGGCGTCCGTGCCATCTCGGCAGGCCGTCGCTTCACCTGTGCGTTGATGACGAGCAACGGCGTGCGCTGCTGGGGTAGAGGCGGGGAAGGCCAGCTCGGTGACGGCAGCATGGCGAGTCGGGCGACGCCGCCGACAGCCAACGTGCTCGGCGGCGTTCAGGCCTTGGCCGGCGGCTTCGATCATACGTGCGCACTCATGAACAACGGCGATGTCCGCTGCTGGGGGTACAACCATGTCGGTGAGCTGGGCGACGGCACGACGACCCTTCGCTCGACTCCAACCTGCGTGGATTGGCCCGGCGAGTAGCCAGTTGTTCGGCTGAGCGCAGGCGGAGATGTCCAACGTCCAACGAACGGCGATGTCCGGGCCGAGAACGCCGGAACGGCACACGGCCCGCGTCAATCGAGTCGTCCAGGAGCCTCAGAGGAGGGAAGTCCCGAGCTCGCCAGCGCCTTCGGTCGGCGAGAAAGCTGGTCTTCCGGCCGAAGTTGTCGACAGAGCACGACAAACGGCGCCGCCGGACCTCACGGTCTGTCGGTCTGTCGTCCTTCCCGTGGATTCCCGGTAGCCCGATTCGCCGTGCCAGGCTCAGATAGCGAGCCCAGTCTCGCTCGAAGTCCGGGCCAGTCGGTGAGGCTCGAAAGCGTGCGCGTGGCGGAAAGGACGCGAGACGGCTTGCGGGTGAATGG
>JAFGIS010000546.1 GCA_016929495.1 Polyangiaceae bacterium | reverse complement strand
GGCGCTATGAAGAAGGTATCGACCAAGAAACGCCGGCGGGAGCCGTCGGCGCGGTCCCTGCGGGAGATGCCCGAAGTGGACTTTTCGAAGGTCAGGGCACGCCGAAACAAGTTCGCGAAGCGCATCGCCGACGAGGGGCTGTTCGTGCAGGTCGGGCGCGGACGGCCGCGGAAGGCGCTCGAGGTCGGCGGAACGGTTCCACGATCGGTGCGGTTCTCGCCGCGGATCTGGGCGGAGCTCGAGCGGCAGGCCGAGGTGAAGGGGCTGACGCTGCATGCGGCACTGCGGGAGGCGATCCTGCAGTGGCTGCAGAGGGCGGCGTAGGGGGGCAGCGACTTGCGGAGTTCGACGATGGCCGTCGAGGTTTCCCAGCCCTGGCTCCAGAATGCCGGGCGACGCAGCTGGGCCAAGGCCCCGCTACGCGACGTTCAGCTCAAGATCGTGAACTGGTTTGGCTGACGACTGTGGAAGGCTCTGACCGCATCCGTGTCCGTTCAGTGAAGGACGCCACGCGCACACTCGCCGCTGGTCCCGCCCGAGGCGCAACTGATGGCGAGACTTCTGGCGGGCGGCGCTAGGCCAGATTTGCGGGGCGATTGTCCGGTCACCTGGCCAACCCAGTGGACGCGCGCAGGGCTTGCCGGCGGTCGCTGTTGGGGCTTCGATTCCACGCAACCGGAGCACGAGAGGCAACGATGGAACGGCATATGGAACGCGACCTATCCGGGCCCACCAACTGCATTCACGTCTCGCTCACCCAGCACTGCCGCCACGGCGTCTCTCTCGTATCGGTCAGCGCCTTGGCAGCGGCGCTTGCGGGCGGATGCGACTGGGACGTCGATCTCAGTTGCGAGGAGACCAAAACGTGCGTGCTACCCGAGTCGGGCGCAGGCGGCGCGGCAGGCGCGTCGGGTGCGTCTCACGCTGGCACGGTGGCGCAGGGCGGCTCAGCGGCAGGAACCACGCCGAACGACGGGAGCAACGGTGAAGCTGGTGAAGCCGGCAGCCGTGCCACGGAAAACGACGAGGGCGGCAATGCGGGTGCGACGGGCGAGCGGCGGGGCGATGAGAATGGCGGGAGCGACAGCGGGTCCGGCGAGTCTCCCGGCGGGAATGCTGTCGGGGGCGAACCTGGGCGTACGTCGGGCGGGAGTAGCGGCGTCAGTGAGGATGGTGGGGCCGCCGAGGCGGGGGATGATGGCGCGAATGCCAGTGGCGGCAACCACGGGGGCGGATCCAATGGGGCCGGCGGCACCGGCGGAAGGCTCGAGGGGTTCGCTGGCTCGGGCACCGGAGGCACCATGGCGGCCGGAGGATACGCGGGGACGGACTCGGGCACGGTTGAGGCCGGAGCTGCTGGGAGCACAGCCGTGGCTGTTCTGGAGATTGCGCCGTCCTCTCTGCCCATGGCGCAATACGGCAAGGAGTATTCGGTCACTCTGAGCGCGTCTGGAGGCGAGCCGGACTACGACTGGACCGTCAGTTCGGGCGACCTGCCGGCGGGGCTCCAACTGAGCAGTACCGGAACTCTGTCCGGGACCCCGACGGTCGACGGGGACTTCGAGTTTGAGGTCACGGTGAAGGACGCGAATGGGGCCGAAGAAACGATCCAACTCGGGCTTCGCGTGCAGCGCAAGCGCTGGCTCGCCTACCTCGCTGACGAAGATACGCTCGACCAGGACCTACTTACTCTGGTGGACGTGACCAACGCTGCCTACCCGAGGACGCGCGTGCCAACTCCGGCGGGCAGTTCGGTTCAGCAGTTCAGCTTCTCGCCGAATGGCCACTGGCTTGCGTACGACCTGCTGGACGCCGACGGCACGAGCCGGCTGTACTTGATGGACGTTTCCGGGCGGACGCTTGGGGAGAGCATGCGTATTGGGGGGCCGCTCGACGCGGCAGGGGTGGAATGGACCCCTGGGGGTGAGGCGTTTTCGTTTGGCCAGAAGACGGGGGAAGAGGCAGGACTTGCGGTTTACGAAACTCGATTCGTCGATCTCGGCCAGACGCTGCCGCCAGCAGTGGTGCCCATGCCAGGGGTGAGGAACGGCACATGGATCACCGATCAGCTGCTCGCCTCTACTTCGCTTCAGGGGCAGCTTAGTTTCATTAGACGAACGGGGGCCGGGTTCGGAAACGTCCAGACGCTCAACGTCGACGGCGGGACCATAACCAGGGTGGCGCCGATAGGAGAGAGGATCAGCGTGGTTGCCGGGCTATGGAGCTGCACGGGCGATTCATGGATCATCGACTTCTCCGGGCCCACGGTCTTTGCCTTGCCAGGGGTGAGCTCCATGTCCGCTGATTTCCAGTGGTTCACGCTGCCCGACGGCACGGACACGACCCGCACGGCCTTTCATCGCTACTCCGATCTCCCGAATTCGTCTGCAGTGGCAACTATCCCCGCTTCGGCGTGTGCGTCGGCTCGACCCTGGGCGCATACGCGAGCCGCCGTTGCCTGGGTAGACTACGACTCAAGTTCCCGGAGGGTCCACGTGACGGAGCTCGGCGGACCGACCGTCGCGAGTCACGAGATCACTGGAACCTACGCGGCACCGTCGAGCGACAGTGACATCTTCTTCTCGCCGGATGATGAGTGGATCGCGTTCAGGAGCGACAGTGGAACGTATCTTGCTAGCGTGGACGGCGACGCGAACTCATTCTCGACCTCCTCGACTGGCTTCTCGTTCTCGCCTGATTCGAACGCCCTGGCGTGCTGGGACGACCTGACTGAAGAGGTCCCCGGAGACGAGCTGTACCTGCTCGAGTGGCGCTCTGGCCTGCCCGCAACGCATCGCGCCATCTACAGCGCTTCGCTCCAGTACATGTCGCTGGGCAAGTGGTCAAGCGACGGCAGGTACCTCACGTACTCAGGGGCGCAGACTTCCTCAGAGGGAGGTGGACTGTTTGTGGTTGACGTCTTCGACACAGATGACACGGGCACCCAGGTCAGCCCGCGGCTTTGGTGCAGTGGCTGGCCCTGCCGCGGCGTAGGCTCGTCCGGGTTCCAGCCGTAGTGTGTGGATGTGTGGATCGCAGTGTCTGCAATGCAAGAACCACCGCCTTGGCCAGAGGACCAGAGTCTCAGCTCGCACAAAACGCCGCCGGCCACGGTTTCCCGCGGCCGGCGCGGACGCTTGGGATTCTCCCGAGGGCCTACAGCACGACGAAGTTCCCCGTCATGGCCAAGAGGCTCAAGAATCCCACCGTGGAGGGGAAGTAGGTGTGATTGAAATCGCCATTCTCGAGGATGTCGAGGATGGTGCGCATCGCGCGGTCACGCATGGCGGCGTTGCCCGCTGCCATGGCGCCCACGCCGAGCGGTCCGATGAACGAGCCTTGCATGTCGCGGGCGTCCTGGCCTGCAGAAGACGAGGTAGCGGGAAGCCCCGAGCTCTTGACCCAACCGGCCTTCATCAGATCGATGGTCGCACCCGAATCGTACTTGCCCGCGAAGAAGCTGACGATGGTCGTCGCGATGGTCTTGCCGTCGCCGCCGCTCTTGCATCCGTCCAGACCGATGCGCCACGGAACGCGAGCCGCGTCGTAGCCGTACACCTCGGTGGTGAATTGAGCGGTCACCTGTCCGGCAGGCATCTGAGCCACGCCTGACCAATTGGTCCAGTCGGTGGGGAAGTTGCTGCCCGTGTTGGTCTTCAGCAGCGAGTAGCTGTTGCTGATGACGCCGTCCATCCCGCCGAAAACCTTCATGTAGGAAGGGGCGAAGTAGGAGGGATTGAAGGCGGTGTCCCAGGTGTTGCCGGGCTTGAGCTGGGTGCCGCTGACGTCGCCGGAGTTGATCGCGCCGATCATGGAAGTAGCAGCGGCGCTGTAGCCACTCCACTTCTTGTCAGCCACCAGCAAGGCGTAGGCGATGTCCATGTCGCCGTCGGTGGCAGAGCCCGCTCCGCTGCCCTTCCAGCTCATTAGCCCCCCCTCGAGCTTCCCCTGCACGTACCCCCAGAACGAATCGAAGCTCGTCTTGTCACCCAGCATCGCCGCGATCAGCATGCCGTAGCCCATGGACTCGGAGGTGACCACTCCGCCCTCCTGCTCGACCGCGACGACGGTGTTGTTCTTGACGAAGTGCTTCTTCCACCGGTCGTAGGCCTGGGAGATGGCGTTGTTGAAGTTGGCGGCGCCGGTTGCTGGAGCGCAGCTACCCACCGTGGCGTTGGCGGGGAAGCCGTCGCCCTTGAAGACGCTCGAGTTCGGGCACTCGCCCTCGAAGAACTGCACGTCGTCGATGTACACGTCGAAGGGCAGGTTCTTCTGCAGCTCGGTGTAGTCGCCCTCGTTCGGGTAGCTCGAAACGTACCAATCCTTGCCCTGGTTGAACTGGAACTGCAGCTTCAGGATCTTGGACGACAGCGAGTCACGCTGGGGGTTGGTCAGCGTTCCGGGCAGCGACAGGGGATACAGATCCCGGTCGAAGCAGAGATTGAAGGTCTTCCAGTCGCTCGTGACCTCGGTGTCGTTGTACGTGGTGGGCTCGTAGCCGGCGACGACGTGGAAGAACCGGCCCATGTGCTGGTAACAGTCGCGCTTGGCTTTTATCGGGGCACCGCCCTCGGACACTTCGGCCAGGGTGGCCGCGTCGCACAGGTAGTCGCCCTGGGGCGTGCTCGGCCCCTCGGTCTCGGGGATCGAGATGTTGAAACGAATGGGGGACTTCGAGTCGTGGCCCGAGCCCTTCTTCATCTTGAAACTGATACCCGTGTACTTGCTGGCGTCGTAGCGCTTCGGGTTGGTCGTCTCGTTCGAGCCGCAGGTACCGGTCTCGTTCAGGTTGACGCCGACGCCGACCCATTCGCCCCAGCCGGCCGACGACGTGCCCTTGACGTGCAGCACGTACTTGTTGCACGCGTCCGATTCACCCGAGTCTTCCACCTCCATGGTGAAGTTGGTGGTGTCGGTCTCGTAGAAGCGCTCCCAGCAGCCCTTGCGACCTTCCTGCTCGATCGCGATCGGTGGATCGGCCGCGGGCCCTTCCTCGAAGTTGGAGATCATCGAGGCCGGTGAACAGTTGCCGCTACCGCCTGGATTGCCGCCGCCGGTGCTCGTGCTGCCGCCGCCGCCGCCCTGGCCGCCGGTAGGATTGGCGCCACCGCCGCCGCCCTGGCCACCGGTAGGATTGGCGCCACCACCGCCGCCATGGCCACCGGTCACCGAGGAACCACCACCCTGACCCCCGATACTGGTACCCCCGCCGGCACCGCCAGTTCCCGTCGAACCGCCCGCGCCGCCACCGGTGCAAACCTTGTTGATGCAGGACTGCCCAGCGGCGCACTGGGTCCCGCACTGGCCGCAGTTGTTGGTGTCGCCGTTGGTGGTGTCCGTGCACATCAGAGTGCCGTTCGATGGGCAGGCGGTGTATCCGGCCGGGCACCCGCACACGCCGGCGATGCAGGAGGGCCCCAAGGGGCTGGTCGCGCAGTTGTTCCCGCAGGACCCGCAGTTCTGCGGATCATTGAGGAACTTGTCATTGCTCATGCAACCGTTGTTGCACAGGGACGCGCCTTCGCCGCAGCCGCTCGCACACTGACTCTTCAGGCAGACGGGCGTGGCTCCGGAGCAGACAATGCCGCAGCCTCCGCAGTTGGTGGAGCTGTACGTCGTATCGACGCAGGTGCCGCTGCAGAGCTGGAAGCCCGTGGGGCAGACGCAGACACCGTTCACGCAGGTGCCGCCCGCGCAGGCAGCGCACGAGTTCGCGCTGGATCCACCGGCAGCCGTCGATCCGCCGTAGCCTCCACCCGTGGAACCGCCGCTGCCTGGGTAGGCTCCCCCGGCGCCTCCGGTGTTCGCCAAGGTGGTGCTGGGGCTGTCGCTACTACAGCCCAGTGCGAAGCTGATAGGTCCTATGAGCAGAAGCGAGGGAAGATACGATCTCATTCCAAGTCCTCCTTGCGGGTCTCGTTTACACACACGGACCAGCGTGAATGCAGACTTTCGACAGCCGGCCAGGAGGTCGCGCTAGCTCCAGGCAAGCAGCGCCGTTGCGCGTCAGAGCCTGACACTTTGCCAGGCCCACGGCGAGTCAAGAATCGATGACTGCCGGTCAATCAGGCTCCGCGGCCCGGGCGCGTGGGTCGCCCCTGCGAAACGGCTGCAAATTTCCGTGGTTGGCGCGCAAAACCCGTATCACGCATCCCGCGCCGGGTCGGACCGGGCCTGTACCCCGGGCTCGGTGCCGGGGCCCGGGGGCGACGAGATCGGTTCCACGTGCGTGGTCACGCTCACGCTGCGCAGCCGCTTCTGGATGCTCTGTTCGACTTCGTCGGCAACCCGATGGGCCTCCTCGACCGACAGCGTCTTCGGGACCTCGAGGTGCAACTCGACGAAACGCGTAGGTCCGGCTCGTCGCGTCTTCAGCCCATGGTACGAGTGGAGCGGGCCTTTGATGGAGCCGAGGCATTCGGCAATGGCATCGAGCTCGTTCTGGGGCAGCTGGGTGTCCATCAGGTCACCGATCGCGTCACGGCTCAGGTGCCATGCGGCTCGCACGATGAAAGCGGCCACGATCATGGCCACGACCGGATCGAGCCACATCACAGACTGACTCGCGACGACCAGGCCACCGAGCCACACCAAACCCAAACCGACCATGACCCCGACGGACGTGTACACGTCGGTGCGCAGGTGCCAGGCGTCTGCTTCGAGCGCCGAAGACTCGGTTTCACGCGCTACGGCAAACAGACGTGCCGAGACGTACGCGTTCACGGCCGACGATACTCCCATCACCAGCACGCCGGCCCAGGGGGCGTCGATGGGCGCCGGCCTGAGAAGCTTGTGGATCGCCTCGTACACGATCCAGCCGGCTGCGACGAAAATGAGGATCGCCTCGGCAAGGGCCGAGAGGTTCTCGACCTTGCCGTGGCCGAACGCGTGCTGCTGGTCCTCGGGACGCCCGGATTCCCGTACTGCAAAGAAAGCGATCGCGGCAGCCAACAGGTCGACGCCCGAGTGGATGGCTTCGGACAGCACAGAGACCGAGCCGATGACCAGTCCGATCGCGAGCTTGCTGACCATGAGCAGCGTGTTGCTCAGGACCGACAGACGCGCGATAGCTAGTTTCTGGCTTTGCTGTGACATGGCGGGCTGACCAAAACGACAGAGGCCCACGGGACCATGAGTCCCGCAGGCCTGTGACCCCTGCTGCCCGAATGGGCCCGACTGCGCCCCCGTACGAGCCAGGGACCGTCTGTTCTGGGCCAACCCTAGCACGTCGCCCGGCCAGACGAAAGGCCCCGGCAGTCCAGCCAAGTCCAGCCAGTCCAGCCGAACCGATCCCGCCTGGGCCGGCCGTGGGCGCTATTTCGCGCGGGGGTAGCTGCCGAGGACCTTGGTCATGCGGCAGGTCTCGGCCAGGCGGGCCAGGGCCCGCTCGACGCGGGGCTCGCTCCGGTGGCCCTCGAGATCGGTGAAGAAGACGTACTCCCAGATCTTGCTGCGCGAAGGACGCGACTCGATCCGGGTCAGGTTGATCGACTCGTGATCGAAGACCTCGAGGACACTGCGCAGCGCGCCGCGCTGGTCGGGTGTCGAGAACGCCACGGCGGTCTTGTCGTCGCCGGTCGGGGGGGCATCCGTCTTGGCGAGGATCACGAAGCGCGTGGCGTTCTGTTCGTAGTCTTGGATGCCCTCACGCAGGATGACCAGGCCCGCGATCTCCGCCGCCATCCGGCTGGCCACGGCAGCCGAGCTCGGGTCTGCCGCGGCCTCGCGGGCGGCGAGCGTCGTCGAGGGTGAGACGACGAGCTGCGCATTCGGCAGGTTCTTGCTGAGCCAATTGCGGCATTGCGCGAGCGCCTGCGGATGCGAATAGACGCGCTCGATGCTGCCCAGTTCGTCCGTCTGGCCGATGAGGCACTGCGCGACGTCGAGCACGAGCTCCTGGCGGATCATCGCATCGCCATCGAGCAAGCTGTCGTAGGTGAAAGTGACTCCGCCCTCGGTCGAGTTCTCGATCGGAGCGACGCCGTAGGTCACGCGTCCCCTGGAGACGGCATCGAACACGCCGGGGATGGTGTTGGCTTCGACGTAGTGCGCCGCCAGACCAAACGCTCTGCAGGCAGCCATGTGCGTGAACGTTCCGGGCGGGCCGAGATAGGCGACCGTGAGCGGCTGCTCCAGGCTCAAGCACGCGCTCATGACCTCGCGCCAGACGGGTCGAATGGCGCTCTTGGGAAACACCGCGTCCGCTCGCGCAGAGACGGCCGCTTCGAGCCGCTGGACGATCTGCTGTTCCCGCTCTGGGTCGTGGAGCACCAGCGAAAGCCGGCGTTTCGCCCTTGCGATCTCGGTGGCCGCGCGCGCACGCTGGTCCAGAAGCCCGAGGATCTGGTCGTCGAGCGCGTCGACCCGTCGACGCAGATCGACGAGCAGTGCCTTGGCTTCGGACGGGCTCACATCGACGCTGGGCTGTTCTGATTCGACCATCGTGTCGCGCCACCGATAGGACAAGCCACTACCGCAGCAGGTTCTGCAGCTTCTGCAACTTGACGGCCAGTCCCATGTCCCCCTCCACTCGGAGCTTTCCGTTGAAGAACAGCTGCTGGGCGCTGACTCGCCCCTCGACCAGATCGACGTAGTCGCTGGCCGCCATGCTCAGGCCGCAATCGGCCTCCCCCGCGCCCTCGCGGACGCCGGGTTCGTCTCTGAGATCGATGATCCAACGGCCGCCGCCCTCTCCATCGAGCGACAGGCGGTAGACGGCGCCGACCTCGCGGGCCTGGTCGGGGTTGTCGGCGATCCTCTGGGCAGTGCGTTCGAGCATGTTGCGAGCAGTGGGCATGGAGCTCCGTTGCGCCTGCGGCGCGCTGAAAGGCCGCCATCGGCCGGTCGGGTGCCATCGTACGGGCTGGTGCCAGGGGGTCAACCGCCGAGGGTCGACATCTCCCGGTGCCGGCGTTGTCCGATGGGCCGGGTGCCCTGCGCACGCGTGAGCGGCAAATCCGGGCCGCACACAGGGGGGATGGCAACCACGGCCCCGTGGGCCGCAGGCGGCTTCGCGGATTTCTGGGCCGAGCGACGTGGTTTTGGCATGCACCAGGAATGCAACCGCACCGACCGGCGCTAGCCCTCGCCCTGCCTTTGCTGCTCGCTCCGAGCGGCTGCGACAACAAGCTCGAGCTCTCCGGCACTGCGGCAGCAGCGGTCAGGAGCGCCGAGGCTTCACAGCTGGTTGGGCCAGAGGCACAGTGGGACTCGATCCCAGTCCCGCCGGCCAATGGTCCGAAGCTCGCTCCGCTTTCCTTGGTGGCCAAGGTGTATCCCAAGCCCGACAAGCGGTCCGATTCGATCGGATATCTGCGCGTGGGCGCACGAGTCGCGCGCTCTGCAGCCCCTGTCAGCAAGGACGCGTGCCCCGAGGGTTGGTTCGCCATCAGACCCGTGGGTTTCGTCTGCGCGGGTCAGGACGCCACGACCAAGCTGGATCATCCCATCCTGCGAGCGTTTCACGTTGAGCCGAACCGACGCAAGCCCATGCCGTACCACTACGGCTTCGCGCGCTCCATTGCCCCGAACTACCTCAGGGTCCCCACCAAGGCCGAACAATTCCAGTACGAGATGCGGCTCGAGCGGCACCTCAGGAACTACCAGAAGCTCGCGTACAAGTGGGATGCACTCGATGTCGGTGCCAACGACGTTCCGCTCGGCGCCTCGGGAGCCGCTGGCGGCCAGATCCCCGAGCACGCCATCCCCATGGACATGAACGAACGCTACGGGGGCCATGGCGACGACAGCGTGCCTTGGTGGCTCGTCGGCGAGAGAAGGGTCCCCAACATTTCGAGCTTCACGGCGCCGGGCTACGCCGTCATCGCCAGTCGGGTGAAGCGCCACGCCGGAGTCGCGTTCATCGGGACGTTCGTGGCCGGCGAACAAGCGCAGAACCGCCGCTTCGCGATCGCCACGGACGGACGGCTGCTGCCTGCGGACAAGATCAAGGCTGACAGCGGCTCACCCTTTCACGGTACGGAGATCCGAGAGATCGGTTTGCCCCTGGCGTTTGCCTTCGCACCGCGTGCGCACAGCTACCGCCTGGTCAACGGCGCGCTCGAGCGCGACCAGCCTCTCGGCCGGCGCGAGCTGGTCGCGCTCAGCGGTACCGTGCGGGAGATCGGCGGGGTGCGCATCGCCCAGACGCGCAACGGCTCGTGGGTGAAGAGCTCGGAGGTGCGAACGGCAGCCAAGCCGAATGCACCTCCGGCTTGGGCCAGGCGCGGCGTCCGGTGGATCGACATCTCGATCCAGAATCAGACGCTCGTGCTATGGGAGGGGGTTCAGCCGGTGTACGCGACGCTCGTTTCGACGGGACGCGGTGGCCTCGGCGAACCGGGCAAGACGCTCAGCACGCCCACGGGGATGTATCGCATCTACCAGAAGCACGTGACGACGACCATGGATTCGTCCGCTGCCGATAGCGAGTTCGAGCTTCGCGACGTCCCGTGGGTCATGTACTTCAAGGGCGGGTATGCGCTGCACGGAGCCTACTGGCACGACGACTTCGGCAAGGTTCGCTCGCACGGTTGCGTCAACATGTCGCCCATCGACGCGCGCTACGCGTTCTTCTGGTCCTTGCCTCAGGTTCCCGAACACTGGCACGCGGCCTTCTCCGGCGACAGCTTCGAAGAAGGGACGCTGGTCTACATACATCCGTGAGCGCGCCGTGGGTTGGCTGAGCCTTGTTGCCGTGGCCGTCGCCCTCGCCATGGATGCGTTCGCCGTGGCCCTCGTGGCCGGCTTGACGCTGGACCCGCTGACGCGCCGCAGGGTCTTCCGGCTCTCGTTCCACTTCGGTCTGTTCCAGGCACTGATGCCGATCTCGGGTTGGGCCGCTGGCAAGGCGGTGCGGAGCACCATCGAGTCAGTGGATCACTGGATCGCTTTCGGTTTGTTGCTTTTCGTGGGAGGCCGGATGGTCTGGGGCGCGCTGGGCGAGCAGCACGGGCCGGCGCCGCGAACCGACCCCACGAAGGGTTGGGATCTGGTGCTGCTTTCGGTGGCCACCAGCATCGATGCTGCTGCGGTCGGGCTGTCGCTCGCAATGGTCGGAGCGCCGATCCTGGTGCCTGCGGTGGTGATCGGCGTCGTGACCGCAACGCTGACGGCCGTCGGGATGCTGCTGGGCCGTCGCATTGGGACGCTCTGGGGGCGGCGCGTCGAGATTATCGGGGGGCTGGTGCTGATCGCGATTGGCATTCGCATCCTGATCGAGCACACGACGTGAGCGTCCGCAGCTGGCCGAGGGCTGTGGCGCGCCCATCGCGTCTAGCGCGTCCGACGCGGGTCAGGCTTGCCCGCAGACAGGCGGGCCAGCCCGGTGCCTCGCATGAGCGAGCCGGGCACGTCCGGCAACCCCGGCAGTTCGAGCGCGAGATGGGCCGCGTCTCCGTTGCGGATGGGCGAAGCCGCTCGGGAGTGCCTGCGGTCCAGGCGGCGGGCGAACGCCGCCTGCCCGAGCAGCGACACGGTCCGTCGCCCGTACTTCGTGGCTTGCTGCGGACGTCGACTTGCGCGCGGCAGCGTCGTCGTGCTGGTCGGCGTGTCGAGCTAGCCTGGAGCAGCCCAGCGACGCCGCGAGCGCCCGCGCGAACAGGCGCTGGACTATGGCGACTCGGTCGCGCATTGGGTGCTGTTGTCCCAACCCGGCGTAGGGAAGAAGCATGAGCTGTCAGGCGCCGGACCGGTCCCATCGGGAACACGGCCCCAAGAGCCACGTTCGCCCGCCGGGATCGCCAGTTGGTCGAGCCACCCACCAGATGGGCTGCTGAGCACGACCGACTCGCCGCCGCGCAGTCTGAAACTGAGGTCACGGTCGGCGGCCGCCTCGTTGGCATAGAACACCAAATAGCCGTGCGCGGGGATGACCGAGCCTCGCGGCAGCCTGCTCTTCAGCGGGTGCTTCGAGCTATCGCTCAGGTAGTAGCCCTCGAGGTCGAGGTCGCGGCTCGTCAAGTTGACTAGCTCGATCCAGTCGTCGCTGCCATGATCCTGGACGTCAAGATCCGCGCAGACGGCGGCTGCCCTGGCCACACAAGTGGCCGGATCTCCTGCGAAGGAGCAGGGATTCTCGTAGTACGTGCAGGACGCACTCAAGACGCAGGCCCCTACGTTGTAGTTCACCGTTTCTGAAAGCCCGGTGCTCTCATTGCTCGTGCAGACCTCGTTGACCACGACTGCGGACTCGAGGGTGACACCGATCAGGCCGGAAGACTGGTCTTGGGAGCCGCAGGCCGCCAGCGCGAGAGCCAACGGCGCGACGGCGAGGAGCATGCTGTCCAATCGATGGATTTCCATCATGGTCACCCGTCGTCGTCCGAACCGCTGCCGCTCGCGCCGAGGTCCAAGTCGTCGTTGCGCCAGCATATGTTCTGCGTGCGCGGAGTGCCGAGGCAGCACCGCTGTACGGGGCCCGTGCCGTCCGGTATTCGCGCGAACGACTCGTCCGGGTTCGCGGGCTGCAGCAGGATGTGATCGATCAATGTGCCGGCCGGGTCGCTCAAGAAGACGCCCGGGTCGTCGGTACTGCTCAGCTTGAAGTCGAGGTGCGTCAGCCCCTGCTGGGGCTGCCCGTCGGCCCAGAGTAGCAAGAAACCCCTCGACTCGAGCATCAGGCCGTCCATGAGCTCCGATTTGAGCGTGTCCTCGGGGTCGTCGCTCAGGAAGTAGCCGCCGAGGCGCAGCTCAAAGTCATTGGCGTTGTACAGCTCGATCCAGTCGTCCGTTTCCCCGAATTCGTCCACTGGGCGCCGCCCAGACTCATCGCCCCAGTAGCCGGTGTTCCGGGGAACGACCTCGTTGATGACCAGACGCGTCCCGAGCAATCCTTTGGACTCATCCTCGGATCCGCATGCCATCAGTGCCGGTGCGACGAGACCAAAGGACACGAGAGCCCAGCCCAGTTGACGCATCGTCCTTCGGTCTTTCCGTACGGCTTGCACGTCTTGTTCGTCCATCACGGATGGTACCTCCAGTCTGGGCTGCTGGCCATTAGTGCCGCGTTTCGATCGAAGTGATGGGTTTTGCGCCGCCCCCGACCGGGCGAGGGCGGCGAAGAACCCGCCGCTTCCCACCGATCTGACCCGCGGCACCCCTGGTTTCTGGGCATCGTTCCAATTGAAACGATGCACTAGAGGTCAATCTCCTGCTGGCCGAGCACGAGGGACACCTTGTTGTTGCCGTTGACCTCACGGACAGCCTCCAGGAAGCGGCTGGGCTCTGCGCCGGGTCTGAGCACGACGGAGTAGATGGCCTCCTGGTATTGAGCCTCACCGACCGTTTCCATGCTGATCAGGCTGAACTCGTCCAGGAACTCCTGAAACACGCCGGAAAACGTCTTCTCGTAGTCCGCGTCGTGGGGCAGCCGGACGATGAGAATGCGCTCGCGTATGACCTTGGCGAACAGGTTGAGCTTCTGTAGGGCCAGAATTGCCGCGCCGAGCCCGAGCGTTGCGAAGACGGCCAGCATGTAGAAGCGCGTTCCGCAGGCCATGCCGATCGCCATGACGACGAAGACGAAGCCGATGTCGCGCGGCTCCTTGACTGCATGGCGAAAACGGATGATCGACAGGGCGCCGACGAGTGTGAACGCGCGGGCGATATTGGAGCCGACGATCAGCATGACGAAGGCGACCACCATCCCGAACATCACCAGCGTGTGCACGTAGGATTGCGAGTACGAGACGCCACGGTGCGTGGTCCGGTACACCCAGCCCATGAGCAGCGAGAGCGCGAGGCTCAGGAAGAACACGACCGCGACGTCGAGCAGGTTGAAGCTGCTCGTGAGGTCGCCGAAACGCTCGAGTTCCTTGATGAGCTCACCCATAGTAGAGATTCTCCTTGTGGTCGGAAGCGTTGTGCAGGAGCCTGACCCCGTTGGCGAGAGCGGCGCAATACTTGCTGATGCGTCGAAGCTGGCAGTCATGCTTCGCGAGCAACGAGCTCACCCAAGCCGGGACACGTTCGTTGCATTTGACTTCCATGACGAGCCAGTCGGGCGGCATGAAGTACTGGTTGTTGGCGATTTCGTCGACCTTGAGCGCATGCGTTCGACCCTGCAGCTGCATGTCGAACGTCAGCCGCATGCCGGTCTCGTATCGGCCGCCCATGTAGGCGCGGCGGCGGTAGCTGACAATGGCCTTGGGTCGCAAGTGCAAGCAGCGCACCATGTACGCGATCTCGGAGGCGGCGACGAAATCGTCTTCGTCGAGGCTTTCGGGGATCTCGGCCTCGGTGCACAGACGTTCGGCCAGGTCGATGGGAAGGATCAACCGCCTTTTCTGCACCGTGCGGTTGGTACGTTGCTTGATCTCGACGAAAGCTGTCTCGACTCTGCGGATGTCGGTACCCGGGTAGATCCGTATTCGGAGCTTGCGTCGGAACTTGAGTCCCTCGATCTTGGACCAGTAGCCCGAAAGCGTCGGGCTATCGTAGTAGAGGCTTACCACACGGTAGAAGCCATCCACGTCGCCGTACTCGTCCGGGATCATGAAGTGCTTCAGGTCCTCGACGAGAGCTCGGTAGCGACGAACGTCGATGATGTATTTGAGCTCGTAGCGATTGAAGCGCTTGATCATGGAGAAGCCTCCCCGGAGGCGAAGGCCTGCCCGGCGATACAAACCCGGACGGAGCGCCGTGGCGGGGTCGCGTCCGCCGTGGCGAGCGTTACGGTCAGCAGGATCGGGACCCTCGGATGCCCCGGCGAAAGGACGAAGCTCGACTGCACGGGGTGTTCGAATCGGAGTGTCCGGTCGATGCCACCACCGCGAAGACTCACTGTCAGGGGAAAGGCGCTCGAGTCGCCGTGGGCCGCCACGTCGATCCGCAGGGAGTCCGCGGGAGCCGGCTGAACGAGCAGATGGGACAGGGGCATGGCGGTGCAGTCGTCGGGGCTGGGCTCGAGGAAACCCACGGGGGAGCGCTGCGCGAGGGCACCCGCCAGGCCGGGATGGCGTTGCAGAGCTGCGGACAGGGTCTGCAGCTCCGACCGGCGCAGACCGGTGAAGTCAGGTTCTCGGGTGCGCTGGATCACGCGCCAGGCGCGGTCCAGTTCGGGGGTGGTGAAGCCCCACGTTAGGACGGCTGCGAGCAGACCGTAGCTCGCCACGAGAATGCCGAAGCCGAAGCTTGGCCACTGCCAGGCAAGTCGCCTGCTCATGGCGCCTCACCCCGACTCAGGCTGTCGACCCACGCGTCGAGGCTGGTCCAGTCGCGAAGGCCGAGCACCCCGGTGCGCAATGCTTCGAGCGCTCCGTTCTCGATCTGTTCGGCCACACGCTCGAGCGTCGTGTGACGCCTGCCGGGCAAGGAGATGGCCTGTGCGCATCGTACAGCGTACAGCACCGTGCCCGAGAGCCGGCTGGGGCCGGCATCCGGGTCCGGCTCCGGCTCGACGCGTGCTCCGACTCCATTCCTGTACAGCAGCACACCGTCGAGCGACGCCGTCGAACTGCCCTGGAGCACAATCCCCTGGCCGGCTGTCGCGAGCAGACTGTCGCGGAGCGAGAGATCGGTCGCCATATCGGCCGACAGCGCAACGCCGCGGCAGCCCACGAGCCGAGCGCGCCGCAGCTCGGCGTGCGCCCCCCGCAGATCGATGCCGTTGCGTGCGGCGTTGGCGACCGTAAGACCGTCGAGCTGGACAGCGGACATGTCGACCGCCAGGGCGTCGACCGGAGCATCCCCGAAGGTCGAGTCGCGCACGACCGTGTCCGACGCGTAGGCGATATGCAGTGCCGACTCGGAGTCGTGGTTGTTGACGAGCGTGACGTGGGAGAGCTCGACCTTGTTCGTGTCCTGGATGTCGAGCATGCCAGGGAAGTGCGTCAGTCCCACAGTGGGATGACAACCTTCCCGCAGCTCCGCGTACTCGAGTCGCGAACCGCTGGTGCCGGGTCCCTGCAAGGCCACTCCGCCCCAGTGCCGGGCAGCAGGCTCGAATCGGATGGGATTGCCGATCTGGCCCCGGGCATCGAGGCGTCCATAGAAGACGAGCGAAGCGTGCTCCCCGAGCCTGAAGGTCGTGCCCGGCAGGATGGTGACCGACTCGTTGGAACGGAAGACGCGCGTTTCGGGCACGTCGACCGCGCCCGGGCCAAGCGTGACGGCGCGTGCTGTTGGATTCGGGTAACACCAGGGGTGCGCGGAGCGTTGTCCAGGCTCCAGCCGGTAGCGACCGTCTGCACAGGCGAGCTGCACACGTGGGGCCGCGGCGACGTTCGGCACATCGGCAGCCTCCAGCGTGAGAGTCGAGCCTGTCGCCAGATTCGAAACAGCCACTCGGGCTCGAGTCGGCGCGCAGTCGGCCGACGCGACGAAGAAGCGGTACCGACGAGGCTCCGGCACCGCGCGGACCGTGCCACGATCAGGGCTCGGTTCGGCCGACTCCAGCAATACCCCCGAGGTGAGCTCGAGACCCACGGAGGCCCGCTGGTCCGGCCGCAGATCCTCGGCAAGGACACGGTCGCGACTCGGGTCGAGATCATCATTGAGATCCTGGTCGGTGTACAGCCGCCAGCGGTTGGGACGACACTGCTCCGACCAGGAAAGCACGAGCTCCCGCAGCTTGACGCCAGACTCGCCGTTGACGGTCACGTCGATGGCTGCGGCGACGGGCAAGGCCTGTCTGGGCTTGGACGACGGCGGCTCCGCAGGAGTCGCAGGCTTGGAGAAGGCCCGCGGTGCCGCGGGCAGGGAGTGCAGCTCGAGGCGCACGTCGGTGTGCTCCAGAACGCTGCGAACGAACGCGACGCGCTGCTCGTATTCCCGAAGCCTCGCCTCGGCTGCCCGCGCTTGCTTGGCCCGATCCATGGGACGCACGAGGTGGCGGAAGTAGTCACCCATCGCGGGAAGCTGCTCGTACGCGTCCCAGTACGGATCCCGGATCTGGTCGGGCTCGAGCTGCTTGACCAGCCGACGAGAGCGCGCCCGCATTGCCCGAGGTGAGCACGCCCCGCTCAGGAGCTCGTAGACGAGCCGGTCGCGCAAGGGCAGGTAGGAGGGCAGCTGTTTCAGACGCAACAGGAGAGGATTCTCGGCGCGATTGAGCACGCGTTCGTGCTTCGTGTCGCGCAACTCGGTCACGATGGGTTCGAAACGCCCCCGGTACGGGTCGAAGTAGAGCTTGTGGTTGTTGGCGTAGTCATGTTGGTTGTTGCCGAAAACCACGTCGAGCGCGTCGAAGAGCGCGAATTTGGCGACGTCCAGAGTGCGTTGGGCGAAGTCGGCGAATTCCAGCGCAGACGCGAAGTTGACCTGGTTGATCAGCGCTTCGATATCGGCGCCACTGTCGAGCAGGCCATCCTTCGCGGCTGCGACACGCTTCCAATGCGCCGTCGACTGCCACAGAGCGCTGACTCCGGTCTTGGGATCGACCGGAGCATCGCTGCCCGAGTAGACGTTGCCGGGAGCACGGTGGGCCCTGCGAAGCAGGCCCGCCGTTGGCTGTGTCTCGAAGAAGTAGACCCCGAGGTACGCCCTGTTGAGCAGGAGCCGCACGGGGAAGTAGTCGGGACTGAGCAGACCCTGCTCGCGAGCGACGTCCAGCATCATCTGTTCGGAGAAGGGCACCGGGTCCGGCGTGTTGATGAAGTTGAAGGTGCTCAGGCCGCCGAGCTCCCGGGCGCCCTTCATGCGCACCTTCCAGGACTTCTGGGGGTAGTTCCAGTGCCACGGCTTGCTGCCGCGATAGCGGACTTGCACTTCGTAGACCCGGTTGTTGCGCGTCAGATACGCCGGAACGTAGTAGGCCTTGCCATCGTCCGGTGGCAGCGACCGGTCGAGCTGCTTCAAGTCGCGGTCGGCGACTACCAGACCGTAGGTGGGCAGCGGGGACTGACCCGTGGGTTCCGGAGTCGTGAGCCGCCGTAGATCCGCGCTCAGCCGGTCATGCAGGTGCAGTTGGACGAGCTCAGCCGTCAGACGCTCCGGAACCCCGGCTTCGAGCTCGACCTCGGCAGCATGCCGATAGTGACTCGCGACGGCGAGGGCGAGATACCACAAGCACAGAGCGAGCGCAGGGGCTGCCAGAATAAGGGCGGAAAGCGGGCGAATACGCAGCAGACGGTCGAGGAGGCGAGGTTGTCCGAAGAGCCGCTCGGACACGAGCCGACTGCGCAGCATCCGATGGTAGAGCGGCACGAGGGTTCTGTTCACCTTGCCTCGAGAAGGTGGTCCCCCGACGATCTTCCTTCGTGGCGACGTGACCGAGGCTCGGATGGTCTGGGGCGCGTCGTCGGCATGATCCAATCCTTCGTGTAATGCTAGGGCATGCGCATGGCGGCCTGAACGAGCAGGCGGTTCTCGCGCGGCCAGTCGGGTAGGATCCGGTCCGCTTGGTCGCCCTCTCCCTTGAGCTTGGGCCGGATGAGTTCTCCCTGAAGCATCAGACGGTAGTACTTGGCGATGTGCAGGTTGGCGCCGGCCGTTCCGACCCAAATCTGGGATTGCTCGAGCTGATCCTCGATCTTGACGACCTCGCCCTTGACGAGGGGTTCGAGGGCAAGGCCCCACTTCCTGGTCAGAGGGACCTCGTACGAGGCGAGCAGCAGCGCCGACCATGAGTTGCCCTCGTCCAACGACAGGTAGTTGTCCCCGTACATGGCCTCGCCGATGACGCGTAGATCCGCCACGTGGATTGCGAAGTCCGCGCCGCCGACGAGAGCAGAGTCCGGGTAGCCGGGGTGAACGTCCCGGTCGAAGCGCTTGTGGGAAGCGTCGAACCCGACGTTCAGCCACTTCGTGAGGTCGGCGTCGACCCGTGCGACGAGATCCTTGCTGCCGTTGAGATCGTCTTCAGACCGGTTTCGTCCGGTTCCGTTGAAGATGCCGGCGGCGTAGTTCAGGCGGGGCAGCTTGCCGAAGTGCCCGCTCACCTGCGCGCCGAGGTCACGATCACCGTAGCGCAGCTCCTGTACGAGCCAGGCGTTGGCGACGCCGCGCTCGATGAGACGCAGCTTGGCGAGCGAGATCGACTCCAGCCGTCCGAAGGGCCTCTTGAACTGACCGGCGCGTAGCTCGAGCGCGTCGAGCGGCTTCACCTCCACGTACGCATCGCGCAGAGGGCCGAACGCGGTGACGGTCTGTTCATCATCGCCCAGATCGAACGAGAGCTGGCCTTCCAGCAGCTTGCCCTGGCTCCAGTCGACGTGCAGACGCGCATTGCGCAGACGGAACTCGTTGTTGGGTAGATCGGCTCCGCTCTGCCAAACGTACAAGGCGTGTACGAAACCGCCGACGGTCACGTCCGGCTTCTTCTTCCAGGCCGGCTTCTTGCCTTTCTTGTCCTTTTTGCCCTTCTTGCCCTGCGCCGGCAGGGCCGCGGGTGCAGCGGGCGCCGTGGACGCCGAAAGCGGGGGAGCGACGACCGAGGGTAGCGCTGATGGCGCCGCGACCGCATCGGCGGTAGGTGCCGGGGGTTCGCTGGCGGGCGCCGCAGGCGGGGGCGCTACCGCGCCGGGTGCTGGCGCTGTCACTGCAACGGGCGGGGTAGCCGGCGCCGACTCCGCCGGCGCTGGGGCGGCCGTTGCTGGCTGAGCTGGAGCCGAACTCGTCTGAGCCTGGGATGGCGATGGTACGCAAACGAGCGTGCCGAGCAGAGTCAGACCCAACCAACCGAATTTCTTGCGCATTGTCGAAGCCTCGCAGGGGTGAACGTCAGACGCGTTAGCGGCCCGGTGAGCGCTCGTCAATCTCCGGGGCGCACCAACGCAGGGCGCCCGCCGCGCTCGAAAGGCGGCGCTGGGCGTCCGTGATGAGCGGGTTGGTCCGACGGAGTCGCCGGGCGAGTCTGGGCTTGCTTGGTCCATGGCGGACGCGTGCCGTGGCCCTACAACCCACGCCCGTGGTAGGGGCGGGCCTGCTTGATCCACAGCACGGGGGTGCCGGTGCCTTCGTCGTTGAACTTGAACTCCACGTCCATGGCCCACCAAGCGCTCGTGCCGGCGTAGGCGGGCAAGAAGAGCGCGTTGATCTTGTTCAGCGCTTCGCCCAGGATCCTCGTCTGGGTGTTGCTGAGCACGTGCCCGCCGTCTGGCAGCAGATTCGAATGAGAGCTGAAGTTCAAGATGATGCCGCCCTGATCTGAGGGCTGGTAGAAGTAGTAGAGAAACATGTCGGTGGTCACGCCGACCGGCGGTGCGACGACCTCGGCCGCTCCACCCCTCTGCACGTTGATATAGAAGGCGGGATCATTTCCAGCCGGATTGTACGGGTTGTTCGTGACAGCCACGCCGTTGGCGTACTCGTCTGGGAAGTTTTCGTGCACGAGCAGGGCCATGGCCACTTTTTTGTGGTCGATGCGGTGGAATTCGCGCTCCTCGTAGGTGCGAAACTTCCACACCGTGGACCAGCTCTGGCGAATGGCGAGTAGCAGATCATCGTCCCAGAACTCCGGGTCGCCGGTGTGCGAGTCGTAGCAGCCAGCGCAGGGGAAGCCGTCGAGGTCCTCTGCGTTGGTGCTCGAGCGGAAGCGCAGGGTCTTTCCCCGGAAGCCGCTGTCGGCCAGCTTGGCCGAGAGCAGCTCCTGGAGGTCTTCGGACACCGGGGCGGCGAGGATGGCTTCACGCAGTCTGGCGAGGAGCTTGTCCCGGACGAACGGATCGCTCTGGAACGACGAGTCCGCGCGCATCCGGTCGAACAGGTCGAATAGGCCGTTCTGCCGCATGAAGTCCACGTAGTAGCAGACCGGTATTCCGAAGGCCTTGCGCGTCGGGATCACCTCCCGTCCGTCGACGGTATTGTACCAAGTGCCGGACGACAGCCTCTGGTACGCGGAGAGCACTGCGTAGTTGGCTACCTTGGCCCCGTAGGCGAGCGTGGCGTCGTGTATCTTCTCGTACAGGGACCTCGAATCGTCGTCGGGTATGATCTGGTCCGTGTTCAGCAGTTGCTTCGGCTCCGTGTTCGGATCCGGGAGGTCGACGGGGTCGGGTCCGTTCTCTTCCCACCACGCGTCGGCCTGGGCCTGGCTGAGCCTCTCGACCGTGTACTTGCGGTCGGTGACCGTCAGCTTCACCCAGTCGCCCTTGAGAGCGAGCAGGGTCGGTTCGTTGAACGCGTTGCGCAGACCCATGTTGGGCGTCCCGCGGTTCTGGGCGAGCACGTTGACGTGGGAGAGCGGCGTCTGGAACTGCTCCGTGATGAGACCCGCGACCACCGAGATGTCGTTTGGGACCTCATCGAGGACCACGATGTCCTTCGGGCTGACGTATTCCGTTTCGAGTTCCTTGGCTCTGAGGAAGCGCAGCTGGCCCACGGAGGTGGCGAGGTTGAGCGGCTGGTAGTCGGTCTCGGCGTACAGCTCGTCGTTGGTGATGACCGGGATGTCCGCCGCCAGGTCCTTGTTCCTCGCCGCTGCGTTGTCCCAGGTCGGGTGGAAGTAGAGCGCGGAGCCGAAGTAGGCCGAGGCTTTCACCGCGTCGAAGAGCCGTTCGATCATGGCGTTGGTCGCGGTGTCATAGGGCGAGAACTCCAGGGCCCAGATACGCTGGGGCTCGTAGTGAGTCACCGCGGCCAAGATGAATCGGCGGTCGGGCTTGAAGTACTCGGTGGTGCCGAAGGTAGCGACATCGGCAACCGGTCCGTGCTCGAGGATCTCGTCGGATACCGAGACGAAATCGTAGTGGACCGGGTACCAGGTGCTGTTCTGGTAGTAGACCGTGTCCGGCGTTGTGGGATCGGGGTCCGCAGTGTCGAGCACCACCTTGGCAGAGCGCGCGCCGGGAACACTCGACGTGGTTGGGGCGGCCGCCATGTACTCGAAGTCGGCTCGGCATCCGATTCCGGCGAGGCCCTTGGCGTGGTCGCTGCTGGTGTTCGGGGTGTCGGCTGCGAGCTGGCAGACGCCGTCCTCGGGCTCGACGCGCGCGCTGACCTGGGCGGGGTCGGCCGCGTCCGTGCCCTCAGCGCAGCCAAGCCCCAAGAAGCCGATGCAGACGGAGCACAGAACGGCTGTCCGTTTTGGCGCGGTGCGACCAGGCCACGCGACGAGACAACCACGTGCCGGTACGGGCATGCACCAACAAGGCGAAGAGGTCTCGGTCGAGTGACAGGTTGGTGTCATAGGTGTGCGCGTGCTCGCAGTGTCTCGAGCCAAGGATCTGAGACCGCCATTTTGCTGCGGTCGCCCGGGGCGGGCGCTGGTGCCGCCGCCCGGCGCTGACGCGGAGCTTGCAGGCGCGCTGGGGACGTCTGCGTGCGCGCAAGAACGTCCGCCCCGGCGGCCGAGCTCCAGAGCGGCGGCGGGGCCGGGTTCACGGCGGCGGCCACGAGAAGGGACGCACTACTGCGGTTCGACGCAACCAAAATTGATCTCGATGGCCGCGTACGGATCGGTCTTGATTGCCCCGCAGGTCGCATCACACAGAGTGAGCAGGGTCTTGTCCTCGTTGTACTGCCACCCTCCGGTGGCACAGTCGTCGTCGGAACGACGCAGCTGCTCGGTGACAGTGCTGGAGCCATTCGCGTACAGGTCCACCACCACCGCGTCGTAGTCGGGGAAGACGTTGGGGCCGGCCTGCTCCTGGATCTCCTCCTGCGTTGGCACGTGGTACTCGCAGCTGACGATCGACTGAGCGATGGTTCCGATGGCGCGCTCCAGGCCCGTCACCAAGTCGTCCGTTTGCGTCAGATCGATCTGGCAGTAGCGCGGCCCATTGATGGTGCAGCCATCGACTGCTGTTCGGCCCAGCACCGCGAGCTCGGAGAGCTTGCTCATGGGGATGTAGTCGAGGGCCGGATTGCTGCCCTGGCAGGTGTGCGTGGCGTCGCCGTTCGCGTCTGCGCAAGGCACCTGATTGGTCGCTTCGCTGCCAGGGACGCCGACCACGAAGGTGTTGATGCCCTCGTTGGCGGCAGCGTCTTCTGCGAGATCCAGGATTTCCTGCCACTGGGCCTCGCTCACGGCCAACCTGGAACCGTCACCGCGCCCGAACGCGTCGCCGCAGTCGCTGGAGTGAGTGGGCATGCCATCGGTGGCGAGCATGACATAGCCTGTCGCATCCTCGAAACCGGCAGGTGGGTGCGCCAGGGCCGCTTGAACCATCTGAACGCCGATGGCGTACGCGTCGTACGTCGGAGTCCCGGAGAGATCGGTCGGGACCGGCACGGCGTTGACGGCATCGACGAGCTCCTGCACCTGAGCGTCGTCCGACATTGGACCGGGACGGACGATCAGGCTGTTGGCGTCTTCACACCCGCTTGGCGAAACGCCCTGGATGCTGACGTTCGGGAAGAAGAGCTCGCCGACAGCGAGGCTCCTGGGCAGGTTGGGGATGGCGGCAACCAGCGCATCTCGAGTCGCTTGCCACTTGCTGGCTCCCCCGGTGGATCGATTGCTGGTGTCGTTCATCGACGTGCTCTTGTCGATGACCATGACAAGGATCGCTGGCTTGCCTTGGGCGCCAATGGACAATTGCGCGCATGCCTCGGTCTCGACGTTGACGTCGAAATCGTCCCCACCATCGCTCGTCCCATTGCTTCCCGCTGAGCCGGTGGCCGAATCGGCGCCTGCATCCTTGCCCGAGCCTGTGCTAGGGCCCGACCCTGTGCCGGTGCCGGACCCGGCTGAGCCCGTGCCGGAACCATCGCCGTTTCCGTCGCCAGTATCGTCGTCTTCCTTGCTTCTCGAGCACGCCAGCAAGAGTCCGACCAGGGCAAGCGCTGTGACTGTCTTGAACCTCAACATTGCCGTCCTCCGTTCACCGACGGGCGCTCGAGCGCCGAAACCAGCCCGAAAGGATGTTCGCGGTCCACGGTTTCGTCTTCACGAGAGTATTCCAAGCAAAATGCACTTCGGCCTGCCCGTCCGCGCCTGCGGGCGGCAGCGTGACCCGTGTGCCAACAGGCCGGGCGTACGGCTATTGCTGGCTCTCCGTGCACTTTTGGTGGACTGGTCCTCGCGAGGCAGATGCGGCGCAACACGTGCGTAGCTTCAGTGTGCGATGATTGTCACATTGGCTCACGAGACGGGAGAGCTTCGGTTGTCCGTCCAGCTGGGCGAGGGCGGCGACAGCCGACAGTTCGGACCTGCTTCGCGACGCCAGGAATGATGACCGGCCACCAAGAAGAAGTACCGGTTCCGAGGCGGGACAGGCACTCGAACGGCGCGGCGGGCTCAGCGAGGCAGCAGAGCCTCGAATCGGTCAAGGGCCAGTGAGGTGGCGGTGTACACGACCGCAGGGCGATGCGTGATTCTCACGAAGACCACGGCGAGTCCGCAGAGCAGAACGAGGATCAGCAGCAGGTGCCAGAGGGTCCGGTGACGCCGGGCCTGCGGATAGGTCACTTCCGGCAGCGAGGGCGCAACGAGCGCGGGGCGGACAGACGGCGTGGTCCCGTGTCGAGCCGCGGGCCAGGCCGCGGCTCTTGGCTGGGTGGCGTCGAAGTCGATCTGAATGTCCAGTTCCGAGGGCTGGCGTTGGCGGGCCGCGGCTGGAAGAGGGACTGCGCCTGCCCGTCTGGCAAGTTGCGGGGGTGGACGCTTCGACGCCGGGGAAGGTGCGCGAGAACGCGGAGGTGAGGGTCGCGAGGAGGCCTTGCTGGCGTTTGCGGCACCAGGCAACGGACTCGGCGATCGCGTCGACAAAGGAGACGGGGGCACCGACACGGGCGCTGGACGCCGCTCAGCCGGCGCAGAACCCAGAGCGGCGCTTCTCGACGGCGGTGGAACCGAACTCGGTGGATGATAGCTTCGGTTTGCGGCTCCTGCGTTGCGGGCCGGGGTCAGACTGGCGCGCGAAGGACGGTCGAACACGCTTTGCCAATCCCTGGGCAGAGGCACATCGAGATCGGCCGTCGATGGTTCTGGCTCTGGGCCACGCATTTGCCAGGGGGACGCTGGCAGCGCGCGTCCGTGGTCCAGGTCCCGCGGCGTGACGCAGAAGCCGGTCGATGACGGTGCGGCGCTGGTCCGTGCACGCGAGGAGCTCGTGGACGCGGCCTCGCGTACGATGGGCGGAGTGAAGCCGCGCGCGAGCAGCTCGAGCTTGATCTCGGGGATGTCGAAGGGCCTCTGCCATTGTGCCATCCCTTCCTTCCAGAGCAGCACGTCATCGGTGACGCGACCCGCCGCAAACAGCTGAACGACCTGTTGCGTCGAGGTGTCCTCGAGTGCGCCTTCGGGGAGCGCGACGACCCACGGGCTGGTTTCCCGGGCGGTACGCGCGGGCCATCGAGGTGGCTCCGGGGCGGCGGGCGCGTCTGGCAAGCGGGGCGGCTCCGGCCCGCCGAAGCCCGCAGGGGCCGCAGCCGTCGTGGGCGGCTCGGGCGCACTGCCCGCGGCGGGAGTGAAACCGCCGACCATCGTGCGCGAGAACTCACTGCGCACGCGTCTGCGTCGGGGGGTGGCGGTGGCGGTGGCCACCGACGGGGCGTGGGCATCGGATGCGCCGGCCGGAGGCAGCGCTACGTCCTGGGCGGTCGGCGGCATCTGGCTCACGGCGGCCGGCTCGGGCGGCACCGACGAACTCGGCGTGTTGGCGGCTTTCGAAGAGGACGGAGCTTCGGCAGACGACGGGGGAGCCGCACCAGCAGCGATGGACGTCCCGTCTATTACCATCGGCGTGTCGCAGTGGCGGCAGCGGATCCGGATCCTGCGTCCAGCTACCTTCTCGTCGGGAACGACGTACTTGGCATCGCAGCTGGTGCAGGTGACATTCATGAGCTCTTGCCCGGGCGTGCGGTCATCGCTTTGCCCGCAGCCTCCAACACGGGGAGGTTACCCGTTTATCATGACGTCGGCCGTCCGCCAACGGGCCAGAACGGCCCGGGGCGGCATGGAAGGTCGGTACGGCTCGGGGCCCGCCGAGGCCGGGGTTCGGATGCCGCCAGTCCCGCCATCCTGGCGGCACCCGAGCTGGGTGAGCGCATGCCTCCCGCTGGGTCGCTGGCCCTTGGCGGACCGCCAGTCCCGTGCTCTGCTCCAAGCGATGACATTTCTTCTGCTCGCTCGTGCCGTTGCCACCACGGCTGCGGCAAGTCTGCGCGTGCTTTGCGATAGTGCACGTGGGGCGCTCACCCCTGAGAGCGCCGATGTTCACATCGACCGCTGGTCACGTGCCCTGCTCGGGCAGGTTGGACTAGAGCTCGATGTGGTCGGCCGGGAGAAAGCACCGCGAGCCGAAACGTTTGTCGTCATGAGCAATCACCAATCCCTCTACGACATACCGGTGCTGCTGCAGTCGCTCGACCAACGAATGCGCATGATAGCCAAGACCGAGCTATTCAAGGTGCCGCTCTGGTCGACGGCTATGCGCCGGTGCGGTTTCATCGAGCTCGATCGCGCCAACCGCTCCCGCGCAGCCGATAGCCTTAGGGCCGCCGAAGCAGCGCTGAGCAGTGGCACCAGCATTTGGATCGCGCCGGAGGGGACGCGGAGCCTGACGGGGCAGCTGTTGCCGTTCAAGAAGGGTGGTTTTCACCTGGCTCTTGCCGCGCGTGCCCGGATCCTGCCGGTGACGATTGACGGAACGCGCAACGTCCTGCCTGCGAAGGGAAGGCGCATCCGGCGTGGCCTCAAGGTTCGGGTGATTCTGGGCGATCCGATTGACACGAAGGACTTCCGGCGCAGGGATCTCGAGCGGTTGGCGCAGCAGGTGCGGGCTGCGATACAGGTGCATCTGCCCGAGCCGGGCGCGACCGGCGAGGGGCCTGTCTTGGCGACAGAGCACTAGCGAGCGGTCCATACATTGACAGCGACGCGGCCGGCTCCGCGCCGCGACCGTAGCTCGACACGGTAGGGGCCCGCCTGGTCGAGGCACACTGGGCCTTCTGGCCCGAGGAGGGCGAACGGCCCAGCATGGGCGTGTGCCGCGTGCCCAGCTCCCTCGGGGTCGACGATTCTGAGCTCCAGCTCGGCCAGGCCGGGCTCGGCCGCCGCTGCCACCCGAACGCACCCGGTGGGGTCGGTGAGTGCGAAGCTGACCGCTGTGCTCGTTCCCGCCTCAAGCTCGACAAGCGCCGGCTCTGCGAGCAAGGGACGCATCGAGCAAATACACTGACGCTCGAGCTCGGTCAGCATGTTGGTCAGACTCGGGGACGCATCGAGTCCGGCTGTGCAGCCCTCGTCGAGCCGCGGGTTGCGGTGTGGCGCTGCGCGCGGCTTTGGCCTTGCCTTCCCGAGGTGGGCCGGTCGCTTTGGCCGCGACGCGAGAGCCGTGGGAGGGCGCGACGTGGACTGCTCGGTGGGCGCCCGTGTCCTGGAACAGGCGATGCCGAGTGCCAGCAAGACAAGCCACATTGCAAGCCGAGGCGCCCGGGTGGCACCGGACCTTGCAGCTCGCTCGTCGGCAAGCATTCAGCCGCCGCCAGTGGCGTCTGCGTCCTCCAACGCCGCTATCGTGCAGGTGCCGGAGAACTGGACCCCCTTGTCCATGAAAATCTCGGGCGAGTGCAGGGTGCCGTTCACGCGCGCAGGCACATACAGCTCGATGGATTGTGCAGCGCGAACGCTGCCCCGGAGACTGCCGCCCTTGATGATTGCAGTACCCACCCGGATTTCCGCATCGATGTCCGCGCCCTCGCCCACGATCAGTACATCGTCGCTCAGGATCTCTCCTTGGAACTTGCCGTCAATGCGCACCCGCCCCTCGAAGTGCAGCTTGCCCTCGAAGCTGGTCCCGCGTCCAAGCAGGGCGGTGATCTCGGTGGACGGGAGCGTGGGATCCATGAGGCAGACATTGTAGCCATCCCACAAACCACGCTGCAACGTCGTGGGAACGATGGCACGCGCGGCAGGGTGAGGCGGGCTCCGCCCTTCGGCCGGCGAGGCGCGGACGGACCAGGGCCCCGCGAAACGGCCGCGTGGCTGGGCGACCCGAGACGCGAACGGCGTGGCCGGCAGGAGGTCTGGGCGTGCTGGAAGCATCGAGGCGGGCAGGGTGCCCGCTCGGCAGGTACACGGCCTTCGGCCGCGTACCTGCCTCGCCGGGCTCCGGTTGGGGGAGCCGGTGGACTCCGCCATGTGTCAGGATCTCGGGCCGGTGGGTGAGCGGCGGAGGACGCGAGCAACCGCTGCCCATTGCGCTCGGCGAGGACGGTAGACCATCTCGCCGGGCGCAATGCCGCCACGACGACTGGACTGCACAAATTCCGGATACTACGGCACTGCCTCGGCTGACGGCGTGCCGGAGGCGTTTGCGGCGCATGGCTCGTTCGGGAGAATCACGGCGACTCGCTCCTCGGCCTCGTTCAGTACGGCCACGCGCGGCATGAAGACGTCGCCGGTGAAGGTCGATGTGATCCAGTATTTCATCCCCGCCCTTGCCGGAATGTGAAAGCGGATTGGCTCGTCGGTCCGATAGGTCGTGACTTCCGTGTTCGCTGCCACCGAGGCCACTGACGCCGCCAAGCCTGCCGCCATCGCACGCGGTGACCACGTGAGTAAGAGGATACCGCCTCCCGGCCTCACGTACTGTTCCTCATAGTGAACGAGGAGCTCATGGCACGTGGGGGAGATCCAGAACGTCCGTAGCGGTATGCGTTTCTCGTCCGCGTTGACAACGAAAGGCTCCGCGCCATCAACGGCTCGCACGACGGCGCGCTGCTCGACTGTCACGAGCGCCATCCGCTCGTGCGGAAGGGCCGGCTCCCGGTAGTGCGTTGGCACGCACGCGGTCGCGAGGCACGCGAGGGGACTCAGCAGTCGGGCCCGAGGGCGGAATCGCGGCTGGATCGCGTAGCGCAGGGTTGAGAAAGTCCACACTACTGCGCGCGGCCACATGCCCCTTGATTACCACGTTCGCCGCCGCCTGCCCCATGTACTTCGCGCCCGTGTCCTTGTTGACGTCGTGGCCAAGCCATGAGCGCCGAGGCAGGGAAGGTCGACATGGGGGTGGCTTCCGGTCCATGTGTTTCGCGCTGACGTTGGTACCTCGGACCCACGCGCTTCGTATCCGCGACAGTGTCCGACAGTCTCGCTCGAAGTCCGGGCCAGTCGGTGAGGCTCGAAAGCGTGCGCGTGGCGGAAAGGACGCGAGACGGCTTGCGGGTGAATGG
>JAFGIS010000545.1 GCA_016929495.1 Polyangiaceae bacterium | reverse complement strand
CCGCATGCCTGCCGCCGACTTCCGAGTGCCGCGCGCCCAGCGCCGCATGCCTGCCGCCGACTTCCGAGTGCCGCGCGCCCAGCGCCGACCGCATCGCGCCCGTGCGACTCGTGCCCGGCCGCCCCGGCTTCGGGACGCGTCAGGGCTGCGGTGCTAGGGGGTGCGCGTGGATCGGTTGCGTCGCGTCCTGCCCGTGCTGCTCCCGGGCGTGCTGCTGGGCGCGAGCATCGCGCTCGGTTGCTCCGCCACGGTGCGTGCCCCCCGGGATCTGCGACCGATCGCCCTGGGCTGCCTGGTCCTCTATCTCGGCTTGATACTCGTGGAAGGCGCGACCGCATCGCGTCGCGAGACTTCGTTGCCCGTAGCCACCGAAGACCGGGGAACCTTCGAGCTGTATGCCCTGGCTCAAGGCGCCTCGGCGCTGGCGGCGCTCGGGTTCGGGTATCGCTGGTCGGCTGCGCCGCCTTGGACCGCGGGGTTGGCCGTGGCCGGCTCGGTGATTCTGCTCGCGGGGATCGCCTTTCGCCTGGGGGCTGTGTTCACTCTGGGACGCTGGTACAGCCGACGCGTCCGGTTGCTCGAAGCACATCCGGTGATCCAGACGGGCCCCTACCGGTTCGTTCGTCACCCGGCCTACCTCGGGAACTTGACGGTCCACGTCGGTCTCTCACTGGCGTACGAGAGTATCCCCGGCGTCCTGCTCGTGTGCTTCGCGCCGTTGCCGTGTCTGGTTCGACGCATTCGCCGGGAGGAGGTCGTGCTGGACCAGCTCGGCGGCTACGCACCCTACGCCGCGCGAACGGCTCGGCTCGTTCCGGGAGTGTGGCAGGCCGCGCTTCAGTGATGGAACAGCCTGAGCCCCGAAAACGCCATCACCATGCCGTACTCGTCGGCAGCCTGGATCACGTCGTCGTCGCGCACCGAGCCGCCTGGCTCGACGATGCTGCGGACGCCGCTCGCGGCGGCGCGGTCGATGTTGTCGCGGAAGGGGAAGAACGCGTCGGAGCTGAGGGAGATGGGCTTGAAGCTCCGGACGAAGCGGGACCGTTCCTCTTCGCCGAGAGGCTCCACTTTTTGCTCGAGGGCCCCGTCGAGCTGCGCTTGCTCGCTCGGGGAGAGCCTGCCGGTCAACAGCAGCTCGATGGCGTTGTTCCGCTCCGGACGCTTGATCCCGGGCTTGAACTTCATGCCCAGGACGGCAGGATGCATGCGCAGCATCCAGCGGTCGGCCTTGTCGCCCGCGAGGCGCACGCAGTGCACGCGTGACTGCTGGCCCGCGCCGACGCCGATCGCCTGGCCGTCGACCGCGTAGCAGACGGAATTGGACTGGGTGTACTTGAGCGTGATGGTGGCGACCAACAGATCGCGCTGGGCCTCGGGGCCGAGCTCGCGCTTCCGGGTCTTGATGTCCCGGAAGATCTCCCCGGTGACCGGTTTGCTGTTGCGCGATTGCTCGAGGGTCACTCCGAAGATCTGGCGCCGCTCGAGCTCGGGCGGCTCGTAGGAGGGATCCATTTCGAGCAGCAGGAAGCCGCCGCCCTTCTTGCTCTTCAGGATTTCCAGCGCCTTGGGCTCGTAGCCCGGGGCGACCACGCCGTCGGAGACTTCCCGCTTGAGGATGAGCGCGGAGCTTTCGTCGACCGGATCGGAGAAGGCCGCCAGGTCGCCGAACGACGACATGGGATCCGCGCCCCGTGCGCGCGCGTAGGCCGTACCGAGCGGCGAGAGCTCGATGTCCTCCATGAAGCTGGCCCGTCGGAGCTCCGGAGACAGAGGCACGCCGACCGCGGCTCCAGCCGGGCTCACGTGCTTGAACGAAGCCGCCGCCGGCAGTCCCGTGGCCGCCTTGAGTTCTCGGACGAGCTGCCACGCGTTCAGCGCGTCGCACATGTTGATGAACCCGGGCGCGCCGTTGACGACGCGGACAGGCATGCTCCCCTGCTGCAGCATCACGCGAGCTGACTTCTGGTGCGGGTTCATGCCGTAGCGAAGAGTGATTTCCTGGTCAGTCACGCTGGTGGTCTCCTGTGTGGGGTCCTTGGGGAATCGAGCGGGTCATGCCATGAATCGAGACCGGGCCGATACGCATTTGGACCGGGCCGGCCGCGACTCCTGCCCGCAGTCGATCGACCGGCAATGGGGTGGACTGCCTACGCACGTTCCAAGGCGAGGCTGGCGCGCCGGTCAACGCAGCCGCGCCTGTGCCACTGGCACAAGGCTTCGGACACCCGCGACACGGATCTCGCGGCTCGGAGGGAGAATCGCCGAGTGATCCTCGATCGGCACACTTCTTGAACAAAGAGCCGCCCAAGTCCAAGTGTGCCACCTAGGCACCAGGAGTCTGTCCATGAAGCCCAATACGAGCTTGAGGTTGGCTTGTCTGCAAGGATCCCCCATGGCAGCGCTGCTCGCGGCCTTGCTGGCCGTGGGGGCCGGCACGATCGGGTGCGGCAGTGGAGATGCCAATAACGCGGGGCCTGATACCGAGACCGGCGGCAATGGCACCGGCGGCAGCGGCACCGGCGGCACGACCGAGCCCGATACCGTCGATGGCGAGCCTGACTCGGTCACCAACGGCAGCATCCGCGTCGACGAGGCCAAGGTCCTGGGGAGTGCTTCTGGCACGAAGCTCGCGTTGAAGGTGCCGGTCAGAGAGGTGGGCGGGGGCAAGGCATCCGGGACGCTCAGCGTGTCGCTCGTCGGCGTGGACGGGAAGGAGACCGTCAGCAGCGCCCAGGTCGACTACGACCTCGCCAAGGGGGCCGACGACGAGCTCGAGGCCAAGCTCACGCTGCCCTCCGAGATCGAGAAGCAGGCGGACCTTTCCGTCTACAACGTCCGGATCACCGCAGACAAGGACGCCCGCATTCGCATCACCCGCAGTCTGATGCACGTGCTGCCGCCCTACGAGGTGCGGGTGGACGGCCCGGCACGCATCAAGCTCGGCAGACAGGCGACCTATCGTGTCCAGACACGCGACGCCATTTCCAGGGCGCCGCTCGCCGCCTACCCCGTCAAGCTCGCAATCCAACAGGACGACGAGGCCGTCCAGTCGCTGGACAAGAAGAGCGACGAGACGGGTGTGGCCACCTTCGACGTGAGTCTCGACCAGACGGGCAGCTACGAGCTGTCTGCCGCTACGATGGCCGAAGCGACCGAGGCCCAGGTCTCGCGTACCCTCCAGGTGGAGGAGGTCGGGGCCAAGGTGCTGCTCACGACCGACAAGCCCATCTACCAGCCGGGACAAAACGTCTACTTCAGGACGCTCACGCTCATGCCGCCCGCCAACGAGCCGGTCGCGAAGGAATCGGTGCTCTTGGAGCTCGAGGACGGCAAGGGCAACAAGATCATGAAACGGACGCTGAAGAGCGATAGCTATGGCATCGCCGCCACTCGCTTCCAGCTCGGTTCCGTGCTCAACATGGGCACGTTCAAGGTGCGGGCCACGGTCGACGGACACCCCACGGAACGAACGGTCGAGGTCGCGCGCTATGCGCTTCCGAAGTTCCGAGTCAGCATCACCCCGGACCAATCCTGGTACTCGCCCGGAGAAACCCTGCAGGCCGCCGTCGACGCCGGCTACTTCTTCGGTAAGCCCGTGGCCGACGCGGACGTGCTCGTCGAGGCGAGCACGCTCGATATCGGTGAGACCGTGTTCCGGCAGGTCCAGGGCAAGACCAATGCCGACGGTGTCTTCGACTTCTCGGTACAGCTGCCCTCGTCGCTCGTGGGCTTGCCTCTGGAGCAGGGCAAGGCGCTCGTCAATCTGCGCGTCACGACCACGGACGCGGCTGGGCAGGAGGTCGTGCAGGAACAGCTCGTGACCCTGGCGCAGAACGCCGTGGATCTCTCCATCGTGCCGGAAGCCGGACAGCTCGTGCCCGGCGTCGACAACGTGCTCTTGATCTTCGCCAGCGATCCCCAGGGCGCTCCCCTCGCGGAGACCCAAGTGGTCCTGTCCGACGGCCAGACGGAGCTCAGCGCCGAAACCGACGAGTATGGCCAGGCCGAGGTGAGCTGGAAGCCGACGGACGTAGCCTCGCTCACGGCGACGGCCACGCCTCCGGACGGGAAGCCCGTGAGCCAGTCGTTCACCTTCAACCTGCAGACTGGCGGCGAGCACGTGATCGTACGCACCGATCGCTCGGTGTACCGGATCGGCGACTCCGTGCAGGTGGAGGTGGTCTCCAGCGCCGATTCGCCGCTGGTCTACGTCGACTGGATCAACGACGGCCAGACCGTGGACATGCGCACCCTGCAAGCCGAGGACGGGTCCGCACACTTCACGGCTCCGCTCGATGCGACGCTGGTCGGCAGCAACCGGATCGAGGCGTACGTCGTCGACGAGGACGGCAACATCGTCCGGGCGGGCCGCTCCTTCTTCGCACGCAACGCGTCGTCGCTCAAGATCGACCTGGCCACGGACAAGAAGCAGTACGAGCCGGGCGAGTCGGCCGAGCTGACCTTCTCCGTAGAGGACGACCAGGGCGATCCCGCCGTCGCGGCGCTCGGCGTACAGGTGGTGGACGAGGCGATCTACGCGCTCATCGACGCCAAGCCGGGCTTGCTCAAGACGCACTTCGAGCTCGAAGACGCGTACGCCGAGCCTCAGTACGAGATCCACCCGCCGCAGGGCGATCTGTCGGACTTGCTGTTCGAACAGACCGCCGCCAACGACAAAGACCAGGCCGCGGCAGCCCAGCAGCGCACCGAGGCCGTGCTCGCTTCGGTCGGCGGCACGAGCATCACGGGGCTGCAGGCGAGCAGCTGGCCGGACGTGATCACCGATGCCAAAGGACAACTCTCGACCTACCTCCAAGCCGAGGGCCAACGACTGGCCAAGGAGTTCGCGCCGGTGGTCACCGAAGAAGGCCAGAAGCTCGAGGCGAGCGGGTGTACAGCGTCGAGCTACTACTGCTCTTCAATCGATGAGTACTACGCAACCGCCCTGTCGGAAGCCGTCCGCGCTCGCGTTCAGGCCTATGACTTCTGGGGCAATCTCTACACGACGGCAGCGGGTAGCTACGACCAGCTGATGGTGCTCACCAGCGCGGGTCCGGACGAACGCACCGGGACCGGCGACGAAGTGATCGTCACGATCGCCTGGAGCGATCTCGGGGTCGACGTACAGAGCTTCGTACCGACCCGAGGCGGCGAGCTGGAGGACGCCGACGGCGCGGTGCCGGGCAACTGGGCGGCAAGCGGTGGCGCGGCGGCCGTTGGACCCGAGGGCATGGGCGCTGCCACCGGCACGGGCACAGCCACCGGGTCGACACAATCGGGGACCGGGGAGGAGCCGAGGGTCCGCAAGGACTTCCCGGAAACGCTGTTCGTGGATCCGGCCGTGATCACGGGCCCGGACGGCAAGGCCACGATCGAGGTGCCCCTGGCCGACAGCATCACCGAATGGCGCGTCACCGCCATGGCCAACAGCCAGAGCGGCAAGCTCGGAAGCCTGGAAGGCGGAGTGACCGTATTCCAGGACTTCTTCGTGGACATCGATTTCCCCGCCACCCTGACGCGCGGCGACGAGGTGAGCTTCCCGATCGCCGTCTACAACTACCTCGACGCCGAGCAGACCGTCTCGCTCGAGCTCGAGAGCGCGGATTGGTACACGCCGCTCGGAGCGACCAGCCGCTCGCTGACGCTCGCGCCCGGCGAAGTGACCGGGGTGCGCTTCCCGGTGCGCGTCGAGGAAGTAGGCGTCGGGACTCTGACGGTTCGCGCGTACGGCCAGAGCCGCTCCGATGCCGTGGCGCGCACGGTGCGGGTCATCCCCGACGGCAAGGCCATGCCCACCGCGCGCTCCGGCTCGCTCAAGCCGGGCGAAACCACCCTGGCCGCCAGCTTCCCCGAAACGGCCATTCCCGGATCCGAGGAGCTCTACCTCAATGTCTACCCCGCCTACCTGTCGCAGGTGGTCGAGGGCATGGACAGCATGCTCCAGGAGCCGACGGGCTGCTTCGAGCAGACCACCTCCAGCACCTGGCCCAACGTGCTGGTCACGGACTACATGCAGGCCACCGGCCAGATCACGACGGAAATCCAGATGAAGGCCGAGTCGCTCATCTCCACCGGCTACCAGCGCCTGCTCACCTTCGAGCACCCGGGTGGCGGCTACTCCTGGTTCGGCACGCAGGACGGGGGCCCGAATCTGTCCGTGACGGCGTTCGGGCTCATGGAGTTCGTGGACATGGCCAAGGTTCACGACGTGGACGAAGCCATGATCACGCGCACGCGCGACTGGCTCGTGGAGCAGCAGTCCGCCGATGGCTCGTGGCCAGGCGGCCAAACGGAGTTCTTCAGCTTCCACACGAGCACGGTGCGCAACACCGCCTTCGTCGTGTGGTCCCTGGCCACGGCCGGCACGACCGGCTCGGCGATGGACCGCGGCATCACCTACATCAAAGGCGCTCTCGACCTCGACAGCGAGGACGCCTACACCCTGGGTATGGTGGCCAACGCGCTGGCCATCGCAGCCCCGAGCGATGCGCTGCTCGGACAGATCCTCGAGCACCTGGATTCGACCAAAAAGACGGACGGCGACAAGGTCTCGTGGGATACCGGAGAAACGCAGACCTGCTTCTACAGTCAAGGCGCAGACGCGGACATGAACGCCACCGCCCTGGTGGCGCACGCCATGCTGCTGGCCGGCGGCTACGGGAGCACAGTGAACGCAGCACTGCAGTATCTCGCGTCGAACAAGGGCGCTCTCGGCAACTACGGATCCACGCAAGCCACCATCTGGACGCTGCGCACGCTCCTGCTCGCAGCCAGCAAGGGCACCGAAGGCGCCGTGGGCAGCCTCCAGGTCGACGTCGACGGAGAAGCGTTCACGACGGTCGAGCTCACCGAGGCTCAGAGCGACGTCATGACCACCGTGGACCTGGGCGCGCGCGCCACCACGGGCGACCACGACGTTCGTCTGACGTTCGTGGGAACAGGGCAGGTCAGCTACAACCTGGTCGCCTCGCACAACATCCCGTGGACCGAGGTCTCCGAGCCCGCCGGTCCGCTCGGGGTCAGCATCAGCTACGACAAGACGACCCTGTACGTGAACGAAACCGCCACGGCCACGGTATCGGTCGAGAACGTCGCAGGCAACACCACGAACATGGTGCTCGTGACGATCGGGATCCCGCCGGGGTTCGGCGTGGTCACCGAGGACCTCGACGAGTACGTGGCGGCCGGAACGCTGTCTCACTACGAGACCACGGGCAAGCAGCTGAATCTGTACCTGACGCAGCTCGCCGCCGCGAAAGTGCAGCGGATCAGCTACCGTATCAGCGCCATCATGCCCGTGAAGGCGGCCGACGGCGGTGCCGTCGTCTACCCGTACTACCAGCCGGATCAGAAGACGACCGCGGCGTCGACCACGCTCGAGGCGGTCGAGCCGTAGGGCAGCGGGGCGATCAGCCGTCCGTTTGCAGCGGATGCTCCCGATGAGACGGACGGCTGACGTCGCGCAAAACGGACGCGAAAATGCTCAGAGCGTCGACTCGCTGCGCTTCGCCCGGCTGGCGGTAGTGCTCGTACGAGTCGTTGGCTGGAGCGGATTGGTCTTGGGCTCGACGCCGTGCAAGGCCGGGTGCTCGGAGCCCCAGGCCACGGCCAGGATCGCCAAACGACGGTTCTCATCGGCCAGCGGGTTGTCGGGAACCCGCAGGGCCGTGTCGGCGTGGGCGAAGACGCCCGCGATCTGCCCTTTGCGCACGCCGCACTGCTCCAGGACGCGGCGGGCGTTGTCGGCGCGCTCGAAGGACAGCTCCCAGTTGGTGCGCGTGGAGCCGCGTGGAAACGGCCGCGCGTCCGTGTGCCCGTGCACCTGAAGCGCATTGTCGAGGTTGCCGAGAATGGGACCGATCGTCTCGAGCAGCTTCCTGAGGTCGGGCTTGAGTGCAGCCGACGACAGGTCGAACAGCACGTCATCCCGATTGTCGATGATCTGTATCAGTAGCCCCTGCTCGGTCGTGTGCACTTCCACGTGCTGCTGGAGGCGCTTGAGTTCGGGCGACTTCTCGGCCGCAACCAGAAGCGCTTGCTTGACGCGTTGGGCGGACCTCGCGAGCGTGGTCCGTTGAAGCTCGAGTGTGCCGCTCCGGCCGTCCAGGAAACCCTTTTTGTTCACGCCCGATCCGCCCATGACGACCGACGGCGCTCCGGAGAACATGCCCGTACGGAAGTACTCCGACAACTTCTGGCGGGTCGACTGGTCCGTTTGCGAAATGAGCCACAGCACGATGAACAGCGCCATCATCGCGGTCACGAAGTCCGCGTAGGCCACTTTCCACGCGCCGCCATGGTGGGCGGCGTGTCCCTTGGCCTTCTTCGTGATGATGATGACCTTGGCGTCCCGCACGTCAGCCGCTCCTCAGTTCGGCAAACGCTTTCTCCAGCTCTTCACCGCTCGGACGCTCATCGCTGAAGATGGCACGCCGTGCCAGCTCGATGGCGATGGCCGGGTTGGCGCCACGCGCGGCTGCCAGAAGGCCGTTCTTGATCACGGTCAAGTAGCGTGTGTTGGCCTGGGCCTGCATCTCGACGCTCGTCGCAATGGGTCCGAGCACGCCGTAGCACAGCAGGATGCCGAGGAACGTGCCCACCAGCGCGGCGGCCACATGATGCCCGATCTCCTCGGGCGTGCCGTTGAGCTGGCCCATGGTCAGGATGATGCCGAGCACGGCCGCCACGATCCCGAGTCCGGGCAGGGCATCTCCCGTGGCGCGCAACAGCGAAATCGGTTGGTGTTCCTCGCTCTCCAGAGTTTCGAGCTCGGCATCGAACATCTGCGTGAGCTCGTCGACCGTACAGCCGTCGACCATCTGTCGCAGGCCCTCGGACAGAAACACCAGGGCCTCGTGCCGCTTGAGGATGCTCGGGTACTTCCGGAACATCTCGCTCTGCTGGACGTCCATGACGTGAGATTCCAGCGCCAACACGCCTTCCCGCCGCACGAGCTGGAAGACCTGGTAGAGCAGCTTCAAGAGATCGATGTAGTCCCCGCGTTGCGGAGCGGCGCTCTGGAATCCCTTGCGGAACGCCGCCAACACGCGACGACCCACCTTCCCCGGCGCAGACACGATGAGCGCACCCGCCGCAGCGCCCGCTATGACGACGAACTCGCTCGGCTGAATGAGCACCAGGAACGGCCCGCCCGCCATGGCGAATCCGCCAAGTACGGCTCCGAAGACGACGAGCAGGCCAATGATGGACGACACGACTTATGGACGGCAGCAGGCCGAGGTTCTGTAGGTGTGAAAACGAGGTCGATAGCGCGCATTGCACCGGATCTCGCGCCCGAAGCGGGCTGGTCGCCTGCCCTGGGCCGGCGCGTCCAGCCTCACGCCCGGGCGGCCGTGCGACACCGACCCACAACAGCCCGCAGTCAGAACGGGTGTGCAGAGCATCGCATCAGCCATGGCGCTGTTCACCTCGCTCGCTCTCGACGCTGATGCGCAGAGCCGCGCGGCTGAGCTCGTCGGTGACTCGCAGCAGGCGCGCGAGCGTCATCTCGGAATCGAAGCCCGCCGTGCCGGTCTGCTCCCAGACTCGCGACATCGCTTCGGGCGCCGCCGCGTACCGTTCTCGGGCGAGCGTCGGGAAGGACTCGAGCGCGGCCGTGTCGTCTCCGCGAGCGGCCAGCGCCTGGTTGGCCAACTGGGTCACCGACGCGAGGTAGGCGTCCTCGTTGCCCGTGAAGTAGCCCCTGGACTTCAGAGCGTGGACGAATCCGGAAGCGTCTCCGGCCCGAGCCGCGTCGACGGCGCCCGAGTAGCGCTGCGCCAGAAGGCGCACGTAGTCCTCGGCCCCTTCTTCCGGCGTCTGGTAGGCACGGAACCGGTCGACGATCCGTCGTTCCGTCTCGCCCCACCCTTCCGTCGTGCGTTGGGAGACCGAGAGTCCTCCGGGGCCGGTTCCCTTGATCCCGCCGAAGTTGTAGTTGTACATGGACGCGCCGCCGCCCGTCTCGTGCGCCCACTGAGCCGTCAACAACGCGACCGCTCGCTCGGGTGCCGGCTCGCCGAAAACCCGTTCCCACGCCCTTTCGATGTGCTGCGCCGCCTGCGCGGTCGTCATGCGCGTGCGGACCGGTTTGGTCAGCTGTAGCTCGGCTGCAGAAGCGGTCCGTGCCAGCGCCGAGCGGCCACCGGCATCGGTCTGGAGACCGGAGAGCCACGGCGACAACGTGGCCGCTTGTAGGGCGATCGTCACGCAACCCCACCGAGCAAGGAGTATGCCGGGCCTGGTGCCGCGTTTCGATTGAGTTGAGGGCCGGAAGCGCCGCCCCCAGCTGGGTGAAGGCGGCGCTTCCGGCCCCAAACCCACTCGTCTGTGCCGCGGCACCCCTCGTTTTTTGGCATCGTTTCAAGTGAAACGATGCACCAGAGCACCAATCAGTTTGCCACCCGCGGCGGCGACGCCGAAAACGCACCCCTCGGCGGGCGAGGGTGCGTTTTCGGCGTCGCCTTTGGCGTGGTCTGCTGCGTGTTCGG
>JAFGIS010000544.1 GCA_016929495.1 Polyangiaceae bacterium | reverse complement strand
CGGTCGTGCTCGGGGATTCGAATGCGGTGCGGTCGGCCTGGCCGGTGCGCTCGGTCCGGTCGTCGGGTCGGGATGCCGGGGACAGGAAGAGGGAGAGGCGGTTTGTTCGAGCCGGGACCAGGAGAGGCGGAGGGATCAAGACCGGGCGCGGTGATGTGAGTCGAATCGGTCGCCTGGGCCGTGGACTGAGAGGAGGTGGGATCAGGACCGGGCGCGGTGATGGGAGTCGAGTCGGCCGCCTGGGACGCGGACTGAGAGGAGGTCGGATCAGGCCGGGTCAAAGTGGCAGGAGTCGAGTCGGCCGCTGTTGAAGAAGTGGATCGGCTCAGCCGGCGGGGCCGGGGCGGCGAGGCGGAGGCCGAGGGCCTTGGCCACGGCCTCCTTGACGCACCAGAGTCGGGTCCCGGAACCACAAAGGCGCGCAGGTGACGTAACTGCCGGAGCCCTCTCTTCAGCCCTGGTGCCAAAGCTCAAGCGGAGTTTCACCTCGAATCTTCCGCCCGCTGTTTGTTGGGTTCAGGACTGGACAGCCAGGTGTCTCCACACATGGGGGCAACGCCCCTCGCCGAGGAATCCGAGACACAGTCCGGGAGCGTGAATTGCATCGTGTGCATTTTTGTGCGAATATACACAAATGGCATCGAGCAGCCACTTCCAGCTAGGCAGACTGGCGTTTACCTGGGACTTGGACAAGTATGAACTGAACGTACGGAACCACGGGATAACATTCGAGGAGGCCGCCACGACCTGGATGGACTCGTGTGCCATCGAGGCCTTTGACGAAGAACACTCGGATCACGAGGACAGGTGGCTGCGCATCGGCATGAGCCTGCGGGGAGCATTGCTCGTCACGTGGTCTATGGAACGAAGCACAAGAACGTCCGTGGTCATTCGAATCTTCGGTGCACGAAGGGCCACGGCGAAGGAGCAGAACCTGTATGACCAAGAAAGGAAAAAGTAAGGAGATTGCGGCAGAGATGCCCAACGACGTATCTCGACGGCGGGGCTGGCAGCCAGCACGTCAGGTTGCAGATCCCACAAGCACGAAGCTTCCGACGCAGCGTGTCACAATAAGCCTCGACCAGGACATCATCGCGGTTTTCAAGGCGGAGGCGTTTCTCGGGGGTCCTCGGTATCAAGTGGCCATCAACCAGGCGTTACGCAGCTTTCTTCGCGACCGCGAGAAGTCAGAGGCTCAGCGGGCGGCGGAGACTGTTTTGAAAGCCCTCGACGAGCGCGAGGTTATTCGCAAGCTGCGACGCGTGATCAAGGACTCCGCTGCATGATGGAGAATCCATCAGGGAAAGCGCAGTGCGGCAGGTGTCGGGCGCGGTGTTCGAGTTCATGGCGCCCTCGTCGCACGCCTCGCCCTGGTCCGGCAGGCCGTTGCCTCAGAGCGTCATATCCTGGCCGCATTCCCCGCGGCAGCCGTCGCCGTCCACCGTGTTGCCGTCGTCACAGGCCTCCACCGGCACCCCGCCCATGAGGGAGCGGTTCACGTGCCCGTCGCCGCAGAGGTTGGGCACGCAGCAGTCGTCGGGGCCGATGCACGCGGTCAGGCAGCCGTCCTCGTTCCTGCTGTTGGTATCGTCGCACACCTCGCCCGTGTCGACGACGCCGTCGCCGCACCGGGCCAGCCGGCAGTCGGTGCGGCAGGCGTCCGGCAGCGTGTCGCTGTTCTCGGTGCCATTGTCGCACTACTCGCCGGTTTCGAGGTACCCGTCGCCGCACAGGCCGGGCGGGTTGTTGTCGTTCTGGGTGTTGTTGTTCTCCGCGCTGTCGTCGTCCGAGCAGCCGACGACGAGCGCGAGTGCGGGCAGCCAGGGTATCCTGCGTGACCTGGCTTCCCCCACGGTGGACAGGCCGGGACACACGATACACCGTCGTCGGACCGGGACGAAACGAATCTCGTGCGGGGACGCGGATCAGCGGCAGTGACGGTCCACGACCTCCAGGGCCTGGTCCAGGATCCGGATCCCCTCGTCCAGCTCGCCCTCGGTGACAATGAGGGGCGGCGCCAGGACCACGGTTTTGGAGGGGTTGGCGGTCATGTCGCTCATGCCCAGGTCCCAGAGGCGCCTCGCCAGCTCGAGCTTCGGATTGGGGCCCGGCCGGATCCTGGCGTCGAGCGGGGTGAGGGGCTCGCGCTTTCGCTTGACCGGCGTTTCCCGCCTGCGGATACTTGAATGGGGCTCCATGCGCGAAGGCTATCCGCAGCAGCGTCGCGAAGGGTTCGTGGAGACGGCATGAATCGTTCCTCCGGTACAACCTCGCTTCGGTCGCGGTGGCTCACGAGCGTGGCGCCGCTCGCGCTGGCGCTCGTCGCGACTTGTCAGTCTCCCCCCAGCGGCGATCCGGCCGTGTCGCAGACGCAGCCCGCCCAGGCCGAGACCGGCCCCCTGCGGCTCGCAGCGCCGGAGCGCTGGCAGCGGCTGAACCCGGACGGGCCGTTCCTCGTGTCGCCGCGGCTCAGCCCGGACGGGCGCTGGGTCGCCGCCTCCGGCCGGCTGGGGGTTGGGCTCTACGTGGTGGCCACGGACGGGTCGTCGGGGCTCCAGACGTTGGACGTGGAGTACCGCGGGCCGCGCGGCTGGAGTGACGCGCCGGTCGCGCTGCACTTCGGTCACGACGAGGTGCACGCCTGGCGTCGCGGCGGGTTGGAGCCCGGCTCTGGTCGGCGCGTTTGGGAGCGTCCGTGGGACGACGACCTTGGCCTTTGCGTCCGCTCGGACCGTCGCGGGAGCTGGTATCACCACCCGCGGGAGGGGACCGTGGCCTTCGAGCCCGAAGGCGCGTCGCCGGAGCTCGTGGTGGACTTCGGCGCCTGGGGCGTGGTCGTCTCGCCCACCGGGCGGTACGCGGTCTGGTCCACCGGCACCCTGCGGGAGCCGAGGCTCTGGCTGTACGACGT
>JAFGIS010000543.1 GCA_016929495.1 Polyangiaceae bacterium | reverse complement strand
GCAGCCGGCCATCAACGCGGCATTGCTCCCGAATGCATTCCTGCACATGTCGGTGATACACGACATGTTGGGACCGCAGCTGGCGAGGAAGCCGCCGTGCTGTACGCCGGCATCGACGTTGCCCCACATGGCGCCGTTTTGGGTACAGGCGTTCATGGCCCCGACCCCGCCGCCGGGAATCAGCAGGTCGAAGTTGCTGCCGGACATGGCGCCGATGTTGATCGCCTGCACGATCATGGTCTTGCCGTTGGGGAAGTCGAGCTGGTAGCACGTGCCACAGCCCCCCGAGTTGAACGCCACGTACCCGTAGGACAGCGACGGGCCTACCTGCCAGGGAACGCCCCAGTTGCACTGGAAGGCGGTGCCACCGGATTCGCAAGCGTTCCTCGCGTCTTCACCCACCGTGCTGTTGCCGTCTTTGCCGCACGTGGTGGCGGGGTTCTTGCCCCCGGCATTGGCTCGCCACGCGCAGGACGGTTTGCAGCAATCCCAGTAGCGAGTGGTGGAGGCTTGTTGACCTCCGTTGAGCCGCGGCACGGACAGGTTGCCTGAACCCGTGCCGCCGGTGGGAGAGGCAGAGCCGCCGCCCGTTGCCGATCCACCGGTGCCGCTCCCGGTCCCGCCGCTGGAGGTGCTGCCGCACCTGCCACAGGTCGCAGCACAGTAGTCGCCGATCCAGTCCGCCGTGCACCAACCCCATTCGACCGCGTTCGCACAAGAGTCGTTGCCCGGCGGCACGATGTCTGTGCAGTTCGCGGAGGTGCCACCGGTTGCAGACGTGCCGCCCCCGGGCCCGGTGCCGCCGCTCGACCGAGCGCCGCCGCGGTTCGACGTCCCACCGCTCGGCTCAGCGCCACCGCGGTTCGAGAGCCCGCCGCCGCTCGGTTGCCCGCCGGAAGCCACCGTTGCGCCGCCGCTCGATACCCCACCGGAAGGACCCGGCCCATCCGTCCCACCCGTGCTCGATGTCCCTCCACTCGGTGGAGCGCCGCCGAGGGGGCTCGACGAGCTGCCGGCAGCGCCATCGCCCGAGTTGCCGCCGTCCACGGCGGACGAGCCTCCGGCCTCGGAGCTGCTGGACGAGCCGCCGTGCTGAATAGGCGCTCCTCCCGTGGCGGACGAGGCCGAAACGCCACCGCTTCCTGCCGTAGGCCTGCCGCCCGCGTCACTCGCGTTGCCGCCCTGCGCGATGTCGGGTTCACCGGTGGCGTCGCAGGCGCAGAACGCCCAGCAAGCAGACAACACCACAGAAGTTCCGAAAAGCGAGCTTGCTCTCATTCTAGTGTCGATTCGTTGGGGGGGACTCGAGCCCCTCAAGGACCGGCTCAGTTTGACCGAAAAGGCGCTCCGGATCCACCTCGACCACGATACGAAGCGTGCCTAGAGTGGATGGTCCAGCATGTTCGCGCCAACATGAGCCGCCGGGCACCCGCCGTGTACTGACATTCACGTGACCGGTATCATGATGACATCCACTCGCCCCGGCTCGCCTTGCCTTCTGCGCCGAGGCAGGTACTTCGGCAGGGCCCAACTTCTGCATGCCCCGCGTTGTGACCTGGTGCCGGAGCGCCAAGCGCTGCAGCGCGCAGCAGGCCGGTTCATGCCAGCGACGGACCGATCGCGGGCCCTCGCTCATTCGACGACGACGGTCGCCGTAGTGAAAGCGATGGTCCCGGTGCTGTCCTGCGCCTCAACTAGGAGCTTGGCCTCTTCCAGCATTCCCAACGGTAGGCCCAACTTGGCCCACTCGGAGAAATGGTCGGAAATGGCAATGTGCCCGCACTGCCGTGCTGTCTGCCGAACGCTCCGCCGCTCAGGCCGCTCGCGCCGCCTGTACTGGCTACGCTTGGCGGCCGCCGCAGGATACGCTCATGGACAGATGCTCGTTGCGCCCGCTTCCCGGTAGGCCGTCGTCCGAGCGATCAGATTGCCCCCGTCGGTCTCGGGAGTCGTTTGCTCGCCGGCTCCGGCGCCGAACAGCAAGGCGGCGACGTGGGCTTCGGCCACGTCCGACATGTGCGCGAAGAGCCAGTCGAGGCGCGTGTCTTGCCAGTGGTCGGGCGTGTTGTTCAGGTTCATGTTCCCGACCGGGATCTGCCAGATGATCGCCGGTCGGCAGATGGTCTCAGCGACGTCGCGGACCCAGCCAAGGTATGCGAGCGCATCCGCGTCGTCGTGCCACCAGCTATCGCGGCCCTGTGACTCGTAGTACCCCGCGTCACGGTCGGCGGTGTCCGAGACGACGAAGTCGCCTTCGCCTGCGCCCAGCTCCTCCATGAAGGCTCCCGTGTCCGGGCCGTCTCCAGGGACACTGATGAGCCAGGCCGACGCATGAAGCCCGACGGTGGCGGCCGGCGCGTAATCGCGCACCATCTTGATCATGCAGCGAGCGAAGCCCGCCGCCGAATCCTCCAGGCCCGCGCAATCGGTCGGGTTGGCCGTCGTGACCTGCGCGGGCACCCGGTGCGGGTCGGAGTCCACGAAGCGGACGTACCCCCAGAGATCAGGCTCGATGTGCAGCATCGCCCGCCGATTCCCGATCCGTTGCAGGACGAGACGCCAGTCGTTGAGGTAGCGAGCGAGGAAGGCCGCGTCGTTGAGTCCCGCCACCTGGGGCTCCCCCTCATCGAGCCCCGATGCCTGAAGCTCGGTGTAGTAGGTGATGAGCGGGATCTGGGGACGTGGATCGCCCCGCCACGTCGCGGACTCGGCGCGCTCCAAGAAGGAAGTCACGTATTGTCCCGGTGGCTGCGCCCAGTCCTGCCAGCAGCCCCACCAGTCCCCGCAGGAGCTCGAGCACGACTCGCAGTCGCCCGCCGCGGGCAGGACTCCCGCCAGGTAGAGGTACCTGGCGTCGAAGGGTGCCGCGGATGCCGTCTCGTCCTCCATGCTGGCTCCGATGCGCACGGTGTTGTCGCCCATGAACGTGCAGCCGACGCAGCCGGACACTCCTGCGGTCCCGCCGTCTCCTGTCGTGCCGCCACTGCCCGCCATACCCACGCTGCCGGCCGCGCCTCCACTGCCCGCCGCGGCGCCACTCGGCGATCCGCCCCCGCTGCCATTCAGCGTGCCGCCGCTCGCCGCTGTGCCGCCGCTCGCCGTTGTGCCGCCGCTCGCCGCTGTGCCGCCGCTCGCCGCTGTGCCGCCGCTCGCCGCTGTGCCGCCGCTCGCCGCTGTGCCGCCACCAGGCGATCGGCCCCCGCCGCTGCCCGCCATGCCGCCGTCTGGCGTACCGCCGCTGCCCGTTGCGGCGCCGGTGGGAGGCGATCCGCCAGAATCCGAAGCGCCGCCGCGTGCGGACGAGCCTCCCTCCGCCGATGCGCCCCCCTCCGAGGAGCTCCCGCCATCCGCTGTTGCACCGCCGTTCGACGAACGGCCGCCGTTCGAGGCGCCCCCTGTCGCTTCGCCGCCCTTGTCTCGACTGTCTTCGTTCGGACCACACGCCGTCCCCCCAACGAACGCGACGACCAGAACACCCAAAAGGGCCACGAGCCGACTTCTCATGCGCTGTGCCTCGGACCACATTGTACTACTTCTTGCCCGTTCGTGCGCTTCGGGCTCCGGACCCCACGCCGCGCGACTCGCTCGTGCTTTGCGCGGCGTCACGCGGGCAGGAGGATTCGAAGAGCGAACGCGGTCGATATCGTGGTGCTGCTCGCTGCGATCGCGCCGGTCAGATTGCCCCCGTGGGTCTTGGGAGTCGCTTGCTCGCCGGCTCCGGCGCCGACCAGTAGGGCGGCGACGTGGGCTTCGGCCGCGTCCGACATGTGCGCGAAGAGCCAGTCGAGGCGAGTATCTTGCCAAGGGAACTGGAAGACTCCGGAGAAATCCCGTACATGACGAAACATCGCGAAGCGAGGTCCAGGAAGCTGTGATTCACAGCTCCGCTCCGGGCTACGGGGCGAGTGACGTTCTCGATGCAGTACACAGGGTTCGAACGCGGCCGCGAAGATCGGGAGCCCATCCGACCATGTTCGCCGCGCAGAAGCAGGTCGGTTTCGATCCCTTTGCCGGCCGGAAGCTCCACGCTCACCTCTGCGACCTCGGATGTGTCGACATCGAGGCGCGGATGTCGGCCCATCACCTCATCTACGGCCCGCTATCCGATGTGGACCGCTTCAACTGGCTATCCAGCCTGCTGGCTCTTCAATGGGCACCCCATCTGTGATGGGTCCACCCCCCAGCTCCGAGGGGCACACCTTCGCGGGGGATCGGGACATGCCGCTGGCTCCGAGGAAGAGGGCAGTCCGTTTGTCCACGTCCCATGCGACCCGTACTCCGTTCCGGTTGCCTCTGAATCCGGCCTCCGTGACAATGCGCGCCATGCGAGCAATGGCAAGATGCGCAGGACTGTGGCTCTCGGTATTCGTGGCAGCCGTGGGGTGTGACGAAAGCACGGAAGGCCAGGTGCAGGCACCCAGGGTCAAACAAGGGGGCAAGTGTAGTGCGGCCGAGGAGTGTGCCGAAGGGCTGACCTGCGCCGAGGATCAGACGTGCCAGAAACCAGCGGACATCGAGGCCGGCAAGAAGTGCGCAGCATCCGCCGAGTGCAAGGCACGTGGGCAGTGCTCGTGGAAGGACGGGAAATGCGTAGCCGCTTCGGACGACGACTGCAAGCGCTCCACACCCTGCAAGAAGGTGGGGGGTTGCTCCGCGAAGGGGGGCAAGTGCATCGCGACCAACACCGAAGACTGCAAGGCCTCCGAGGCCTGCGAGGGATACGGCAAATGCACGTTCGAGTACGGGGCTTGCGCTGCTTCGAGCGACGAAGACTGCAAGGAGGCCGTGGTGTGCACAGGGCTAGGGCAGTGCACCGCCCGGGGCGGGGAATGCGTGAAGAAGCCGTAGCCTGACATCGTCCGGGGGCCGACACGGTGAGGCGTGCCCTCGAGTTCTCGAGAGACCTGCCAGGAGGTCTCGCACGGTTCTGGTTGCGGAGGGACTCGAACGCCGATGAAACGTCGCACTCGACAAGCAGCGTGAACTCGTGCACGCCCGATCGGAGACTCGGTCTTGACTCTGATCCCGAGTTGGCGACGCTAGGCTTCTCGTCCCAGGGGCTGGTCCGTCCTCTGTTCTTGAAAGCTCGATGCACCCGCCGCGCGGCGCATCCGCCCGGCGTGCCACGGCTACAGCCCTTGCATGGCCACCTCGAGCGGCGTCGTATCGAGCGGCGGTTCGCTGTCGAGCAGGAGGGAGACGATCTCGTCGTACACCGCTTCGGGATCCGGTTCACACCAGCTCTCGCAATCGGCGGGCTGCAGCGAACCGCAGAGAAATTGGCAGAACCGGCCGCTCGGAGCGAGGCCGTCGCGATAGCGTTCGAGGCACTGAAGCTGCGGGTCTAGGAGCTCGGGAGCCACCTGGGACGGCACCGTGCGGCCAAGAATAAGCACCATGTGCTCGGCAATCTGCGTAGTGGGCTCTTCCGTGCACGGTTCGGGAACGTTCTGTACGGGCGTACACCATGCATCGAAGCTCCCGCACGGGCTCGGCCCGCACACGCACCCGTCGTTCAGTACGCAGTATGGGGCGCCGCAGGCCGATGTGCCCGTGTTGAACGCGGCGAGCGGCGCGCACACCTCGCCGCTGGGACAATCGGTATTGGCGCTGCATTGCGTTCGCTGGTTGCCGCAGCGGTCGAGAGCGCCGTTGAGCGTGCCGCACCCAACCTGGTCGCAGACCAGGTCGAAGGTACACACGTCAACGGCGCCCTCTTCGTACATGCCGACGTACTCCAAGGTCGAATCGCAAGTTTCAGGCGGGCCACCGCCGGATCCGTTCGGCTCCTGGCCCCCGGTTGCCGTGGTTCCGCCGCTGTCCGTAGCGGCGGCGCCTCCCATTTCGCCAGTCGTTCCAGCGCCGCCGGTGGGCGCGTTGCCTCCGCTTGGGGTTTCCGAGCCGGCATCGCGGGCATCGCGGCCGCCGGTAGGCGCGGTGCCTCCGCTGGCGGTTTCCGATCCGGCATCGCGACCGCCGGTGGGCGCGTTGCCTCCACTGGCGGCTTCCGATCCGGCATCGCGGCCGCCGGCAGGCGCGGCGCCGCCATCTGTGGTTTCCGAGCCAGCGTCGCGGCCGCCGGCAGGCGCGGCGCCGCCATCTGTGGTTTCCGAGCCAGCGTCGCGGCCGCCGAGGGACTCGGCTCCGCCGCTGCTCGTGCTTTCCGAGCCGCCCATGCGACCGCCCGCTGTTTCGCTCGAGCCACCGCTAGCATCCCCTGCCTCGGTCTTCCCTCCCGTCGTGACGCCGGCGCCTGACTGGGCAACGCTGGCATCAGGCAGCTCGCCCACGTCGAGCGTTCTCGAGCTACACCCGATCCAGCACGGAACGAGGAGCCACGCCAGAGTCGGTCGAGTGTGGCGGGCGTATGCGCAACCGTTGTCGAATGGATTCACGATGTCCTCGAGTCACTAGTGAGCCGAAGGGGGGACTTCCGTCTCGACAGGCGACGGATTCACGGCTTGGTGCTGCTGCATGCGGCATTCACGCGCGCGGCATGGACGGAATTGGGGAAACGTCGGAGGAAAGCCTCCCGCTGCGCCGCACGGTCCTTTCCGAGCGCACAGCGGGCGATAGCACCGGTCGCTTGCCGCTCTTCGACCAGGGTGCCGGTCGGGATCTGCTGGTCGAGTTGGGCCAGGGCAGCCAGCGCAGCCGAGGGTTCCCCGCGATGGAGTGCCTCCTGAGCTCGACGCAGGCCAGCGAGCTCTGGGCTCAGGTCGGCGGACAGGGCGCCCGTCGAACGGGACCGGGCCGACGGAGGGGCGGTCGCGCCGAACCGGAGGGATGGCCTGTCACGGCGCGCTGCCGTCGCCGATGGGATCGGCCGCGGCGCCGCCGTTTTCACGTCGATGGCCGAAGACGTGGAGCCCGCATCGATCTGCGCGCGTTCGTCGAGGCCTTGGGCCCCTGGGTGCGCAGCCCCATCGGCCGGGGCCGCTTGCCGCGGTTCAGCTGGGTGGGCCCCGAATATCCGAACCCCGCCGCCATACAGCGCAGCTGTCCCCACCGAACCGATCACGGCGATCGCCGCCACCGTCTTGACCGTGGACGCCGTGAGGCCCAGGCCTGTCACGGCCGCTGCCTTGGCGCTGAGCAGGGCCGGTGCGAGGAGCCACCGGGCCCGAAAAGCCCTGCGAACACGCTCGGCATCCGCCCCGCTCGGGTCGTGGCCGCTCCTGGCCATGTCCAGCAGCCGTCGAGCCCTGTCGTCCCACTGCATCACGGCACCTCCATCAGCCGACCGCGCATCATGGATACGAACGCCTGGCGGGCACTTCGTAGCCGGGAGTAAACGGTATTGAGCTTGACACCAAGCGCCTCCGAGATCTCTGGAGCCGGCATCTGCTCGAGCTCGGCAAGAACGAAGACCGCGCGACGCGAGTCGTCGAGCGTCTTCAGAAACTCGTCCAGGAAACCCACGGCCTCCGCCTTGGTCAGCGCGTCGAATGGATTCGGAGCGCGTGCGTCGTGTGGGTCCGCGATCGGCTCGAAGGCTGTGGCCCGTTGTGCTTTGCGGCGATACTCGCGGGCGACATTGGATGCGATCCCGAATAGCCAGGTGCGGTACGACGAATGGCCACGGAACTCCTTGCCGCGACGCAGCGCCACAACGAACACGTCCTGCACCGCGTCGTCCAGGCAGTCATGGCCGAGTCCCCAGCGACGCAGAGTGCGCCAGACGAAGGCAAAGTGCTCGCCATAGAGGCGTTCGAACCGCTCTTCGAGCTCAGCAGGGATAGGACTGACTGCCGGCCCATCGGTCGCTTCGTCTCTGGCAGAGGCTGCCGCCGGTGCCGCGCACACGTCCTTCTTGTGACGGAACCCTGCTGTTTCCGTCAACCGTCGCAACGATTCGCGGACAATCCGCTAGAAGCGAGCCACCGTCGCGATCCAGGCCCGCACGCCGACGGGCGGGGTCTCGTGCACTGTGCTCGGTCCGAGCTTCACTTTCAGCGTCCGCAGCGGCGCGATTCCAACGGCTCCTACCTCGAGCGCAGTCCACGTAGCGAGTCGCCAGTGGAGCATCGCCTTTGCGAGCGCTGCGTACCAGACCGCCTGGTCGTCACGCGCGGGCGTGCCGCCGTACCCCGATGCGAGCAGGACGCCCGCTTCGGCGCCCGCGCAACCGTATGGCGCGGGGTTGCTCGCCATCGGCCGGTAGCAGGCCAGCGCACCGGCTAGCGCGAGAGACATGCGGGCTCCGATCCCTGGGGCGACGTCAGCCGCCGCGCTGTCGGTGGCCAGGGCAACCGCGCTGACCCCGAGCGCACCGCGCTCGAGCCGCGCCTCGAGCTGGCCGAATGCGGCGACGCGAGGCAGCGTCAGTAGGTCCACGCCAGAGCCGATCCCGAGCTGGCCGCTGAGACTCTCCTCCCGAGGCCGCGCCGCGGAAGGAGAGCTGCGAGCCGTACCATCCAGCTCTCCACTCGCCGTAGCCGTGTCCTGGTCCACAGAGGTCGCGGGGCTTGGCGAGCCCTGAACGCCGGTGCTAGCGCGCCGCTCGGTGGCGACAAGACTCGTTGCCAGTATGACGATAGCCGCATCGCGAGCCTGCTCGCAGGTTGGAGTCAGTAGTTCACGCACGCTGCGCCCGCCGTCGCGATCGACCACCGCGACTTTCACGCGCCAGCTTCCCTCTTCCGGAGTGATGGCGACGCCGGCACGGCGCCACGGCCCAACGAGCTCGCTCGCCGGCCGACCGACGATGCTCGCGAGCCCTTGCTCGGCCTGGCTTCTCGTCGCGCACCAGGCCGGTGCGCGCCATTCGAGCCTCAGCTCCTTTGCCTCCGCGGGTCTGGCTGCGGCAACAAGGCCCACCAAGATCACGGCCGCGTTTCGCGTGCTCGTCATGCTGGCTGCTACCTACACCGTAACCGCTTCGGAGCCAACGACTCTCCGCCCAACGGATCCGCTCGTTGCCACGTTGCTGCCGGCGCGCGAACACTGCCCCCCGCGGTGAGCCCGAAGTTCGCGTCATCAGAGCTGACTCCGGACACGTACCTGCGGTCGCCCTCGAGTGAAATGTCGAATGAACGACTGTCGTTCTTGGGCTCTGCGCCTTGCCCTGGTAGCCGCGCTGTGCCTGACCCCTAGGCCCTCATGGGTTCTCGCGCAGGAGCCAAAGCCGAGCGGCGATGAGAGTGTGGACAGCACGGGGTCCCAGAAGCGCCACCAACCCTCACTGCTCCTTTGCCTCACCGCGCGTTACGGATACTGGAAGCTTGACGTCACGATCGTCGACCGGATGCGCTTGCACCAAGGCGTCCACACTCCGAACCGTACCGAATACCGGGCCGCCGAGGAGCGACTTCTCCGCAGCGTCATAGACCCCTCCCAAACCTATTGCCTTCGCAATGCCGAAGATGACGTCGTGCCGATGGCCCGAGACGAGCAGCCCGCCGAGCACGGCCGCGGTCCAGAGCCAGCGCCCCACGCGTGAGCCACGCTGCTCCTTAGGCGCTGCATCCAGCAGTTTTCCGCCGTCCGACACGACCACCGACGGCCCGGAGGTGACCTGGCCGCGTTCTTGCCGAGGCAAGGCGACGGGAGGACTGCACACCTTCGAGCTTGCCTCCGAGGCGCTGGCGAGTGCCGGCGGAGCTCCACTTGGCCCCGTTGCAGCGGAACTGGGCCGAGCTGCCGCTGGCGCCTCGGAGGGAGGCGGGGGCTTCGGCGGCACGGGGCGAGCTGGCGCGGGCCCATTCGACGGAGCGGGCGGGCGAGCTGGCACGGGCCTGCTCGAAGCTGCAGGCGGGCGACCAGGCCGTGGGAGCGTGCTCGGACGAGCCCCTGGGCGCGCCGAGGGCCTCGGGAGTGTTCCCGTCTCGGCAATGGGTGGAGCAGAGGGCGGCGGCACGGGGCGTGAGACCTTGAGTGGAGAATCGCCTGCGGGAGGCGGGCTGGATAGGGGTGGGGGAACTGCACCAGCAACCGGCCTACTGCCAGCCTGTTCCGGGGGTGGTCCGCTGCGTGGCGGTACGACGCCGGCTATGGGATCGGGTTCGGCCTTGGGATCGAGAACGAGAGCGGAAGCGGACGTGGGGGCGGACGCGGGCTCGACGTCCCCGATGAGAGCCTTGATCCAATCATCTGCGCCCTCAGCGGTGCTCGTCTTTGGAGCGAGCGCCGAGCGAGGATCGCCGAGACCGATGCGCGTCTTTACTGTCTCCCTCTTCGTGCCGCGTGGCCGCGGAGCTGGTGGTAGCGAGTCACCGTTGGCGGCGGGCGCTGCAGAGGGCGGCGAGTCAGGGGCAGGCGACGACCATCCGGCGTCCAGCTCACGACTGGCCATGGAGTCCCGGGGGGGAGATGGTAGGGATGGGACTCCGCTTGGTCCGCGACGTGCCGAGCCCGCAGGTTGGAGAGGAACAGAGTCGCTCAGCTTCGCCGGGAAGGGGGGCGGCGGAAGCGAGCTGTCTCCAGTCGAGTTGAAGCTGCCGTCCCCGCCTGGAGCGGACGAAGCGAAGGGCTTCGTTGGGGACTCCCCTTGAGGCAGAGCCCCATCGCCGTCGGGGGTTGTTCCGTCGGATCTCGAGCCCTTCGGCCCGCGTCCATCCTGGTCCTGATCGCCAACCATTCTCTGCTCCAGCGCGCCCAACAAGCGCCATTTGACACTACATGACCCGAAGCGAATGTCGAACACTTTGAATACCCGCGAAAACCACGGGCCCTTCGGCAACGCATAGCCAGTCACACGTCAGCGCTGCACGGCTGGAGCGCTCAGCCCATGCGTCGGGACTGGGGTTTGCAGCCGACGCACCCAATCTTCTCACTAGCGGCAAATCCGTAGCGTCCACTCGCCATCGGAATCGCCCGTTCACCTATGGGTCAACCGTCTTGCTTGTGCGGTCCGGCACTACATTTGCCCCTCTAGGCTCACGAGCCAGCACACGGCATCTTGGCGGTCGAGACCTTCAGCCGAGCCAAACCGCGCCTGGCCGGCGAACTCGTGCGAACCGCGGACCAGAGCCCCGCCAGGTCAGGACTTTCCAACCAGCTCAAGACACGGTACCTCAACTCGAGAACGCAATGGCGAACGAGAACCCGCAGAATGTAGACGATGTCCTGGCCTTCCAGGCCAAACTTGGCTCGAAAGGGTCCAAAGCAACCAAAGTGGCCCTGGGATTGGTGTCCCTGCTCGCCGTGGTACTCGTCGTCGGGTGGTACTGGCCCTTGCATCGGGCCCATGCTGCGCTCCGAGCCGAGTACGCCAAGGCGAGCGACACGTCGAGGGAGCTGCGTTCGAAACTGGAGCGAACGATCAAGGTGCTCGAAAGCACGACCAAGGGCCGCGACGCTCTCCAGCAAGCCAAGGAAGGCCGAGACGCTGCCGAGCAAGAGCGCGCGAAAGTGATCGACTCGCTTTTCGCTGAGGTCAGCGGTGAGCTCGAGAAGTACGTCAATGCGAAGATGGTCACCGTGGAGAAGACGGGTTCGACGCTCACGGTCACCCTCCAGAACCAACGCCTCCAGAAGATCGAGGAAATCGATCTGACGCGCGACGGCAAAAAGGTCGTGTGCAAAGCCGTCGCGCCGCTCAAGATGCCCAAGGCGGTGCACGTCCGTCTCGAAGGCCTTGGAACCGATGGCCAGGCCGCAAGCCGTGCGCTCAAGGAGTACGAGTCAGGACTCGAAGTGGGAGTTGCCCGCGGGGCGCGCGCTGCAGCGAGCGCCCTCAAGTGCGGGGTTCCCGAAGACAAGCTGATGGTAACGGGGGGCACCCCGCCGGAAGGCTCGGACAAGCAGACGTTGAAGCTGGTGTTCGAAGCTGATGAAGCAGAACCCGTCTCCAGTGGCGCTGGGGAGTCTGACGACAAGGGCGACGACTGATTCGAGGGCGCCGAGAGTCTGCCCACGTCCGTCCGACGCAGGGACACATGTGATTTGGGTCCGGCTCCGCCGGAACGACATTTTTGCGGTCATTTGACCCGCCTGAGGGCTGGCTTTGGTGGACCGACTGGGGCAGGGACGCGGCCGCCAGGGTAGCGTGAGCGGTGCGTTCGCTCGTACTCCCGCTGCAAATGGAACTCCCAGTAGGCGTCGAAGTCATCGTTGGTCCACAAGGCCCGAAGTCGCAGGACGGCTTCGGCGCCAGCGAGCGACCACTTGCCAGGGACAGCCATTCGGTCGCGCACAAGGTAGCGGCATGCGCCCTCGATCACCCCGGTCGCAATTGGCAGGCCTTCGCGCAGCGCGCGGTCGTAGTGCAGAAGCTTGCGGTGGTTGACCAGGTACCGCGCGCAGTCATCCGCAGCCTTGCGGTCCTTGTCGCTCAGGTCGCGTAGCTTGGCGTTGCGGCGCATCCCCTTGGCAAGATAGCCCGCCGTCTGGCCCCCGAGCAGGCCGAGCAGGCGCTGCTCCACCCACACTTCAGCTTCCTTGCTGCCCGGCGTTTCGAAGCATTAGGCCGCTTTCCACAGGTACTCGAGCACGTGCATCAGGTCCAACACCAGCGTGATCTCGACGCCCAGCTCCTTGGCGACTTTTCGGACCATCCGGATCTGATCGTCGTTGCCGTCAACCAGCACGACCCACCTGCGCCGACGCTCAGGGTCACGGCGCAGGCCTTCCTCGAACTTCTCCCGAATCACCTGCTCAGCACCGAGCTCCACGCTCGCCGAAACCTGCTTGTTGACCGGTCGAGGACGGCGCTTGGCTACGTCCCGCACCGGCCTCAGCCCGTGCACCACGTCCATCGGCGTGCGCGGAAACGGCGCGACCGAGTAGATTGCCGCAACTTCCGCCATACGCTTTCGGTTGCGCTTCTCTCCGGAGCTCAGACGCGTCTCGAGCTTGGGCTTCGACTTGGCCGCAGCCTGCTGGGTAGCCGGACGCAAGTCCTCCTTGCGCATGATGATGCCAGCGCCATCAAAGGTCAGCACTAGGTAGTGCTCGGTCTGCTCCGGTTCGACCTGACGCGTCTCATAGAAGGCCCCGAAGTCCTGCGCCGCCCGAACTGCCAGCTCTTCGACTTGCCGCTTGCCCAGCGCCGTTGCCTAGTTAATTCTGACCCGGATCCTTAGCCAAGCATCTGCCCTCGTGGTTGACGTGGCTGCAGTCGCGTCCCGAGCTAGCGCACAGAGCGTTGCCCGGCGGCGAAGGCGCGTCGAAATGCGGGATAGGGCGTCAGCTCGCCAAACTGTTCGGCGACTATTTCGAGCAGCATCGTCGCAGGGTGCGGGGTCACGGGTACGGATGCGTGCTGACGCACCGTGCGCAGATGGTTACGCGCCGTCATCTGACTTGGCTCGAGCAGCACGGGCATCTACCTTCGGGGACGGCGGCGCCCGAGGGAAGCGCTCTTGGCGCCGCGCGGACCACGTATCACCCACAAGCCGTGCTGCAACGCTTGATGGCCAAGGTGGATCAGCGGCTACCCCCGCAGCTGCGGCAACCTCTGCTCGACTACCTCGAATACCTCGTCGACGACCGTCAGCTCGTCGAGTCGAGCATCGAATCGGCGACCAAGAAAGCCAACCGGGTGGCGCCTAATGCCTTTTCATTGTATCTGCAATATTTAACATAACGTCCCAACCACGATCTAGACTGGCCATGTGGCCCACCGCCGTGGAAGTAACGAGCTTCCCCGCGCGGATGGTCCGAGGCAGACACTTCTGGACGCTTGGCTACTGTGCCATCGGTCTCCGTGAGCAGGGAGACCGTGCGACCGCACGTCCGGTATCAATCGAATCAATCAGGAAGAGGCCTTGCTGGCGGCTGGCCGAGACCCGCGCCAGATTGCGCCAGCCGATGCCTTGTGCGCGGGAGAGCAAGATGGACGCAATTCGCCGAAATCACGTGCAAGTTGGAGGGCTAGCGCGGTGGTGCGTTGCCCTCTGGAGCCTCGTGCTGTGGGCGGCTTGCGGCGGAGAGACTGACCACGGTAGGCGACCGACGAGCCCAGCGTTGGGTGGCGCTACGGCCGCAGCTGGGGCAGGCGGCTCTACGGCGGCGGGCAGGGGCAATGGCGATACAGGAGGGATCGGCGGCGCTTCCGGAGGCGCAGGGTCCCAGGGACGTGGAGGTCTCAGCGGTGGCCCGAGTACCGGAGGGACCGAAATCGCTAGTGCAGGTGCTGTATTCCAGGCAGGCAGCGGCGGCGGAGGCGAGACCGACGAGTGTCTGTCTCAGTGGTCGTCCCTCTGGCACGCTGTCACGGTCATCGGAATCGGGTGGGATGGGGAGTGCGTCCCTCTCGACCCCGACGCGCCCCTCGACCATCCTGGGGCGGGCGGCGTCGTTCTCGACGACGAGGGCCAGATTGTCAAGATCCTCGGGGACTTCTTCGTCGGACTGGACGACCTAGACGTGTGGGGGGTGGACGCTGACAAACGCTATCCCTGCTTCGCGAGCAGTACGGTTAAGTACAGATGCCAGGGTCGTCTGCTTTGAGGGGCAGTCCGGCGCCATTTCGACAACGCGCGGACATGAACGACTTCCGCTAAAAAGGGACTCCTTCCGTTCCCCGTGCTCCGTCAAAACTCGATCCGCCGGGAAATCGAGGCCATTCGGGGCCGGAGTAGAATCGGCTGGCCATGCGCCTTCTCGTCGCCCTGCTGATCTGGCTGCTCCGCGCGACCTTGGTCTCACGCGGGTCTCTCGCGCTTGAGAACCTCGCTCTCCGCCAGCAGCTCGCCACGTACACTCGCACGCAGAAACGGCCCCGGCTCATGCCCGGCGACCGGGCGTTTTGGGTCGCCCTTTCGAGGGTTTGGCAAGGCTGGCGCTCGCCGCTGGCCTTCGTCAAGCCGGCAACGGTGATCGACTGGCATCGGAGAGGATTCCGGCGCTACTGGCGCTGGCGATCCCGGAAGCCCGGTCGACCCCGTATCGCAGACGATCACATCGCCCTGATTCGCCGCATCAGCAGCGAGCAGCCTGGATGGGGCGAGGACCGCATCGCCGACGAGCTGGCCATCAAGCTCGGCGTCCGCCACTCGACCAGCACGATCCGGCGCTACATGGTGCGACGACGGGAGCCGAGGGGCGGGCAGACCTGGAGGACGTTCGTCAG
>JAFGIS010000007.1 GCA_016929495.1 Polyangiaceae bacterium | reverse complement strand
GGGGGTGCGGCTTGGAAACATGGCTGGCATGGCTCACTGTAGGGGGCGCCGATTTCGGGCGCGGACCGAGCCCACCATGAAGCTGCTGATTCCTCCGCCGTCGACTACGCCGCTCTCCGCGATCTTGCCCAGCGAGCCCCTGCTCCTGATGGGCGCCGGCCCGGTGCCGATCCCGCAAGCGGTCGCCCAAGCCAACGGCGTGATCATCAACCACCTCGGCCCCACGATGGACCGGGTGATCCGCAACGTGAAGACACTTGCGAGCTACGCGTTCCAGACGCGCAGCGACAAGATCATCGGCCTCGCCGGTCCGGCGTCGGCCGCGATGGAGATGGCCGTCTCGAACCTGTGCTGGCCCGGACGCAAGGTGCTGTGCCTGCGCAATGGGACCTTCAGCGGCCGGCTCGGCGAGATGGCGAGCGGTGTAGGCGCTGACGTCACGCACATCGAGAGCCCCCCGGGTCGCCCGGTCGATCTCGCCACCGTGCGCGAGGCGTTCGAGCGTCGCAGCTACGACGTGATCACGATGGCTCACGGCGAGACGTCGTGCGGCGTGAAGACGGTCGAGACGCCGGAGATCTGTCGCTTCGCGAAGAGCGCCGGTGCGCTCACGATCGTCGACACAGTGGTCACGCTCACGGCGATGCCGGTGCAGATGGACGAGTGGGGGATCGACGTCGGCGTCACCGGCGGACAAAAGGCCTTGAGCTCGATCCCAGGGGTCAGCCTGTGCGCGTTCTCGGCCGACGCCTGGCTAGCGGTCGAGCAGCACCCGGGCCCGCGCCCGCACTGGTGCTACGACGCGCTGCGCGCTCAGCGCTTCTGGGGTGGCCAGCAGTATCACTACACCGCGCCGGTGCCCGGCATCCTGGCGCTACACGAAGCGCTGCGCCTGGTCGCGGACGAGACGCTCGAGCGGCGCTTCCGGCGCCACGAGATGAGCTCACTCGCGCTCCAGAGCGGCCTCGAGGCGATGGGCCTGAGCTTGTTTGCGAGCAAGGACGTGCGGCTCAACAGCGTGCTCGGCATCAGCTTACCGCCGCGCGTCGATGGCACGCGCGTGCGCGAGCACATGACCAAGTTCTTCCGCGTCGAGATCAGCGGCGCCTTTGGCCTCGACATCGTACGCATCGGCCAGATGGGCGAGCAGTGCCGCTCACACAACCTGTTCAAGACCCTCTACGCGCTCGGGATGAGCGTCGCACGCGAAGGCGTCAAGCTCGACATCGCCGCAGGCATGGCCGCGCTCGAGCAAGGCCTAGCCGGCGACCACGAGTACTTCGTGGACTGACGGAGCTGTCAAAGCGGAGCTGCGATTGGGCGGGCTCCCGAGCGGAGTAGTGATCGTGCGGGACGCGGGCTTGATGGTGGTGGTGGCCACGCGTACACCGAAGCATGAACCTCGAGACTCGTTCGTTCCGTCCAGAGGATGAAGCCGCAGTGATCGCGCTCTGGATCGCCGCCGGAGTGGCCAGGGCCCAGAACGACCCAGCACGCGACATTGCGCGCAAGCTGCGCGTACGACCCGATTGGTTCCTCGTCGGCTTCGTTGGCGACGAGCTCGTCGCATCGGTCATGGCCGGCTACGACGGCCACCGCGGCTCGGTCTATTACCTCGCAGTCACGCCGCGGCATCGACGCCGCGGCTACGGCCGCGCTCTGATGGCACGAGTCGAGTCCCTGCTCCTGGCTGCAGGCTGCCCAAAGCTCAACCTGCAGGTCCGGGCCGACAACACCGAGGCACTCGGCTTTTACACACGCCTCGGCTACGTCCAAGAACACCGGATCAACCTCGGCAAGCGCCTGGAGCGCGACGAGCCCGAGTGACGCTGGGCGGGCTTGCGTTGAGCGCGAGATGGGCCGATTGGCACGCGGCGTTCGCCCGGTAGCCTCAGCTCTTTGCAAATGAGCGCACGCAGGCGAGACAGCCGCGATGACTGGCGCCATTCAGCTGCATGGTTCCGCCGTTGCTTGCAGGCCCGCAGCGGCGTCGCGCTGGGCTCGGCTTACGTTGGCTTGCCCCGTCTCGTCGATGCGTGACGTGGCTCGCGCGTTGACGGTGCGCAGCGACTTGGTTGGCTTTGGAAGGGGCGGGGGAGCGAACCGGCGGGACGAGTGGGTTGGGATCGCCGACTGAGGTCGCAGCTCGGGTTCAGCTGTTTCGCGAGCGAGCCGAACCTGTCAGGTGCGAATGCCGACAGGCAGGGATGGTCGACCCGCAACGGCCAGCCGTAGAGCTCGTGGTCGCGTTGCCTAGGTCTCTCGAGCGTTCGAGCGGGCTCGAGGCTCCCGTGACGTTTGCCCGCGACGCCGCAGCTGGGCGCTGGCGGGGCTTCGCGGCTCGAGCCCGGGCGAAGCGTGGCTCCCCACGGTCTGGGCAGCGTTCACTCTTGATACTCAAGGGCGCCGCCTCGGCGGCAGATCGACCAACACTGTCTGGACAGCGTCCTGGATACCGCCTTGAGGGAGTCGGTCTGCCGGGGCGCCGCCGACTGCGTCGACCAGGCCCGCGGCAGCGGTGGTCACGACCGACGTGAGCGGGCGACAGAGAGCCTCGTGGACACCCGACCTCCCAGGGAGCCTGGGTCGTGCGATCAGCACCCGAGCACGAAGCGCTCCCGCCCGGGAAGCCCCGCGGACGAGCCGAGGCTGGTCCCGACCCAGGCC
>JAFGIS010000542.1 GCA_016929495.1 Polyangiaceae bacterium | reverse complement strand
GGTAGCCTCGATACACCTCGGCGACCGACGTCTGGTGGATTTTCGCATTGAGCGTGTATGACCAGCTAGGTGTGTCAGACATTCCAGAACCCCAGAGCTCGAGCCCAGTATGGTGGCCCGGTCGACGACGGCATCGGAGCGGATCCGCCGCCGGCCCGGATTGCGAACGTTCCAATGCGGGCGTGCGCCTGTCGTCGCATCACGCCTCGCTCAGGCAAGCTCGGATTTCGAAGGAGACGGCACCGGTGCGTCATCCGCCTTCGGAGTCTGGTCCCGTTCGATGAACGGTTGGCGTTCGACCCGCACGTTCTTGAGCGTCCGAGCGATCGCTGACATGCAGTTGCCGTGGATCCGTTGCCAATCCACGTCCAGAAACACCACTCGAACGGGCATTCCGTTCGCATCGAGCCGCTTGACCATGTTGATGATGGGCATGACCGTGGCCGAGTTCATGTATTCGAGCTGCCTGAGGTCGACGGTGACTTCGCTGCCCTTCAGCTTGTCGACCCATTCCTCGATCAGCGGATTGAGAAAATGGCCTGGAAAGCGAGCGTCGCTCACACCCTTCAGGCCAATGGTCGCCGTCCCGGCGTGCCGTTCCACGGAAAAAACGAGGCCATCTTGCCTATGGACGCAACCGGTCATCCGATCCTCCTGGTGGCCAGAACACCGACGACGTGATCGACGTACTGGCACGATAGTGCGAAGCCGCCCTCAGCGACGATTCGATACAGTCCAAGACCATTGCCCGCTTGACCGGTCGCAGGCGTCAACATCGCCCTGATGGCGTCCAGGTAGAGCTCGGCCGGATCCTTGGACGCCGCCAGGCGGTCGAGACGAGCCTGCAGTCGCTCGACGTTCTGGGCGTCATGCGACCCGTTGACGGTTCGGAGCTGGAGGACGCCGTCGCTGAGACCGAGGGTGAACAAAATTTGCGGCGCCTGCGGGACGCCATCCCCATACTTGACCGCGTTCTCCAACAGCTCCGACGCCGCCATCATGGCCGCCGAGCGGAACTCACTAGGGTACCCTGTAAGGAGCGCGCCCACCTTGCCGCGGACCTGGCGTATGGTGCCCCAGATCGGCTCTATGGACACGGACAGCGCGGGTTCGGTCACGACTCGATCCTCGGCCGGAGGGCAAGCACCGGTGCTGGCGTCGAGAGGCGAACGCTCGGCTCTCGCGGCGTTTGGGGAGAGGAATCCATCCTGTGGCTCCGTTCGGCGCACGACGTTCCCGGCAGCCCAAGCGGCCGGTACGCTCGGTGGCTTAAGTAGCACGCTCCCAGTCCGTTGCGCGATTACCGGCCTCTTGACCGAGCGGTCACTCCCACACCTTTATCAGACCAACGCTACTTCTTTTTGACAGCGCTCGGCAGTGCCGCCGTGCCGCCGTGACACAACGTCTCGGTACGTCTGCGTCCCCCACTGCGCGCCGCGCTCCTGCGCCGTCCCATACGTCACCGCCCCCCACCGCGCGCCGCGCTCCTGCGCCGTCCCATACGTCACCGCCCCCCACCGCACCCCGAGCGCCTGATCAGTGTGCCGGAACCGCTGTGCTCGCTGCTTCGGTCCCCTCGCATCGTCAGACGAGACGGCACCTCCGCCTGGCGCATCGGCAGCGTCCCGACGCGCGGTGGCGAACCCACGTACGCCGCGCCGAAGACGGGTCCCACTGCGTCCAAGCTCGCCGTCGCGCGCGACGTCTTCTACTACGACGTGCAATCGGGCGAGGTCGTGCTGGACGACCCAGCGCAGCCAAGCTCCGCAGAGCCGCGGTCGGTCCGTTTGCACCGCCTGAGCGCGCGGACTACAGTCGGTCTGCCATGAGCTCGGGTCCGAACCTCATCGGTCACACCATCGATCGGCGCTTTCGCGTCGAACGCGAGCTCGGCAGCGGCGGCATGGGGACGGTGTGGCTGGTCCAGCACGTCGAATCGTTGCAGCGCTACGCTCTCAAGGTCCTGGCGCCGGGCCTTGCGCAGGAACCGGAGGTGGTGGCTCGCTTTCTGCGCGAAGCGCGAGCAGCGGCCGCGCTCCGGACGCGACACGTGGTGCGGATCGTGGACGCACAGATGGGCTATTCCCACGCCGGTGTCCCGACGCCGTTTCTCGTCATGGAGCTGCTCGAGGGCGGGACGCTCGATTCGGTGGTCGCCCTTCGGCACGGTCTGACGCCGGGGGAGGCGGTATGGGCGCTCGGTCAGGTGGCGCGTGCGCTCGCTGCAGCTCACGAGCAGGGCATCGTCCACCGCGACCTGAAGCCGACCAATGTCCTCGTGGCCACCGATGAAGACGGGGTGCCCATCGTCAAGCTCTGCGACTTCGGCATTGCCAAGCTCTTGCCCGGGAGCTCACGCGAGATGCTGGCGGGCGCCGAGAAGTCGACGCAGAAGCAACAGATGCTGGGCAGCCCCCTGTACATGGCTCCCGAGCAGCTCGGCGACGCGCGCCAGGTCGTGCCCGCCACGGACCAGTGGGCCTTTGGACTTCTGGCCTTCCACGCCCTGACCGGCCAGGACTACTTCGGTGTACCTTCCGGGTTGACCGAGCTCGTCTTGCGTATCGCCCGCGATCCGTTGGTGCTGCCCTCCGAGCTCGACGCGGCACTGCCGAGCGCATTCGACGCGTGGTTCGTGCGCTCGTGCGCGCGAGACGCGGACGGGCGCTTCGCGAGCATCACGGCTCAGATGGCGGCGCTCGAGGACGCGCTCGGGCGTCCGGAGCCCGCCGCGGTGCGCCCGAGGATCGGGAAGGCGACGCTCGATCGCGTCTTGGACCGGCGCGCGTCGTCGCTGGGGTCGAGCGAGGCCCGCACGCGACGCGTGCTGGCCAAGCACCGAACCCTGGTCGTGCTCGCGACGGCCGCGAGTGCGACCCTGCTCGTCGGCTGGCGTCAGTACGTCGCACCCCGCATCGACAGGACGCTCGAGTCTCTGTCGAAGCCGGCGCAGCCCGGACACACGGGCCCGGCGGTGCCGGTCCGTTCCGAACGGGTCCGTGGCGCCGTCGCGCCCGCGCGGCCCGAGGCCGTCGATGTGGCAGCTCGCGCCGCGAAGCCAGTGGTCACGCCCGTGACCCAGAGCCCGTCCGAAGACGCGGCCCGGCAACCCCGGGCCCGAGCGCTTCGCACACGACGGGCCGACGCCGGCGCGGCTGCCCGCGCCCGGACACCAGCGCGGCCCAAGCCGTCGAGGGGGAACCAACCCGATACGGCTTCGAGCCGAAGGAGCTCCGGCGAGCCGTGCTCGCGGTCCGCGCAGTGTGAGAGCGGTCTGTGTATCGCGGAGGTGTGTCGTTGACGCGCCGTCGTTCACCCTGGAGCACCGCCGCGCTCACGGCCCTGATCACGTTGTCGCTTGTTCGTGCTGCCGGGGCCGACGCGTACGACGCGGCCCTGACGCGTGCCGTGGCCGCCAAGGAACGCGCCCTCGACACCCGAGCGCCCACGGACTGGGAGCAAGCGCTCGATCTGTTTCAGCAGGCCGAGATCATCCGTTCGACTCCGGAGACCTGCTACGAGGTGGGCTTCGCCGCGGAGATGCTGCGCCAGGACGATCTCGCGCTCGACGCGTACGAGGTCGCGCTCGCGGGGAAACTCACCGAATCGGCGCGCCGGCGAGCCCGGGCGTTCGTGGATCGGCACGCACGCGAGATGGGACGGGTCGAGCTCGAAGGGCCGGACCGCACCGTGGTTCGAGTGCGCGGCCTGTATCGCGGGACACTGCCGCTCGCGCGTCCGTTGGTGATGTTCGTCGGATCCGTGGAGCTCGAGCTGCAAGCGCCCGGCGGGCGCCAATGGGTCCACACCTTGGTGGTGAGCGCGGGCGCGACATCGTTCGTCGACCTCGGTGCCGCACCCGAGCCACCGCCGCCGACGGAGCCTGGACCCGCTGGGCCGGCGCCAACAGAGCCGACCGAGCCCGCCGCGTCACCCGGCGCGGCGGCTGCTCCCGAGGCGCCGGCTCGCGCTGCCGCGTCCGAGCCGCCGAGTCGCGTGCTGGAATTGACCCTGTTCGGTGCCGGTACCGCTGTCGCGATCGGGTCTGTGGTGCTAGTGGTCATGGCGCCCGCCGCCATCGATAGCCATCTGGACACGTTGAGACCCATCTGCGCAGACCTCGACGGCGACCAGTGCATGACCGCCGCGGACCAGAAGTCCGTCGTCGCGGCCCAGGACGAGAACGACGCGATCAAGACCTGGAAGAACGTCAGAACGGCCGCGTTCGTGGGCCTGGGCGTGGGCGGCGCAGCCATGATCACCGGGGCCGTACTGCTGCTTGCGAGCCCCCCCGCTGACCGACAGGCGACCGGTAGCGTGTTCGTGAGACCAACGTCCGGCGGCAGCGTGGTCGGCTACTCGGGAGCTTTCTGAGCCGAACGTGACCTCGGACGCCTGCCCCAGCGACGATCTGGTCGCGCGATTCGCCCACGGGCTGCTGTCGCGCGAGCAAGCCGCTGCCATCGAGGCGCACATCGACACGTGCCGCGACTGCAGTGCGCTGGTGGTGATGCTCGGCAAGCTCGGCGCCACCGATGTCATGGCAGCCTTTCCCCGAACGGACGAGACGGAGCGCGACCGCGCTCGGCAAGCGTTCGGCGATGCTCCGGCGGCTTCGGTCGCCGGGCCTGCAAGCGGTCTTCCTGCGCCCGGCAGCGCACACACCACACGGCCCCGCGCGCAGGGCGTGAGCGTCCTGGCGCTGGTCGTCGCGGCAGAGCTGACTCTGGCGCTGGTGCATGGCGTCTGGTCGGCGATGGCGCTGCCAGCGCCCGGTCAGCTCGGACTGCTCCGTGCCGCGGCAGGGTCTGGAAGCCTCGAAGCCGTCGCGCTGTTCGCGGTTTCGGTCTACGTCGTGATTTGGGCGCCTATCGGCGGCCTGTGCGCGCTCGCGGTGGCCTGGGGCCTGAAGCGTCGGCGCACATGGGGGCGCCGGCTCGCCTGGGTACACGCTGCGTTGTCCCTGCCCTGTCCGGTTTTGCTGCCCCTGGCCGCCTATGTCCTGTATGCCATGACGAGGCCGGCCGTGCGCGCGTGTTGGGTGCCCCAGGGCACGCGTTGAACAACGTCCGCGCTTGCGTACACTGGGCCGAGATGTCCACCAAGCCGAGGCCCGCGCCCACCGCGCCCGATCCGCGAGTGCTCGGTGCTGCGCTGCTGCGAGGCGCAGCGCGTCGCGCGGCAGCGGACGGCGCACAGGAGGGCCTGCTCGCGCTCGGTCTGGTCGAGGCGGCGGAGCGTGCCTGGTCGGATCTGCAAGTGGACCGGGTCGGATTCCTCGAGCACATCGGCTCCAAGCTCGGCGACGGCGCGCCGCTCGCCGGAGCCGCTGACGCGCTCGTCCTCGAAGACCTCTATCTCGCCTTCGCCTGCAGCCGCCGGGAACCGACCGCGCTGGTCCGCTTCCAGGAGCATCTGGTCAGCGAGGTCCGCGCGGCCATGGCCAAGCTGCGCGTCCCGCCGGACCGCGAGGACGACCTGCGTCAACTGCTGTGGGAGAAGCTTCTGGTCAGCGCCGGCGGACGTCCGCGCGTGCTCGACTTCTCCGGGCGAGGGAAGCTGCGTCACTGGCTGCGCGTGGCTGCCGTGCGTCTGATCCTCGACGAGCTGCGGGCGAGCCCCCCTGGCCGCGAAGTACTGACGCAGGACGAGCTGCTCGGCGTCGTCTCGCCGGAGAACGACCCGGAGATCCAGCTGTTGAAACTCCAGTACGGCCACGAGTTCCGCGCCGCGTTCGAGGCCGCCATCCACGGCCTCGGGCCCGAAGATC
>JAFGIS010000541.1 GCA_016929495.1 Polyangiaceae bacterium | reverse complement strand
TCGGCTGAGTGTCAGTTCCCGGCCACAGCGCGGCCCCGCCACGCTGGCGCGTGGCGGGAGGCTCGATGCGGTCCGAGGCCGCTATGTTCGTGACGCGTTGGGCGTCGGCCCTCTTGGGTCGTGCTCCTTTCGACTCAGACCGGGACGGGATGGCGTTGCAGGTCAGCCAGCGTGCTCAGATCCGAGCCGATCAGTGTACGAAAGACGCTGTTGATGAGCCTCTTCCAAGGCGTGTGCCTGCGTTCGTCGGAGCGTTGCGTGACGGAGCGGAACAGGGTCAAGAGCGTGTGGGCGATCCGGTGCGGCATCGCGACCACGACCGTGGCTCTGGGATTCTCCAGCGTGATGGGGCGTTGTCGCCTGGCCGCGATACGGCCTACGAATAACCGGATGCCCGCGCTCGATGTCCTGGCGGTGGCATCCACATCGGTTCTGTTTCCCAGCCACCGCCGGGCTTCACGCAGCAAGTCCGGCTGGTTGCCCTTCAAGCCGAGCAGGTAGTGATAGCCCCGCTGGCGAACTGCCAGCGCGTTGGCTGCCGAGCAGGCCCCAGCGTCGTAGGCCACCAACCGGAACAGGTCTAGACCGCGTAGGCTTGTACGACGTGCTCGAACGCCGTTTCGAACATCCCCATCTCGTTGGTGGGCGCAGGAATCGGTGCCACATCAATGCAAGGACGGGCGCTCGAGCTGGCCAACATGGCGCACCGTGCGCACGAGCCCCCGGCTCTGCCCTGCGAGAGGCGAAAGCAGGCGCTTCGGGGGGGCCGGGACATCGACGGCACGTCCTTCCCAGGCGGCAAGGCCGGGTTGTATGTGCCTACGCGCGTCCTGCCAGCGCACGCAACCGCGAGCGAAGTCGCGCGGCCGCGGGCTTGTGCGAGACAAGCCAGTCTGCGGCCCGCAGTCTCAGTCGGTCTCGGCGCAGGGAGACCGAGTGCATCTCCTGCGAGTGGGTGCCGAGCTCCTCCTTGTATCGCGCGTCGCCCGCAAGAAAGTCATAGACCCGGTGGGGCAGCTGGAGGTTGAACTCGACCGCCTTCGCATGTGCTACCAAGCCCGGACGATTGTGTGGGACGCCGAGCCCGTAGTCGAATCCACATTGATAGCAGAGCACGCGTGACCGGTGGACGAAGCTATACAAGTACCCAAGGATGTTCGGGCCGGCGCGGACCTTGAGTATCTGCACAATCCCCTTGCCGAAGCAGCGTTCGACGAGCTGCGCGTGGAATCGGCGGAAGAAGGGATTGGCGAACGATCCAGGGAGCCCCTTGTCAACCCAGTAGGCTTGGTGTAGCCGAATGAGCTCGGACATGAAAACGCCGGCCTCCGCCACGCTGCCGGCTGGCTCGACGTGCAGCGGACCCAGCGCCTGGTACTCGCGGATGCTTCGCCTCACGTGGTAGCGCGTTCTGGGACCAAGCATTCCAAGATAGTCTCGGCCGCCGGCCCGAACCGCGTCGAGGTCCACGTAGTAGCTCGGACGCTGAGCCAGCCGGACGATGTGCACTGAGGTCAAGCCGGTGAGTTCGAGGTGTTCCACCGAGTCCATGCCGGCGAGAACCCATTCGTCCCAATCGTTCTGTTTGAGCAACCGCTCGATGCTGCGTCGCCAGAGTTCACGCTCCGTGCCAGCCGTACTCAACAGTCCGTTGTGGGAAATGGTCAGCTCGTCGTAGTAGGGGTCGCCGACGGTGTTCAAATGGAGCGCTCGGGACGAGATCCATTTCGCACGCCGTACCCGAGCCCGGCCAAGCAGCCCTAGCCCCACCGTCCGGCCCGCAGACTCCGCGACGAGGAGTCGAGGCAATGCTGACTTTGGTAGGTTGTCAAGCCAGCAGCCGATCCAGTCCCATCCGGTGAAGAACGACGGATCGCCGACAGCCTCGAGTTCACGCCACCTCTCTTCCAGATCGTCGAACCTGGGGAGCTCGACCACCTCGACGCGCATGCTATCCGTCATTGGACTCGCCACGCTATTGCAGCGCTCCGGAACCGCGCGCAGGCAACGGTTTGTCTCCGGCCCATTTCGGTAGCACACGACCTGCTTCGGCCACCCATCTCAGTGAACTGATGATTGCCCACCTCGTCCACGTTGGCAAGCGAGAACCCACCGACCGGCAGCGCGCACCTTGACTTCCCGCACGCCACCGCGTCAAGGCCGAGACCCGTTGCTTGCGGAGCTGCTGCCCAAGAGCCTGACCTCAGACACCTGTCGACGCCCGACGGGTGCTCTTGGAGTGAACCAAGCCCGGACGGCTTTCGCCGCTCGGTCAGGTCACAAAGTAGACGGTGGGTTCAGCACGCCGGAAACGAAATCGGCTTGCGAAACAAGAGAAGCGCCGTCTTTTCTGGGGCAAACGCGCCGCGGTCGTCGGTGACGCCGTCCGCGGTGATGCCGATTCTGGGCAAGCACCTGGCCAAACGTCCGACCGTTGAGGCCAGCTCCGGTGAACTCGTGAACACGAGTCGATACCCGGTTCGATGAGCCGCACCGACCAACTGAGGCGAGAAGCTCCCGTGCGGGAACGACAGAGCAACGGGAGGCTGGCCCAGCCGCGACGCCAGCGCCGAGCGCGACACCCGAAGCTCGTCCTCCGGGTCGGCGGTGAGTAGCAGCGGAGTATGCGTCTTGCCGTGAGAGCCAATCGTGAAGGTTGCGCCGACCATGGCGCGCAGCTGGTCACCGCTCACCATGTGACGCACGCCGTCGTCGAGTGCGGCGCCCAATTCGGCCAGCAGCGAGCCCCGCGTCTCTTCGTCCAGCAGCTGCAGCCGAGAGATGATTGCGCGCAGCGGCTCAAGCGTTCCACGATCAGTCCCCAGCTCTAGCTCGCCGTCGGCTCCGCCGGCACCGTGCCAAAGCCTGCGGCACTGTTCGGTGCTGAGCATCCCGCGACGCCATGCGCCCACTAGCCGTTCCTGCCAGAACGGTTCGGCACGGTCCACCGCGTCCGACACCACGAATAGGGTCGCGGGAAGGCCAGCACGGCTGAGCGACTCCAAACCGAACTCCTCGTTGTCGGACCAGCCGTCGTCGAAGGTGACGTGCAGCGCCCGCTCCGGCAGACGGCCGAGGCCATCCGCGGCGTCCAACAACTCTGCCATCGAAACAGGGTTGTAGTGCCTGCAGAAGAAGCGAAGGCATTCCTCAAAAATGGGCGTGGAGAGGGTGTACTCGGGATCGCACGTGCTGAACCGCGGATCGCTGGGCGCGATCACACGGTGGAACACCACCACAGTCAGAGTCTGACGGTTACGCTGATGGTGGAAGTGGTCGAGTAGGCCCGAGCGATACAGGCCACGCTTGACCAAAGGCGACTTCAGGAGCGAGCGCAGTTTCGCGTTCGACACGGACATGCCAGTCTATCAGCAATGGCTCGCCGGTCAATCCAGCGTACCAACCGCTCTGGTTCGACCTGTCCGGACGCCCGCTCTCAGATGCCGACGGAATAGGTCCTCCCGAGACCGCCTGGACTTCCCCAGTCGTGCCCGCACGAGCGCCGGCGCCACGCGAGTTCGCTCCGTGCGTGCGCGGAGGGAAGGAGTGCTACAAGCCTCACGATGAGTCAACCCCAGCCCCTCGTCAGCGCCATCATCCCGACCTACAACCGTGCCCGCGAGGTCACTCGCGCCATCGACAGCGCCTTGGGCCAAACCTACTCCAACCAGGAGATCCTGGTGGTCGACGATGGCTCGAGCGACGGGACCCGCGAGTACCTAGGCGAGCGCTACGCCGATCGAATTCGATGCCTGCCGAAGCCAAACGGCGGCGTCTCCTCCGCCCGCAACTATGGCATGAAGCACGCTCGAGGAGAGCTGTTCGCGTTTCTCGATTCGGACGATCGATGGCATCCTGAGCACGTTGCGGCACAAGTCGAGTTCTTCTCTGCTCACCCGGACTACGGCATGGTGCTCACGGACGTTCAATACACCGATACCGCGGATGCAGACACGTGGTATCTCAGCCGTCGCGACAAGATCCCGGTAGACGGTGATGTGTTGCGTTATGTCGTCAGATACCCCATCTTGACTCCATCGAGCGCGATGATCGTTCGCAAGGTCTACGACGCGGTCGGGGGCTTCGATTGTTCGCTCCAGACGGCGGAGGATCTCGATTTCCACATGCGTGTCGCTGCCCGTTTCCCCATCGGCGTGATCGAGCGGCCTCTGACTCGTTGCACCCAGGGCCTCGAAGGTCTCTCTGCGTTGGTTGGGGACGCGGAGGCCAACCAGGTCAAGGCGGTCGAGCGCTTCGTTGCAGCTCATCGTGATGTTCTCGAACCGCGCGACTGCAGGGCAGCCCGGTTCCGCGCTTACACCTCGAGCGCCCGCGGATATGTCTGGGCGGGCGACTTCCGCACGGTCGGGCGCCTCTTCGCGAAAAGCATGCTCTGCGTGACGGAGCCGGCGCAGGCGGGTCAACTCGTCGGGTTGGGTTGGACCGTCATGCGCAATCTGGCGTCGCGGCTAGGACGTCATTTGCCCGGGCGCTGAACGACGGCGTGGCGAGCGCAGTCGCTCTGCGTGGCCGCCGACTTGACTACCCAAGCCAGGGATAAGCAACTGCGGCCCGGAACCGCGCGAGGTCCCACCCGCCATCGATGAGCAGTCGCCCGATGTTTAGTGGATCGAGTGCGCGCAGCCGGGATAGGCCCGCGCCATAGGTGAATCCAATCTGGTAGCCCGCCGCTTCGATAGCAGCTCGGACCGCGGGCGTGTACGGCGTGGGCCCGCCAACAGGATAGGAGATAGCACGCACCGGCTCACCGAGCATCTCCTCGAGCACCGATCGAGAGCCGAGCAGTTCCTCGGACAGCTCGTTCGGTGGAACGGTGGCCAGGTGGCGGTGCGAGCGCGTGTGCGATCCGATGGACATCCCTGCCGCCTTGAGCGCGCGCACCTGGTCCCAGGTAGCGACCAGGCGATCCGCCAGCGCATGCTCGAGGTCCTTGTCCCACGCTACCCCGGCAGCCATCGCCAATTCCGCCAGAAAGCGTTCGATATCCAGGCCGGAGCAGCGCTTCACGAGACCTTGCAGGTGCCTTGCGGGTGCACTCACGCCGTTTGCCAGGTCGACCACCTCGGCACTCGGATACGTCAACTCAAACCGCTGCCGCGCGGCGTGCTTGAGCGTGTAGCTGATGCGATCCCACCAGAATACCCGCCGCTGTGTGACGTAGTCAGTGGCGATGAAGAAGAACGCCTTGGTTCGGTGGCGCTGCAAGATCGGGAGGGCGCGGTCGTGGTTGTCGCGGTAGCCATCATCGAACGTGATCATGGCCGGATTCGGCGGCCAATGGCCGCTGCGCACGCATTCCGTCAGCTCGTCCGGTCCGACTATCGAGAACTCCCGGCTGAGAAGGCCAACTTGCTCGTCAAACTCGGTGGGAGAGGCATCCAACGTGCCCTCGTCGAACTCCTGCGCAGCGGCTGGATCGTCCACCCGGTGGTAGGCGAGCACGGTGAGATGCCGCGCCGGAAGCCAGCGTTTGGCAGCCAGCACTCGCGGAGTCACTCCGAGGCCGTTGAGCAGTGACCGCACCAGCTCGCGCTTTCCAGGAACCATCTGGGGCGAGTGTAGCCAAAAACGGCGAGCCCTGCACGGAAGGGTGCTGGCGCCAGCTGGCTGCTCGGAAAGCCCAACGTCTGGGCGAACGCTCCCCGACGCCCCCGGCTGGGACCGCTCGCGCCGTCAGTTCAGTGCGGTCTAGGAGCTCTCAGCCGTCGGGAGACTTCAGGGTCCTGAAGAAGGCCCGTCGCCAACGCCTGCGCGAGCCGCCGTTCCCCCTCCGGCGTGAAGTGGACGGTGTCGGCGAACAGTCGGGGGTCGTGCGGAACGAGCCGCGCGAGGTCGACCAGGTAGGCGCCTTCTTTCTCCGCGACGGCTCGGGTTCGTTCGCGGTACAGGTCCATGGCGCGGCGCGCCAAGGTCCCATCCAACGGGGGCACTTCCTCTCGGACGTAGCGAAGGCAACGGCGGGTCTCCTCCGCGCCTCGTCCCGCTGCATCGCACCCGGCAAACGTCGTGACGACCGGGACGGCCCCCTTCTGCCGCGTCAGTCGGACCATGGCCGACAGGTTGTCCTCATACAGCCCTACGATCGCCGGATGGAAGAGCGCTTCGGGCTTCGGTTCCGGCAGCGCCGTTGAGGGCTCGAAACGCCACTCGAGGGCCTTTCCGAGCCGGGCGGTCAGAAAGGACCATCGCAGAGGCCAAGTCTGCTCCGGGCCGACCCTGAACGGACTCTCCACGGCCGGCACACCCACATCGGCGCGCCCATAGTCCTCCTGTGGCGCGGCGTGCCGCCGCACGCCGCGCCACATGTCGTTGAAGCCCTCGTAGAAGATGACCACGTCCGGCTGCAGAGGGAGCAGACGGTCTCGAAGATACTGATAGTCACGCCAAGTGGTCGCGCCCGGGCGGCCGGCATTCACCACCTCCACGGGCCCGACGCTTTGGAGCAACCGCTCGAGCACCGCAGGCCATTCCTCTCCGTCGGTCACCATATATCCGAACGTGGTGGAGCCTCCGACGCAGATCACGCGAGCGCCCTGGGCAGGGCCGGGATGTCGAGGCCCACGACCACGGACGCCGAAGGCCTGGATCGTGAAGGTGACGGTCCTTCCTTTGTCGCCGGGCCGGAAATCGTTCAGTACGCGGGTCAGGTACACGCCCGGCCGAGGAGACTGCTCTCCCGTGTGGTGCATGTCGGCGAGGCCCAGCGGCGTTCGAAACGCACTGCCCCATTCGCGCAGACCTCGAACCCGGAACAGCCCCTCGGCGAGAACCGCGAGAAGCAACGGGACCGCCACGACGACGCAAACCGTGCCGCGTCGGATGGGCAGGCGCAGCTCGGCCCAACGAGGCGACCAGGCCGCCACGAGTGCAAACAGTCCAACCAGACACGCAGCGAGCCGGAATTGCTCGAGCGCTGCCACGAAACCAGGTCCCAGTGTTCGCGCATCATGGGCCAGAAGCGCCGCAGCGACCGGAGGGCTCAGCACCACGCCCCCGAACAGCACGGCGCCCACCGCCAGAGAACACAGCATCTCCCGGACGGGCCAGGGTTGCAGGAATCGGTTTCCCGCACTCCTCGGGGGCTGTGAGTCACGCATTTGTCACGAGTTCTCCGGTCGGTTGCGAAACGGCCTTCCAACCGTAGTCTTCCCGCAGAACGAGCATCAAGTTCGCCAGATGAGGAGCCAACGTTCTCCTGAATCGATGCCCAGCAGGCCTTCAGACCGAGCGTGCGTGTTCGCCGGCCGACGCGAGGTAGCGCTCCGGCCAGACAGCCTAATGCGTAGCCAAAAATGCAGGCGGCCGCAAGCCGACCGTCGCGCCCCACCGGACGGGCTCGCCGTGTGATGAAAACGGACTGACTCTTGTCGTGGACCAGCTAGACTCATGCGCTTCTCTGGCCGAGTGGACCGCGCGCCGCTTCACTCTGGTCAGCTCCACCCACCGTAGACCGCCCGACGCTTCGCTTGGCGTGCATGGGACGTGACACGCCCGCCTTCGGACGCAGGGACTTGACCAAGGAGGCTCGTTGACTATGTCGGATGTCTGCAGAGTGCCGAAACCTACCGCAGACGAGTGCCGCGATACTGGCATGGCCCTCGTATTGGGCCTCCTCCTGCTCGGCTACTTCCTCGGCAACTCAGTGCTGACGAAGGCTGCCATCCCGGTTCTCGTCGTCACCATGACGGCGCCGCGGCTATTCTACTACGTGGCCGTCGTGTGGTTGGGCGCAACACGCCTCTTGGGCGCCATGGTTTCCCGGGCCGTGCTGACGCTCATCTTCGTGGGGGTGGTGACCCCGCTCGGGCTCTTCATGAGAACCCTGGGACGGGATCCACTCAGACTGGCGCGCTGGAAGAGGGGAACCGAGTCAGTCCTGGTGATGCGAAACCACGTGTTTGAGGCCAAAGATATCGAAAACCCCTATTAGTCACGAGAGCAACCGATGGACCTACTGAAAGATCTCTGGGGCTTCTTCAGGACAAGAAGGCGCTATTGGCTCTTGCCCACCATGACCGTGCTGCTCCTGTTTGGAATTCTGATCGTACTGACCAGCGGTTCGGCGATCGCGCCCTTCATCTACACTCTGTTCTAGCTGCCTCGAGGGAGGCCCGCATGCCCGAAGCGATACTCGGAATCTCCGCCTTCTACCACGACAGCGCGGCAGCGATTCTCGTCGACGGCGAGATCATCGCGGCGGCTCACGAAGAGCGGTTCACGAGACACAAGCACGACTCGTCCTTCCCGCGGCATGCGGCCCGCTACGTCCTCGAGGAGGCCGGAATTCCCTACGATCGTCTGCAAGCGGTGGTCTTCTACGACAAGCCCTACGTCAAGTTCGAGCGTCTGCTGGAAACGTACCATGCGTTTGCTCCGCGAGGCCTGAGCAGCTTCATGGCCAGCATCCCCTTGTGGATCAGAGAGAAGCTCTTCACCAAGACACTCCTGAGAAACGAGCTGGCCCGCCTGGGTTCGGCACGAGTGCCGCTCCTCTTCTCCGAACACCACTTGTCGCATGCCGCCAGCGCGTACTACCCCTCCCCGTTCGAGGAGGCGGCCATCCTCACGATCGATGGCGTGGGCGAGTGGGCGACTTCGACCGTTGGACACGGCAAAGGCCGAGACATAGAAATCCTTCGCGAGCAGACCTTTCCTCACTCACTCGGGCTCCTGTACTCCGCGTTCACCTACTACATCGGCTTCAAAGTCAACAGCGGTGAGTACAAGCTGATGGGCTTGGCCCCGTACGGCAACAAGAACGCCGAGGAAACGAAGCGATTCAAGAATGCGATCCTCGAACACCTGGTGGATGTGCGCGACGATGGCTCCGTTCTGCTGAACATGAAGTTCTTTCGCTACGCCACCGGACTGAGGATGTGCCACGACCAAGCCTGGGAGCAGTTGTTCGGCCTCGCGCCGCGCCAGAGCGAGTCGGAGCTATCACAACCGTACATGAACCTGGCCCTGGCCATCCAGGAGGTCACCGAGGAAGTCATGCTGCGCTTGGCCAAGACAGCGAAGGAGCTTACCGGAAGCAAACGTCTGGTGTTGGCCGGGGGCGTCGCCTTGAACAGTGTGGCGAACGGCAAGCTCCTGGCCGAGCGGCTCTTCGAAGAGATCTGGATCCAGCCGGCATCCGGAGATGCAGGCGGCTCACTTGGCGCCGCGCTGGTGGGCTGGCACATCTGGAAATCCCATGAACGCAGACCACCGGAGACGCCGGATGCCATGAAGGGAGCCTATCTGGGACCCGAGTACGGTTGCAGAGAGGTGGAGCGGACGGCCAGGAAGTACGGCGCCCCGTGCGAGCGACACGAGGACTTCGGTGAGCTCGCGGCTCTCACCGCCAAGCTGATATCGGAAGGGAACGTGATCGGATGGTTCCAGGGACGGATGGAATACGGCCCGAGAGCACTCGGCAACCGGAGCATTCTCGGGGATCCGCGCGACCCGGAGATGCAGAAACGGCTCAATCTCAAGATCAAGTACCGCGAGGGCTTCAGGCCTTTTGCGCCGACGGTCCTCGAGGAGGACATCCAAGACTACTTCGACCTCGATGTGCCGTCGCCCTACATGTTGTTGGTCGTGCCGGTGAAGGAATCGCGGCGGAAGCCCCTCCCAGAGGGATACGAGGACCTGGAGCTCTACCCGCGGCTGTACCACCTTCGGTCTGACATTCCGGCTGTTACGCACATCGACTACTCGGCCCGCGTGCAGAGCGTCAGCAAGAGCACCAACCCGAAGTACTGGCGCCTCATCGACGAGTTCAAGAAGCTGACGGGCTATGGCATCATCGTCAACACGAGTTTCAACGTACGAGGGGAGCCCATTGTCTGTACGCCCGATGACGCCTACAGGTGCTTCATGCGCACGGAGATGGACTATCTCGTTGCGGAGGACTACGTCTTCGACAAGCGACAGCAGCCGAAACTCGAGCACGATGTCGCTTGGCGGGACCGGTTTCAGCTCGACTAGCGTCCTGCCTCCGCGGTTCGCCCTCGAAGTGCCCGAAGCCGCCTGATTCTGCGGCGAGCGCCTCGGTCAGAGCCGGGACACAGGCTGTTTGCTCGGCCCCGTCTCGGAGATCGGACGCCAACGCACGCGGACCCGTGTGCGTGCGAGCAGCAGCCCCGCCAGCACGAACGTCAGTCCGAGCGCGTCGCGCGAACCGGTGCCTGGGACCGAACACCCACAGCCTCGGCGCGGTCGCGTCCTCGCGAGAACCCCCGCGTCATTGGCGCTGGCCGCGCTACGGGTCGTGGGTGTGTCGGTGTTTCTGCCCGCGCCATCTGCCGCGGCCACCGTTGCGCTCTTCGCCGAGCGAACCGAACCTTCTCGCAGCCTGCCCGTTGTCGAATAGCGCAATATGCCTTGCGCGCTGGACGAAAGCGAACCCTTGCCCGGCGTGATGGTGATCGCTCGCTCCGTAGACGTCACGTCGAAAGCCGTGTTGGGAGGGAGGTCGACCCAGTAGTGCTCGGAAGCTACTCCGGGTTCGCGGGGGTACGAGACGGTTCCCTGTACCGGCGTGCTGTCCGCTCCGCCGCCGAACACCACGTAGTAGTCCCTGGCACTCCCGACAATCCTCAGCCCAACCATCTTGCGGTCTTCGGCCGTTACCAGCGTCGGTGAGAAGGCGCTCCTGTCCGATGGCGTGGTGGCTCGCATCGCATTGAGGAAGATCTCGCTCGCGTTGGCGTTACCCGCGGCGACGGTCATCCTGGTGAGGCGGTCGAGATGCCCAGCCAAGTCAGGTGAAGTCGAAATCCGGACGTTCGCCGGCGACAACGACGCAAACTGAAGCTTGCCCGTTGGTTTGTTCAGCGGATACGTCCCGGAGGCGGTCCTGCCATCGACAAGCGGTTTGCCTGGCCAGTGCAGAAGAAATGCCTTCGTGTAGTCGGCCGCCCTGGTGGTCAGGCGGTCCAACACGACGACGTAGTCCGGGCGAAGATAGAAGAACTGCCGGTGGTAGTACTGGAGCGGATAGCAGCCCGTGTTCGCCTTGTACGCGCCCCGCAGGTCAGCATCGATGTAGACGACGTCGGCCGCTCCCTCGTACTTGACCTGAGTGACCTCCGCGTGACCCGTATAGGCCTGGCTCTTTTCCATGTTGTGATACTGCTGGCAGCCATCGGTATCCACGATCTTGAGGATATTCCTGTAGTCTGACTCTCCCTGCCTGAACGTCTCTAGCCCATCGCGTTGCCACATCCCGGCGTTCACGGCGAGCAGGTCGTTCTTGAATATCTCGAAGTGCCCCTGGTTCGCGTCGTCCGTTTCACCGAGTCCCTTGCCGCCGGCGCGGAACCCAACCCATGTCGCGTCGTCGGACCAGGAGGAACGCATTCCGACGAATCCGTATCCGTTGACCCCGTCGCCCGCTCGATACTGTAGCGGCTTGGTCTTCTTGTAGTCCGCCTTCGGGTCTTTGGGGTCGAAGAACAGGAACTTCTCCCAGTCGGTCGCGCCGTGGCCCCGGGTCTCCGTGTCGTGGAGGATGTACCACTGGATGTATTGCGCCACCGGCTTCCCCTTCAAGACCTGATGGACGTAAATCATGTCCCGATTGGTCACGTAGCCGCTATCCGAGCCGCTCCACGGTCCATCGACGTATACGGACTTACCACCGGGGTGGAGCGCGTGTATCTTGTAGTCGAGATGTTGTTCAATCCACGGGAACTGGGCGACGCTGTCGACACCGGTGGCTGTCTTTCTCGCGAGAAGATAGCCAGCGACCTTCTGGACGACTCCGGGGCCGTAGTTCCAGTTGGACACAATCCAGTCCCCACCCACCAAGTCCTTGTTGAACCCTGGAACCACGTGGGCGTCCCATAGCTCGTTCGCGCTGGCCGTCAGCGCGGTGTCCTCGAGGGCATAGCCAGCATACGCCTTCATGCTGAAGTAGCCCATGAAGTAGTTGGACGTGTAGTTGTCTCGGGCATAGCCGTCGCGCTCATACCAACGGATCCAGGCGTTGAGGCGATTCCTGAACTCCGTCTTGGTGGCAGCATCGAAACCCGGGTAGTCGTAGAGCCAATCGTAGGCAATGGCCAGGCCGATTCCGGCAGTGCGTGCCACCCACCCGGAGTCGACGCGGATGGTGGCGTCTCCGCCGCCCCCATCTCCAACCGTTCCGCTACGTACGTTGTCGCGTGACAGCGCCTTCGCATACACGAGGGCCTTTGCAGCATATGTCTTTGCTGCGGCAGGGTTCGCGCCCTTGAGCACCTGGTATGCCAAGGCGTAGGCCATGACGCGATCGTACCAGTCTGACCCCTGGTAGCCGGCGCGCAGATTCTCGCTGAGGTGGGCGTCCAGTCCCTTCTTGAGCTCGGCCCACTCGATCGTCCTCTTGGCGGCTTTCTGCCGCAGCTGCGTGAGGAGCGCGCGGTCGAGCCAGATTGCCGGATGCGCCGCCCGAGCCCGAACCGGCGTCAGCAGCAGAGTCCCGAGCAACAGACTCGTAAGAAGGACCGAACGTGCGCCTATGATTCTGTTCTTCGGCATCACAACCCTCCATGCGTCGACGACCCATCCGCCCGTTCGGCGCGCTGCGAAACGTTCCGTGCCGTGGCCGATATCCACTCAGCCACCTTGCGCCGTCGCCGACGCGCCGTCAAGCACGGTCGTTCTCGGCACGATTGCCGAAGTCGCGCACGGGGTTCCGCTAGACCCTTTGGGCGGCGTCGGCGCCCACTGGACGCCCAGCCCGCGAAGGGCGCACGTCGCCCAGGGGCCGAGTCGTTCTGCGCTGGCGCCGGCGAACCATGAATCCGGTGGTGCCCTGTCTGGCTCACGCCGCTGCCCTCGACCCTTGCTGCTCAGCAGGACCCTCGCACACGCGGCGCAACCGCAGGCTTCGGCTTTCCATAGCGCACGAGAGGCACGGACGCGCGCACACGAGAATGCTGCATGGCCCGGGATAGCCAACGGTCTGGCCCACGCAAGGGATCGGAGGGGATCGGAGGACAAGGCGTTGACAGGTGCACGGCCCGTGGGATATGGACCTCTCGTGTCTTGGTGGTACGCTTCGGCACCCCATCACTGCGACGCAGCGGCCGTCGTGCTCCGTTCAGGCACGGGACCGGAGCAGGCCCGGCCCGTGCCTGTGTTCGACGAGGGACAATGACGCAGCCGTCGGACGAAGACGCACGAATCCAAGGAACCGAGGTGACACGACCGCCGTCGAGCGATGGGCCATCGCATGAAGGGAGCCCCACCCAGCTGCGCCCGTCGCGGAGCGGCCAGGACCACTTGCCTGTGTTGGATGGCATCAGGGGCATCGCCATACTCGCTGTCTTGCTCGTCCATTTCGGTAGCTCGGAAATGGAGCCCGCGTTGAGGACCGGCAGTTGGTTCGAGCGGGCGTACGACAAATTGGCGTCCACAGGGGGATGCGGAGTCGACCTGTTCTTCGTCCTTTCGGGGTTTCTCATTACACGTATCCTCCTTCGTGCCAGGGGGAAGAAGAACGCATGGCGCAACTTCTACTCCCGTCGTGTATTGCGCATCTTTCCGCTCTACTACTTCGCTCTCACACTCGTGTTCGTGCTGGTTCCTGTGGTCTCCCAGCAGGCGGCGGACACGACGGCGGAGCTCAGAAGCCATCAGATCTGGTTGTGGACGTACGCGAACAACTACACACCCTTGCTCGGGATGGAACTGCAGCAATCTTGGCTGAATCTCAACCACTTCTGGTCATTGGCAGTCGAGGAGCAATTCTACCTCGTATGGCCGTTCCTGGTTTTCTGGCTACCTGCGCGGCGCATCTTCTGGGTGCTCGGTGGGCTAGTCCTCACCGCGGTCGCCACCAAACTCGTGTTGCTGGATGCCGGAAACCGGATGGCCGCCTACATGATGACGCCGTGCCGCTTCGACGCCTTGGCCATGGGCGGTGCGCTGGCCTACCTTTCGGCGAGGCGCGGTGGCCTCCTGTCGTTTCTTCCGACGGCTCGCTGGTTGCTCGTGGGCGCCGCGGGCACGCTCGCGCTCATCGGGGCCGTCAGTCGTTCTGCCCCCTGGTTGTGGTGGACGACGGCCGTGGTCCACACGGCTTTCCCAGTTCTCTTCACGGCGGTGGTGGCGCTGGCGATCGAGGCACAACCGCCCATTCTGAACCGGCTGCTCTGCTTCGGTTTTGTGCGGTTCTTCGGCAAGTACAGCTACGGGATCTACGTGTGGCACGGATTGATGTACTCGCTGTTTCCGATATTCCTACCGGTGGCCTGGTTCGAACATGTCGTTGGCCATCGCTTGCTCGGCGTCTTCGCCTTCACCGTGGTAGCCAGTGGCGCCTCCGTGGTCGCCGCGCTGGCGTCCTGGAACTTGGTTGAGAACCCCTTCCTCGGCCTGAAGAGCCGATTCACGTGATCTCAGTGAAGGGTGTGGCGAACAGCGCGGACCGCAACAAGGTGAGACGACTCATCGGCCCAGGAGTCTCCACGAAGAAGCGCTTCGGCCGGCCGGTGGTCTGTCGTTGGAACGATCGCCGTGAGGTGGCCAGCGCCGCGGGCCCGTTCGGCGCAGCCGCTCCGGTGCGGTGACCGTGGGAGTGCACGACTGCCCGCCGCAGCCTAAGCTCGCTCAAACATGGGCAGTCTGACCGACAAGCACATCGAGAAATGGCTCGGCGGCTACGTTCGCCATCTCGGGCGCCGAATGCGCGGTCCGCGACCCTCCGGGCTTCAGCACCTCCTGTTTGCGCTCTGCGACCACTACGAGCCACTGTGGGGCGGTGCGGACGTCCACACGGGTGAACGACGCGTTCTTCGCTGGCTCCGTGACTACGCGCGAGTGTTCGAGGGCTTTCGCGACGCCGACGGGCGGATGCCTCAGCATAGCTGGTTCTTCCCCGGCGAAGAGTACCGTCCCGAGTACCTTGACTGCCTGCGCACGCTCGTGAGCCGTCGCTGTGGAGAAGTCGAGGTTCATTTGCATCACGATCGCGATACAGCCAGTGGTCTCCGAGGGAAGCTGCTTCGCTACCTGGCGACCTTCGCGGAACACGGCCATCTATGCCGAGACGCGGACGGCCGCATTCGGTATGCATTCATCCACGGCAACTGGGCTCTGGCGAATGGTCGTCCGGAAGGCACCTGGTGCGGCGTGGACGACGAGCTGCCGGTGCTGTTCGAGACAGGGTGCTTCGCGGATTTCACTTTCCCGTCGTGTCCGGACACTTCTCAATCCAACATGGTCAACTGCATCTACTGGCCCACGGGGCTGCTCGGTCGTCGGCGCGCGTACGAGACGGGTGAGCTGGCGCGGGTTGGAGAGCACTACGACGACCGGATCCTCATGATCACCGGTCCCCTGTCCATCGCCAGCAGACCCGGATCCTTGCGTCCCCGCTTGGAGTACGGCGCCGTTACGGCCCACGACCCGCCGACCGCGGCTCGCGTCCGGTCATGGGCGGCGCAACGCATCGGTGTGCTGGGGCAGCCCGAATGGGTCTTCGTGAAGGTGTACACGCACGGCGCGTCCGAGCAGCAGGCAGACTCTATCTTCGGGCGCGGTGGCCACGCATTGCACGAGGCCTTGACGCAGCAGTTCAATGACGGCGTCCGTTGGCGGCTGCACTACGTGACGGCGCGCGAGATGTTCAATCTGGCGCGCGCCGCGATGGACGGGAGGGTCGGTGACCCCAACGACTACCGGGACTACATACACCCAGCCCCACCAGCGCGCGGCGCAGGCTCAGCAGATCATCGGTAGAGGGCTCCTTCCGGCATGGAGCCCTCCCGCGCTGGATCGGGCGCCCCGTTCGTCCCGGACGAGCCCGAACCCATCGGCTCGTGGCTATCTCGCTCTGCAGCAGCGCCTTCGGGGCGCTCCTGGTCCGAGCCATCGACTCTGAACGGTTTGCGTTCGGCAAACGGGGTGAGGTCGATCTCCGGATACCGTCCGGAAACGGACAACACCACCTGGTTTCGGTAGACACGCCGCGCCTCGTCGCGAGCGCCGGTGCCGAATTGCTCGGTGTGCTGGAAGGTCAATGCGATTTGCACGACCCCTCCCGGTGACCATGTCGCGCTGCTGCTCGACGCCCAGGAGTAGAGGGTCGGTTCATCGCGCACGCCGGGACTCACGAGCGGCTGGTTTGCCGACACGCCGTTGGTGGAGGACAGCGTCACACCCTGTTCGGGGAGAAGGGCCCAGCTTCCAGCCAATGATACACCATCACTGTAGTATACACGATTCGTGTAGAGGTCCGGAGTCATCTGGGCGTTGTACGAGAGCGTGGCCGAGTACACATCCCGATGCCACTGCAACGACCCTCCGAACAACGGCGCTGGCCTCAGCGCGCCTTCACCGTCGAACGAACGCCCGACACCGACGCCCGCGTGCAGCTCGCTGGCCCACTCCGCGCTGAGGTCGTGCCTCCACGCCCCGAGCAGACTGCTCTGCACGTGGCGCGACCTCGGGATGCGCAAGCCGCTACGTTCGGCGGAGCGGCTATGGAAGTACGTCACCGACCAGTCCAGTGACCACGCGTCGCGTTCGAGCTGGTAGGTGGCACCGAGTCCGCCCGTCGAATAGAAGCGCACGGGCTCAGGCAGATCGCTCCCTCTCGTCGTCATCGCATTGAACGAGGCCGTCTGCTGCCCAGTCCATTCAGCCGAGAACTCGTGTCGCACTCCTTGCTGCATCCCGGCGCTGAGAAAGTCGGCGCTGCTGCGCGGTTGCGGCTGGCCGAACGATGTCTGTTCAGCCAGCATGAAGGCGGTCGAGGTTCGTGCGCCCGTGGCGCTCAGTGTCAGGCTGTCGACCGGCGTCAACTCGAAGTTGCCGCGGGCCATGGCCGAATCGCCGTGCGCCAGGCGCTCGGCGCCCTTCAGGTAGTACATGAACGAGTGGGAGTACGTGAGCAAGTAGCTGGACTCGGGCGCTTCGTGGGCAAGGCCGAGGCCGGGCTGAAGGGTCAAGTACCACGCATCACGACGCTCGAGGCCACCCGGCTCCGGATGCGATGGCGCGTTGTATAGATTGTCTGTGTAGCTAATGGACGCCGATCCAGTCCCGTAGACGGTGGTCTGCGCTCGCGCAATCCTCGAGACGGTGCACGCCACCGCTGCGGCGACGGCGCCCACTGCGACAGCACGAAAGAGGATGCCCGCGTGAGACGAACGAGTCCGAAGAGCGTCGCGAGGACTTGGCAGCCGACCTCGTGCATCAGGGTGCCGGAACCGGGCCGAAGCGCGCATCGTGCCGGTAAGCCTTGCGTTGGATGACAACGCGGTCCAGTGGCGCGGCGCCGATCGTGCTGGCGACCGGTTGGGTGAAGGTTGCTGACGCGGCTCTGCAGGGGTGCGGAAGGATGCGATGCGCAAACCGTTTCTGTTGCTGTGCCGGCCCTCGGGCCAACCTTGGGCGGCGCGGCCGAATGGCCTGCGTGGGAGCACACTCGAAAGACATGCCGAAGTGCGCTGCCGCACACCCAACACGTTGTCCAAGGCGCCGCCGTCTGCCGTGAAGCGGTTCGGCCTGTCAGCTGCCCGAACTCAGGCGGAAATGCTGGCGGCCACCGAGGATTTCGTGTTGGTCGACGTGCAGTCTTGTGGAGCCGGTTCATGAGGAGCCTCCCAGCAGCGGAGGCGGGAGGACGCGCGATGGCCTCGGCTCGAGAGGTCCATCTGTCGTGCCGCTCTCGCGCTTGCCACTGTCGTCCCGCCCATGCTTTCCTTGACCAGCGTCGAGGCGCTGCCGTTGCCGGCGATGCCCAGGTGAACGGTCGACCCATGGAAGCGATCACGCCCACGACTTCTGCGACCGACAGCGCGTTGCAAGCGCACGGGTCCGATGCCGCCGCGGTGTCGGTCTCCGTGGTCGTTCCGGTATACCGCTCGGCTTCCATCCTTCCGGAGCTACATCGCCGGCTCTCCGCGGCGATGGCGCACGATTGCGCTGAGTACGAGATCATCCTGGTGGAGGACTGCGGCGGTGACGAGTCCTGGGAGGTGACGCGTGAACTCTGCAACAGCGATCCCCGAGTCCAAGGCATCCGGATGAGCCGGAACTACGGACAGCACAGCGCCCTACTCTGCGGAGTCCGGGCCGCACGCTATGACGTCGTCGTGACGATCGATGACGACCTGCAGAATCCCCCCGAGGAGATCCCGAAGCTGCTGGCTCGTCTCTCGGAGGGACACGACGTCGTGTACGGCACGCCGCAGCGCGAGCAGCATGGCCTATTTCGCGACCTTGCATCCCGGATAACCAAGATTGCGCTTCAGAGCGCGATGGGCGCGGAGACGGCGCGCAAGGTGAGCGCCTTTCGCGCGTTTCGTACCGAGCTGAGGCAAGCCTTCGACGGCTACCGCAGCCCATCCGTGAACCTGGACGTCCTGCTCACGTGGGCCACGAGCCGATTTGCATCGGAGACCGTCACCCACGCGCCGAGATACCACGGCGATTCCGGATACTCGTTGCGCAAGCTGATCACCCACGCGATGAACATGATGACGGGCTTTTCCGCGCTTCCCCTGCAAATGGCCAGCATCATGGGGTTCTTGTTCGCGCTCTTCGGTTTCGGAGTGTTGACATACGTGGTCGGCCGCTACCTGATTCAGGGTGGCAGCGTGCCCGGGTTTCCATTCCTTGCCTCGATTATCGCCATCTTCTCGGGAGCGCAGCTTTTCGCACTCGGCATCATTGGCGAGTACCTGGCAAGAATGCATTTTCGAACCATGGAGCGACCACCCTATTCCGTGCGTGAACGCATTGGAGTCGCCCAGGAGGCATCATGACGGTATCGGACAGCATCAAGGTCGCGACTCCTGCGTTGCACCTGCTCTGTGGTCTGGTTCCCTGGGACATCGAGGTCTTCGGGTTCCCGGTTGCCCAAATCACCGAGCTCGAGGTCTTCGATGCTGCCCGGGCGGCGCGCGACTACGCTCCCATCCGCGGTTGGTTGGAGCGGCAGGAAGTTCGAGTGCTCAGCTGTCGTTTGCCGCACGACCGCCTGCGCGAGTCCATGTTCCTGGAAGCCCAGGGATTGCGATTCGTCGAGATGGTGATCCACCCGAAGCTGGCCAAGCTCGAATCGCGGGAATTTCCAGCGGACACGCTCAACATCGCACCCGCGACCGCCGACGACCTTCCTGGTCTCGTCGCGATCGGCGAGCGCGCCTTCCATTTCGAGCGCTACCACGTCGATCCTCGCCTCGACCCCCGACTTGGAGACAAGCGCTACGCTCGGTGGGTACGCAACTCCTTCCAGCACCCCACGCAGCGCCTGCTCAAGATCGAAGACGGCTCCGATCTCGTGGCCATGTTCGTGGTCGAGCGTCGCTCGCCCGAGGCGGTGTACTGGCACCTGACGGCCATCGCTCCCGAGTGGCAAGGAAAGGGCTACGGAAAACGCGTTTGGCGCGCCATGCTCCGCCGCCACAGAGAGGATGGCGCGTCCGAGGTCGTGACCACGATCTCCGCGCGAAACTCGCCTGTTCTGGGCCTCTACGCCACGCTCGGGTTCAGCTTCCTGCCCCCGGACATGACGTTCCATTGGGTGCGCGAGGCCTGAGGATTCTGTGCAGGCGCGGGTTCAGTTCTTTCGATATGCGACAGTCGGGCTCGTGTCGAACCTCGTACTGTACCTGCTGTACTTGGCGGTGACGTTTGTTGGCGTCGGCCACAAGTCCGCGATGACGGGTCTCTATCTGCTGGGCGTTCTCCAGACGTTCGTCTTCAACCGGAACTGGTCATTCCGTCACGCCGGGCGCGTCGACTCCGCGCTGGTCCGCTACGTCGTCGCATACGCCGCCGGCTATCTATTGAACTTGGCGACGCTCGTGCTGCTCGTCGATCGTGCGGGGCTGCCGCACCGCGCCGTCCAAGGCGTCATGATCTGCGTTCTGGCCGTGTTGCTGTTCCTGGCGCAGAGGTACTGGGTCTTTTGGCACCGCCACGAGTTGGCCCCGAGCGATCTGCGAACCCCGTCGGTGCACGCGCGGCATACGACGGACGAAGGCCCTGTCGCGGACCCGCAACAGTTGGAGTAGACTGAAGGTTCCCCAGCATGACAAGCATCCCCTTCAACAAGCCCTACATGACCGGCAAGGAGCTCTGGTATATCGCCCAGGCTCATGCCCGCGGACACCTGGCCGGGGACGGCGAGTTCACGAAGCGGTGTCACGCGTGGCTCGAGCAGCGCACGGGCACAGGGAGAGCTCTGCTCACGCACTCCTGCACAGCGGCACTCGAGATGGCAGCCATGCTGGCGGACCTTCGCCCGGGTGACGAGGTGATCATGCCGTCGTACACCTTCGTGTCAACGGCCAACGCGTTCGCGCTGAGGGGCGCGGTCCCGGTCTTCGTGGACATACGGCCCGATACGCTCAACATCGACGAAACCAAGATAGAGGCCGCGATCACCGAGCGTACCCGCGCCATCGTGCCGGTTCACTACGCCGGCGTCGCGTGCGAGATGGACGCCATCATGAGCGTGGCACGTCAGCACGAACTCCTCGTGATCGAAGACGCTGCACAAGGCATGATGGCAACGTACCGTGGGAGAGCGGTCGGTTCGATCGGCCACCTCGGGACCACGTCTTTTCACGAGACGAAGAACGTCATCTCCGGAGAAGGCGGCGCGCTCTTCGTCAACGACCCCTCCCTCATTCCTCGCGCAGAGATCATCCGGGAGAAGGGCACCAACCGCAGCCAGTTCTTCAGGGGCCAGGTGGACAAGTACACCTGGGTGGATGTCGGATCGTCCTACCTTCCCGGTGAGATACTGGCCGCGTTCCTGTGGGCGCAGATGGAGGAGGCGGACGCGATAACCCAGCGGAGGCTTGCCATCTGGGCGCAGTACCACGAGTGGCTCGAGACAGCGGAGTCCGATGGACGGCTGCGCCGTCCAATCGTCCCCAGGGAATGCGCGCACAACGCGCACATGTACTACATCCTGCTGCCGGACCTCGACCAGAGGGCCGCCCTGATCGCAGAGCTCAAGGCGCATGACATCCAGGCCGTCTTTCACTACGTGCCGCTGCACAGCTCTCCCGCCGGCCGTCAGTTCGGTCGCCTAGGGGGGCCCCTGCCCGTGACCGAAGCCTTGGCCGATAGACTGCTTCGACTGCCGCTCTGGCTCGGCTTGGAGGCTCACCAAGTACGGGTGATCCGCGAACTAACCGCCGCCCTCACGTCATGAACCGCCGACCCAACCTAGCTACGCCCCAACGGAGTGCACCATGAAAGGGATCATCCTCGCCGGTGGCAGCGGGACGCGTCTCTCCCCTCTGACTCTCGTGACGAGCAAGCAACTTCTGCCCGTCTACGACAAGCCAATGGTCTACTACCCCCTGTCCACGCTCATGCTGGCCGGGATCCGCGACATTCTGGTCATCAGCACGCCGCAAGACCTTCCCCAGTATTGCCGCTTGCTTGGCGACGGCAATCGCTGGGGCATCAACCTGTCATACGCGGAGCAACCGCACCCCGGAGGACTCGCGCAAGCGTTCATCATCGGCCGCGAGTTCGTAGGCAGCGACACAGTCTGCCTGATACTCGGCGACAACATCTTCCACGGACAGCAACTCGGCCTGGACCTCCAGGAGGCAGGAACCCTGGAGCGTGGTGCGGTGGTGTTTGGCTACCATGTCAGTGATCCGCAGAGGTACGGCGTCATCGCCTTTGGAGCCGACGGCAAGCCCAGCGCGCTCGTCGAGAAGCCCGAGAATCCTCCCTCCAACGTAGCGATCACCGGCCTCTACTTCTACGACAACGACGTCGTCGACATTGCGAAGGGACTCCGCCCGTCGGCGCGCGGAGAGCTGGAGATCACCGACGTCAACGCGGAGTATCTGCGGCGTGGGACACTTCGTGTATCGATCCTCGGCAGAGGCACGGCCTGGCTCGACACCGGCACGCATCAGTCCCTGCTCAGCGCATCGCAGTTCATCCAGGTCGTCGCGGAGCGCCAGGGCTTGAAGATTGCCTGTCCGGAAGAGATCGCGTGGCGTATGGGATACATCGATTCAAAGGCGATGGAAGCACTCGCCCAGCCGCTGTTGAAGAGCGGATATGGAGAGTACCTGATTTCGCTGCTGCCGCGCGGAAGGACCTGGCGGGGTGCGTCCACGACGTGACGGGGACCGCCGGGTAGTCAAGGACTCCTCAGGGCGTTGCGCTCCGCAAGTCCAACCTCGTGCGCAACCGACGTACCCGCCCGAGCAAAGTCCCGCAGAGAGCGAGTACCATGGTCCACCACGACTGCGTGCGGGCACCGGCCGCCAAGCACCCGCACCCGCCCTCATCTCGCGACCTTGCCACGCCTTCCGCGTTGTCGCCCGCAGCGCCGGCGACCAACGGCATTCCACCGGCCGTCCCGCCCGCACCCTGACTCGTGGGCCCGGCGTCACTCGCCGTATCCGCGCCTCCTTCGTTCGCGCGCGTGACAGGCGCATTAGCGGCGCTTCCGCCCGTCGCGCCGTTCGCGCTTCCGCCTGTCGTGGCGTTCACGCTCCCGCCTGTCGTGGCGTTCACGCTCCCGCCTGTCTTGGCGTTCACGCTTCCACCCGCCTCGCCGTCCACGCCACCGGTTGCGTCGGTGCCCCCGTCGCTGTTGGGTGCACCACCGGTCGCGGCGTCGCTGGCGACGGGAAAGCCTTCGCGCAGCTCACCCTCTACCGAAAAGCGCAGGACACCTTCGGTGCTCGATGAAAGCGACCCGCTTCCCGGGGTGATGGTGATCGCGCCGTTGGTCGTTGTCACGTCG
>JAFGIS010000540.1 GCA_016929495.1 Polyangiaceae bacterium | reverse complement strand
TAGACAGTGAGATCTTCGGCTTGGGGCGCCAAGGAACCCATGGCGACCCCCTAGCACAGCCGAGGCCCATCGGCATGGGCGCGGCGGGCCGGCACCCGTGGACCGTGCTTCGCTGGCCGACGGCTCGCTGAAGCGAACGCCGGCTGGCCCGGTGGCAGCGCACGAAAGGGAAGGAGCTCGCCCGCGAACCTCAAGAAAACCTGGCCGGTCCCCGTAGATCATCGAGGCTGGCGATCCCTCGCGAGCGCCGGACAACGGAAGAAACCGAGACATCGCCGCGCCACATGGGGTGGTGCGCGGGCTCATTGTCAAGAAGGGGAGCTGAGCTACCCCTATGGGTGGAAGGGCTGGAACACCGAAGCTAACCCCCAGCACCAGCCCGCTGGCCTTTCCACTTTCAGTTGCCACCAAACGTACGACGTGGAATGGGTCTGCTCCGCCGGCACCGGCGGCCCCGGCTGGTCGTGGGTGCTCACCGTGTACTACGGTCCATACGGTTGATCTGGCGGCCACGACCTATCCGCTTCGGAGCGACAGACCCCCCGGTCGAGCGTGATTGCCTTCCACGCGCTCTGCCGGGGGCGCCCACGGGTCCCCCCGGTTGGCTTGTGCTGACCGGGGGCTCCTGTGGCTGGGCAGGGCTCCCGAGGGCAGGCTTCGCTCGTATTCATTGCTTCGCGGACTCGACTCGCGGACGGGCAAGGCCGGAGCTTCAGCGTGGGGACTTGCTTCCGAGCGGGCGAGCCGAGGGGCTGCCGCGGACACGCGCAAGGCTAGCTGACCGACCTACTGGTCGCGCTTCTAGTCGAACGGGACCTACTGCCGCGTTTCGATTGGAGCGAAGGGTTTCTCGCCGCCCCCGACCGGGCGAGGGCGGCGAGAACCCCGCCGCTTCCCACGGATCTGACCCGCGGCACCCCTGGTTCTGGGGCATCGCTTCAATTGAACCGACGCACTACACGCCCTCGACCACAGACCCGATCTCGAGGGTTGCCGCACGACTTCTCTCGTTTCGTAGGAGCGCACACCCCGGTCCCCTCGCAGCAAACGCACCGCCAGCCCTTCTCGCTCGAACGGCTGCGCCCGACAGTGGTACGCTACGCGCTAGCCCAGCAACCGCTGCGGCACACGTGTCGTGGAGTCGCGGCTTCCCATCGAGATCCATACCCAGCCGGATGATTCGAGCTGCGGTCCGACGTGCTTGCACGCCGTGTACCGCTATCACGACGATGACATCTCGCTCGGCACGGTGTTGCGCGAGACGGAGCGGCTGGACGAAGGCGGCACCCTGGCCGTCTTGCTCGGCTGCCATGCTCTGGGGCGGGGCTACCGCGCCACGCTCTACAGCTACAACCTCCGTCTGTTCGACCCGAGCTGGTTCCAGGCCGGCGTATCGCTCGTGGACAAGCTGCGACAGCAGTCGCGCGCCAAACCGAAGCGCAAGCTCCAGGCGGCCACGCGGGCGTACACGCATTTCCTCGACCACGGCGGAATCGTCCGCTTCGAGGACCTCACCGCTGCGCTCGTCGCGCGACACCTGCGCCGTTCGGTTCCCATCTTGACGGGGCTCAGCGCCACCTATCTCTACCGATCCAAGCGTGAGCTCACCGTCGGGCAGCGGCTCGAGTACGACGACGTTCACGGCGAGCCACAGGGTCATTTCGTCGTGCTGTGTGGATACGACTCCGCAGAACGCCTCGTCCTGGTCGCCGATCCATGGGGCCCCACGCTGCCGCCGCGCGCCCGCAAGTACTGGGTCGGCATCGACACGCTGGTGAACTCGATTCTGCTCGGCGTGCTCACCTACGATGCCAATCTGCTGTTGATAGAACCGAAACGGGAGCACCCCGTCTAGCATGAACCCCATCATCGTGGTCAACAACCCGAAGGACTGGCGATTCCACATCCCAGGCGTCGAGGTGGTGTCGGCCCGCAGCTATCTGACGCAGCCAGCGTACAGCGAACGGCGCGGGGTCAAGGTCTTCAACCTCTGCAAGTCCTACCGATACCAGAGCCTCGGGTACTACGTATCGTTGCTCGCCACCGCGCGCGGACACAAGCCCGCGCCCAGCGTGGCCACGATGCAGGACATGAAGGCACACGAGATCGTTCGCATCCGCTCCGAGGACCTGGAGGAGCTCATCCAGCACAGCCTCGCCCCAATCGTGTCGAGCCACTTCGAGCTCAGCATCTACTTCGGTCGCAACCTCGCGCGGCGCTACGACCGGCTGAGCGCGAGGCTCTTCCAGCTGTTCTACGCACCGCTGCTCAGAGCCAGTTTCGCTCGCGCCCGCGATGGACGCTGGACGCTCCAGGGCGTCTCCACACTCTCGGCCGATGGCATTCCCGACAATCATACCCGGTTCGTGCTGGAGGTGGCGACCGAGTACTTCAAAGCCAAGCGCTGGAGTGCCCCGCGCCAACGTCTCTCACGCTACGACCTGGCCATTCTCTTCGATCCCTCGGAGAAGGAACCGCCGTCGGACGAGCGCGCCATCGCCAAGTTCGTCAAAGCAGCCCAGGCGCTCGGCATGACCGCCTCGCTGATCCAGAAGGACGACTACGCGCAGCTCGCCGAGTTCGACGCGCTTTTCATTCGCGAGACGACGAACGTGCACCACCACACGTACCGTTTCGCGCGGCGTGCGCTGGCCGAGGGAATGGTGGTCATCGACGATCCGGACTCCATCTTGCGCTGCACGAACAAGGTCTATCTCAAGGAGCTCATGGATCGGCATCACGTTCCGGCTCCGCGCACGATGATCGTCCATCGCGACAACGTAGAACAGGTGAGCAGCACCCTGGGACTTCCGTGCATTCTCAAGAAGCCGGACAGCGCTTTCTCGCAGGGCGTCCTCAAGGTGGAGTCGGTCGAGGATCTCTGTGGCCGGTGCGAGGAGCTGCTCGCAAAGAGCGAGCTGGTCATCGCCCAGCAGTTCATGCCCACCGAGTTCGACTGGCGCGTGGGCGTGCTCGACGGCAAGCCGCTCTGGTGCGCCAAATACTACATGGCGCCCCGTCACTGGCAGATCATGAAACACGAGGGCAACGGCCGAACACGCTACGGCAAGGTCGAGGCCGTGGACATCGCACAGGCGCCGGCTCGCGTCGTGCGCACGGCGCTGCGCGTGGCGGCGCTGATCGGCGATGGCCTGTACGGAGTCGACCTGAAGACCGTCGGCGGCAAGACGTACGTCGTGGAAGTGAACGACAATCCGTCCATCGAGGCCGGTGAGGAAGACGCCATCCTCAAAGACGCGCTCTATGAAAACATCATGCGGGTGTTCCTCCAGCGCCTGGAGGCGGGTCAAGAGCGCCGGGCGATATGACGAGCGGCACGCGCGCGCCGCTCCATCTGTTCGAGGCCATCGGCTTCGAGGTCGAATACATGATCGTGGACGCCGAGCACCTCGGCGTCCGACCGATGAGCGACTGGCTTCTCGAGCAGGTCGCCGGTCAGCTGACCTCCGAGGTCGACCTCGGGAATCTCTCGTGGTCCAACGAGCTCGTTCTGCACGTCCTGGAGTTCAAAACGACCGATCCGTTGGCCCATCTCGCGGGACTCTCGGGGTGGCTCACCCGCGACGTGGCCCGGGCCAACACGACCCTCGCTGCCCGAGGGGCCAGGCTGCTCCCGACGGCCATGCACCCGCTCATGGATCCCACGAGCGAGACACGGCTCTGGCCTCACGACGGCCGAGAGGTGTACGAGGCGTTCGATCGCCTGTTCGGCTGCCGTGGTCATGGCTGGTCGAATCTGCAGAGCGTGCACGTCAATCTGCCGTTTTGCGGCGACAGAGAGTTCGGCCCGCTGCATGCGGCCATCCGAGCCACGTTGCCGCTGGTGCCGATGCTCGCGGCTTCCTCTCCGGTCGTCGAGGGACGCCTGAGCGGCAACCTCGACAGTCGCCTGGTCTACTATCGCCACAACTGCGACCGGCTCCCGGTCGTCACCGCAGAGGTCGTCCCCGAACCGGTGCTCACTCAGGCTGGCTACCAAGAGCAAATCCTGCAGCCGATCGGTCGCGCACTGGCCCGGTCCGACCCGAGCGGCGTGCTCGACCCGACATGGGTCAACGCGCGTGGCGCGATCGCCCGATTCGACCGCGGAAGCATCGAGATCCGCCTGCTCGACACCCAGGAGTGCGCCGCGGCCGATGTCGCCATCGCGGCGGCCGTATCGGGCTTGGTCCGCGGCCTGGTCGAAGAGCGCTGGGCGTCCCGGTCCGAGCAGCAGGCGCTGCCGACGAGTTTGCTCGGCTCCGTGCTTGGCCGCGCCATGGTCGAAGCCAGTCGAGCTCGCATCGACCCGCCGGATCTCGTTCGCGTCCTCGGGCTGCCAGAGCCCGGCCTGGACGGCTCGCGGATCTGGGCTCACCTAGTCGATAGGCTCGTTCGAGAGGGGCTCTTGGCCGAAACCCCCGAGTGGCTCGATGCGCTCGGCGTGATCACGAGCCGGGGCTGCCTGGCTTCTCGGATCGTGCGTGCGCTGGGCGATGCGCCGAGCCGTGCCCGGATCGTGTCGGTCTACCGAGAGCTCGCCGAGTGCCTGGCCGACAACCGCATGTTCGTCGAACCGTGATGCGAAACGCCCGAGCCGCGGCGCACCCGACTCATCCAGGGATCCGTGTCCTGCGCAGGCGGCGCACGCTGTCCGTCCCCGTCCTGGTCACCTGCGAGCACGGCGGCCACCAGGTGCCCCGCGTCTACGGGCATCTGTTCACGGGCGCCCAGAGACTGCTCACGAACCACCGAGGTTGGGATCGCGGTGCGCTCGATCTTGCCGAGGCCCTGGCGCTCGAGCTCGGTGCCCCTCTGATCGCGGCGACCACGACCCGGTTGCTGGTCGATTTGAACCGTTCTCCGGGTCACCCCGCGCGGCTCGGCGCGCGCGTGCGGACGCTCCCGCCCGAGGCGCTGCAGCGACTCGAAGCGGCTCACTACGATCCGTATCGCCGGCTGGTGGCGGACGCGGTGGGCCGATGGACCCGGCGCGGCCGCTCGGTACTTCACCTCAGCATGCACTCCTTTGCTCCGGTTTTGTGTGGCGAGCGTCGCAACGCGGACATCGCGCTGCTCTACGACCCCCGTCGAGGCTGGGAGCGGGCGGCGGCGGATGCCATCCTCGCCGAGCTCGGCCGCCGCGCCCCGGATCTGCGGCTCCGGCGCAACTACCCCTATCTCGGCCGCGCCGATTCGCTCACCGCCGCTCTGCGGCACGAGCAGGGCGCGCGTCTGTACGCTGGGCTGGAAGTCGAAGTGAACCAGCGACTCGTCCGCCGTACTGCGACGTTCGCGCGAGTCCGGGGCACGTTGGTCGAGGCTATTGCGGCAGTAGTTCGGGAGGGCGTGTTTCCGGACCGACCGTGACTCGAGCAGGCGCGGTTGTCGCGCCGACGATGCGGACCTGGAGCCTGCTGTCACACGGGCGGTGATCAGCCACACAGCGGACCGCTTGGAGCCTGTCATCGTCGCCATGGGCGGACGGACGCCCCAGCTGGTTCCGGGCTACCGTGTGCGGATCGAGCACCACCGCGACCGGCAGGCGCATGCCCGCGATGACGGGCTCTCCCACGGCCTCGTGGTCGTCAACGCGCCCGACACCCTGTACATGTACGACCCGTCGAAGATCGGGACGGAGGAGTCCTCGGGTCCGGCGAGCGTAGGTCTCGTCGCCGATCGCGTTCGTTTTCGCTGCACCACGGCCTCCGAGGCCACGATCGGGGATTTTTGGCGCAAGACGATCTCGTTCTGTGGGCTCGAAACGCGATCGACCTCGACGGCAATCGGCCACCGTGCACTGTTTTTCCCGGGATTCGTAGAAATGGCGCTCCATCCGGCCGTCGCTGGCAGGCCTGAGTGAGTCAGCCGGTTGATCCGCCTTCGGACGGCTCGCCCGCGGAGCCCTTGCCCTTGGCGCTCGGCGGGCGGTCCGGGATCACCGCGTGAGTGTCCGCCTCGGTGAAGCCCTCGCTCTGGTACAGCCGCTTGACGTTGACGAGCTCCATCTGCGCCCGGACGCGTTGTTCGTACGCTGGAGCACTCACGCCACGGCGCTCGATGCGGTCGGTCGCCGAGCCGTCTCGCTACGCGTCGGAGGCCGCTGGCTCGGTCTTCCCACTCCCAGACGTTCCCCAATCCCCGGGAGCTGGAAACGGCCTCTGGGCACCGGCTCTGGGTGCACCGCAAAGCCGCCTGGACGGTTGACGAATGCACCGAGAGCATCGCCAAGATCCACGATGAGCACGCCCACGTGGAGCGGTTGACCGCTGCGTTTCCCTCGTCAGAGGAGGCAGCTTCGGATCTCGTTTCTTCTACTCACGCGCCAGCCTGCCTCGTCCTCAACTTGAAGCGTGGACGAATAGAAAGAACTTGCTCCACACCCGACCGCCATCCTCTGGTGCAGTGAGGCTGTAGCCAACCGACCCAAGTGTGGGATGGCGATAGAGCGAATTGATCGCTTCCACGCGAGACGTTTCGTCACTCTCCCGAAGCTGCACCTCCAGTCGGCATTCTCCGTTGAAACAGTCCCCTTTGGTCGGTGCCGCCAACAGGTCACCCAACTGATCAAGTAGCGCAAGTCTTACCGATTCGCGAAGCGCTTGGTCCTTCCTTGACGGTGTTGCGTTGCAGGCACGCTTCGCGTCTGCGAAGTGCGACTCCAATCTCTGCGTGCGTTCGGCTGCCTCTACCGGAGCGGCGCTGGCGAAGGGTCGGTTCGCAAAGACCGACCCTTCGCCAGAAGCTAGCCGTAGCGAAGCTCCGCAGACGACTCCGACACCCAACACTCCGAGTAGGAGTGCCGGAACTCTGCTCTTCTTCATGACAGCCTGGCTCAGTAGTTGGCCTCAACGGTGGCGACGTAGGCCACTTCCTGGTTCGTCGAAGCTGGCTTGTCTCTGAACTCGATGATCACGAGATCGTTCGTCCCAGCGCTGGCACTTCCTAGGTTCCAGTCCGCGTCGTACACGAGTTGGCTGGGCCGCCGAAAGCTCGAGGAGTCCACGTAGACGTTGGTGGGCGACTTGACGAGGATGTGCCCTTCGAGGTGGCCGCCAATCACACCCCGCGCCGCCGCGTGCCCGGTTACCGTTCCCTTGGCGCTGGGTACCACGACCTTCCAATAGACGTACTCGTTGCTGCTGTAGGTGCATCCAAAGAGGTTTCCCGTTGCGGTCACCCCGTATCCTTCTTGGTTCCAACAACTCTGAGTTCCTGATCCGTCCCGTGCCGGAACAGTCACGAAGGTCCCCGCTGCCGCCACACCTGCGGAGAGCCCAATCGCTGCCATGCACGCCAACGCGGTCCAGTCTCTGATCGATGTCATGATGCGGTTCCTTTCCACACTCGATTGGCCGGAATCCATACCGGTGCTTCCGTCTAGCATCGTTCGTTGGGGGTCGTCCAGCGCGGCGATTGTCATAAAAATGATCACATTCGACGTTGCGGCCCTGTGCTGCCAAGGAAGCCTCCGTGCGCCTTCCCGCGCGCAACTCGCAGCACGGGTGGGTACTCAGGGGTCCTGCCCGCAAGTGGCACGGTGTGATCAGAAGAACGACATGACGAGCGACAGGGTATCGGTGATCATCGCGTCTGGCCACAACGCGGGAATGGTCCCCGCTGTGATCCAGAATTGTGAGATTGACCCATGAAACGGACAGCTAGGTTGTCTATTGCTACCTCGGTCGCTGGGTTCTCGCTGCTTGCAGGAACGGCCAGCGCCGCGACGTTCATGCTCCAGGGCGCCTCCGGCCACCCCCACCTGTCGGCTGGGACGGCCCACTGGCAAGACGAATGGAACTCCGCCGACATCAACATCATCGATGGACGGACCATTGAGCTCCGGGTCCCCTCCTCCGGCAACACCCTGAAGATGTACTGGGACGTGCCCATTCCAGTCAACTCGACGAACAGGAACTGGAAGACGACTACGCGAGGGTCGGATTCTGGCGTCCTGGCCGACGCCAGCCACCGCATTTGCTCGTTCAACAGCGATGGCACTTTCTACAATTGCGGGGCATCTGTTCTCATGCGCGAGGACAAGTATTCCACCGTGTTCGTGCCCACGGACGGTACCGCGTATGACCAATCGACGATTACCTCCAAGTGCATTGCTGGTGGATTCTGCGGCGTCGTCTCCCGCCTGATCAGCGTGAAGGCGTACTACTAGAGGGGTTGACCATGCGGGTGTTCGGAAGGGTCTTGTTGGGGTTGGCGGCGGCCGCCGTCCTAACCTTCGCTTTCCTCCGTCTATGGCCGGGATCTTCGCCCTCGCGCGCAGTCGCGAGCGAACAGTCCGAGCAGCGCGAGGCACCGCTCCGGGGAACTAGAGCGGCGCGCTACCGTGCCGATGAGCTCCGCACCAGTGCAGTCGTCAATGTCCCAGAACAAGAAGCGGAAGAAGAGGTAGTCGAAGAAGAGGAGGAGGGTCCGACCGAACACCCGCCGCCCGATAGGTCCGAGGGGACTCCTGATAGGTCCGAGGAGATTGCCGCCGAGCTACAGGCACAGTACTCATTGGACCAGCGTCCTACCGCGGAGTCTCATCGGAAGGAGCAGGGAATCTCGAAGCTCTTCTCCAATCCGAAGCTAGAGGGAAAGGGGCGCCTAACGGAGCTCGATTGTCGTGAGAGCATCTGTCGGGGAGTCATAGAAATCGGGAGCGCAGACGATGATAGTGAGGTTTTCTCCCGGACGTTCTTGTCGATGGAATACGCACAGATGATCCCGGACGCCATTTCCGTCACCGATCGTCGTAGGAATCCGGATGGTAGCGTGACAGCCGTCTTCTACACGCATCCGCAGTCCATCTACGAGCAGTTCGACGAAGGCTCCTAGTCTCGAGTTGAGCTTGCGCCAGGCAAGGCCTGGGTGAGGAGGACGCTATCTGGAACTAGGATTCTGGCCTGCCGATCTGCCGATCTGCTGCTCGCTCCGCTGGCTAGAACCGCCCACACACATACTGGTTGGCGACCGGGCCGATGCTGGAGATCTGGTCGTTGGGCCCGATCGTCTGGCTACGACCCGACAACATCGCCGCGTTGGCTCGTGACCTTCCCTGGCGTGGCGCGCCGCGCGACACCGTATGGCCGAGCTCACGGTGGGTTCGAAGGGGCAAGTTCACGATTCCAGATTTGGGGATGGCGGACGCGTTGTTCGTACGCTGGAGCACTCACGCCACGGCGCTCGATGCGGTCGGTCGCCGAGCCGTCTCGCTGCGCGTCGGAGGCCGCTGGCTCAGTCTTCCCACTGCCAGACGTTCCCCAATCCCCCGGGAGCTGGAAACGGCGTCCATTTGAACTCCTCGTCTTGCGCCTTGGCCGGCTCACGGCCTGGAGCTCACGGGATGACTCCCGGAAATGTCAAACTCCGGAGGCCTCCCCGGCAGAGCCGGGGGGTCTCCCGCTTGCGCTAGCGGAAGAACGAAACCCCAGTCGCCTCTGCCTGCCACCCAGGATCCGGCAATCACCCATGGACATCGTCGAAGCCAGCCCGCAGCGACTGCTGTTGCGCACGAGCAGTCGCACGGTCGTTTGGGGCACGCTGGCAGCTGCGGCAATGCTGTTCATCGGTTGCCTGATCGCGTTCCTGGTCGCGCGAACGGTGAGCGTCCGCTGTGAGCGGCGCGCGCCCGATGCGCTGGCGTGCGACGCGACGGAGCGTTGGCTCGGCTTCGTGCCGGTGCGGAGCCGCCACTTCGAAGGCGTGAGGCGAGCCGCGTCCGGCTACACGGGGGACCCGAGCGATCCGAGCTGCCGGGTCGAGCTGGAAACCGCGTCGGGTCACCACCCCCTTTCGAGCTTGACCAGCGCCGAGTGGCAGACGCGCGCATTCGTCCGGCGTTTCAACGAATCCATCGCCGGGGGTCGAAACGCCGCTGCTTTCACGCAATGGCCGGATCCGCTCGGACTGCCGGTCCTGCCCGTGCCCTTCGTGATCGCCGCTTTCCTCTTCCTGCTCGCTCGCCCTCGCAGTATCGACATCGATGCCCGGCGCTCCGTGCTCACGATCCGCGCGGGGCTGGCCAGAACGCGCTGGCCGCTGCGGGAGATCGCCGAGATCCTCGTCGAGCAGAAAGGTGGGGAATCAGGGACGACCGCCCGCGTTTTCCTGCGCACCACCCGCGGCAATACCGCTGCATTGCCGGTGACGCAGGAACAGGCCGCTCTCATCAAGAACTACTTGCCGGCCGCCGTGCTGACCCTTCCGGGACAGGCCCGACCATAGGCGCCAGCTGCTCCGCGCACGACATCGAACCACACGCCGCATCATGACGGTTCACGCTTCCCGAACAGGACGCCGAGCTGAGCGACGGAGTGGACAAGAACATCCGTCCTGAGCAGAACGTGTTGTTCCTGCGCTACTATTCGAAGATCATGCCGCCGTACGACGTCGTGGGCTCCAGCCACAACGGCTGCAGCATCTCGGCGCACTACTCCCTCGCCAACAACCAGTCGACACCGGGAGTGCCGGCGGATGGGGAGAACAAGTTCCTGGTCAACCTGGAGAACTGGCGTGGGGAAACGAAGAATGCGGCCTCGCCCGGTCTGCTCAACGCATAGGCAACCCGGAGCAGCGCAGCCAGTGGGGCGACCATTTCTTCCCGACCGGAGCGGCAAGTTCCTGATGGACTGCGCCGAGCGCGGCTCCAGCGACGACTCCTATGATCGAGGCAAGGCTGAGCGCTGGTGGAGGAGAGCAAGCGCGTTGTGCGGCCTCGAATCCTCAGGCACGGGGACAGACTGAGAAGTTGCAGACTCGGATGTGAGGCCATGCTCGCTCGAGGGCCTAGCGTGGTCGAGACAGTGTATGGGCGGCTGGAGGTCGGCGTTTGCTCCACGCTGCTCGGCGATCGTTGGGCAGTCGTCGGTACACCGGTTCACTGATGCGGATACCCGCGCCCCCACCCATCAAGAACAAGTGATTGACGGCGCTGCCGACCACGTCGTGGTGTTGGTCATCGTCGGGGCCAAAATCGCCCTCGGCCACCGTGCCGAGGTGAACGTTCGTGCCGACTTCGACCTTCAGCCCGTGCTTCCAATTCAAGTCGTCGACAGCCTTCTGCAGCTGCATCGCAGCATCAATGGCGTTGACGGAGGCATCATCATCGAAAATGGCAAGACACCCGTCTCATGTACTTGACGATACGACCGTTATGATTGCGGACCGCCGCCGCGCAGAGCTGGTACCAGTCGTCGAGGAATACCGCGCCAACGAGTGCATCGAGTTTCGCCGTTGCCCGTGCAAACCCAGCCAGGTCGGCAGAAAACAGAACTCGCTTCGTCTCTCGGAATGTCATGTCGAGCTCCTCGGTCGTGCTCTTGATGCGGGGGTGACTCCCGCCTGCCCGAAGGCAGCTTTTGTTTGGAGTTCGTCGGTGCGGGGGTGACTCCCGCGGGTCCAGCAAGGGTACCGCTGTCGATTGTGGCACTCGTGCCTCGCCGTCGGGGAACGAAGAGGCCGCGACGGGCTCCCCCTGGCTCATTGAACGCAAGTTCTTGGCAGGGACAGGAGACGCCCTTGGCCTGAACGGTTACGTGGAAGCTATCCCTGGGATGGGAACACAGAGAACTGGGACCCCATGCCACTCTCGCAGGGTGACGCGGTTTGACGCGAGCAGGGAGACCTCGGCAACCAGCGGCTGGAGCGGCGTGCCGGTGTGATCGCACTCGAGGGCAGCGCGCAAGATGTGTCCTGCCTCAATGACCTCGCTCAAGCCGGGAACGCAAAGGTCGATGCGTCGAACAGACGCTTGCCTGAGCCGCCTATCGATCCACAGGTTGCAGAGGGGAGGAATCAACACCAGCAGGGATTCGATGACCCTGCCCGCGGTCGATTGGAGCACCTGGGATAGGAATTCGACACGGTCGCCGGCGATTCTGACCAAGGGTCCCGGACCGGCCAGGCCGGGCAGCATGCCCTGTTTCTCCTGAACACTCGCCGCCGTACCTTCGAAGCTGCCGTCGTTGCCAGGCGCGACCCTGACCTCATAGTCGAAAGTGTACGCTGCGCAAACGGCCACTCTCTCAGAACCTCGTCGGGAGCGGTTCGTCCCACACTTGACTGCTGCTCGACACCGGGATCTCCAGTTCCATGCCAGCACGCAGCGCGCCACGATTGTGAGGGTCGGGCCCGAGCTTGGAACGGTTGGCCTCGTAGATGATACGCCAGCGTCTTTCGTTGCCATACACGGCCTTGGCGATACGAGCGAGATAGTCTCCAGGCCGCACGACGTAGATCTTGTAGTCGACCGTCACGCTTTCGCACCAGCGGCGAGGAATCATCACTCGTCCTCCGTCGACAAGGTCGATCTTCGTGCCATCGGTACACGTCGTGGTGGTCGTGGTCCTGCCGCCGGACAAGACTGGTGGGCGCCGCGGCGCGGAAGCCGGACGCAGCCCCCGCTCCACGCGCAATGGCACCGAGCGCACCTCCAGGCCTATGTTCGCAAGCAAGGGCGTGGCGTCGGACGGAGGCAACTGAGTGGACGCCTCCTTCTTGTCGGCGCCAGCGTCGGGTCGGGACGCGTCGTCCAGCCCCTCCGACCGCCCCTGCAAGAGACTGTTGACTAGCACCGCACCTTCCGAGAGCCGTGCCACGACCGTGGCGGCCGTAGCGTTCTTCACCAGCAACAGCTCATCCAACGTCGCGGTCGCAATCTCCGGGTATGGCAGGTTCTTCAGCAGAGTCACGACCCTGCCAGTGCGATCGAGGATCACGGTCCTACCCAGGATGCGCGCGGCGATCATCGCGTGGGCCAAGCTCTTGCCCGCGTGCTGCCAACGTACACTGAAGAGCACGACGCCTTCGGGATTGGCAGCCACCACGTTCGCGAGCAGCTTCTCCACGTTGCCAGCCGTGCCAGTGGCCGCAGGCAGAGCCTTGGTGGCGCCCCCCAACTGCCGGATGTACTGACTCACCGTGGAAAGGGCTCGCACAGCGGGAAAACTGGGAGCGTTGATTCCCACAGCTCGAGCCAGCTCTTCGATGGTGGCGAAGTGCCGTGTACCAGTCATGCGCAGGGCTTTCGCGGCCGCGACCCAGGCGCACGTGCCCGTCGCCGGAAATGTGTCGATGCTGGCCAATCTCGCGAGACCGAGCCGTCCGACGCGCAGCATGGGACCTGCGAACACCAAGAGCCGAAGGGCATCCTTGCCGTAGCCCCACCCGCCTTCGCGAACGCCGTCGCCCAGGCGGAGAGTATCGATGAACCCGGTTGCGACCCCAGTGCTGAGCGTCCAGGTCGCGTATCCCAGCCCTACTCCCGTGTAGATAGCAGCATTCCGGATGGGAGAGTACCAAGCAGGGTCGTCTTCGTGATCGAGCGCGTACTTGGTCCAGCTGGTGAATTGATCATCCAGAAAGCGTCCGTCCTCTTCGCGCAGACGATCCCACGCGTCCGCGATCTCCGTCAACACCCACATGACCGTCGCGTATCACGCCGGAGACCAGCGCACAACCCCGTTGCCGCCCCTTGCCGTTGGTCCCAACCGTGATCGATGGTCCGCCGGCCGAGCTGCAGTCGCCGGAGGCTGAGGTCATCGCGGGCATCGCAGCCGTGCCCCTTGCTCCCGAAATGAGCACGGTCGTGTGGGTACGCGCGGGGGAAGATCGCGAGCGGATGGATGCCCTCGTGCCCGCTTGAGCAGCGGAGACAGGTGGCGACAGGTCGCTGCATCTTGTTGCGCACCGCCCGAAGGAGCTCGTCCGGGTCGTCGTCAGCGACAGCCGACTCTGGTACTCTGAACGGCCCATGGCGATCCCGGTCTTCCTGAGCTACCCGCAGCCCCACATCACAGAGCAGGTTGACTTCGTCCGGGAGGTGGCGGCCTACCTCCGAACTCGAGGCCTGGAGCCGAGAACCCTGGGCGTCAATGAATACGACACGGACGCTCCGCTCACGGCAATACGCCGGCTCATGCTCGAGTCCAACGGGCTCATCACCATCGCGTTTCGCCGGCTCTGGATTGACCAAGCCACATGGAAGAAGGACGCCAATATGGAATCGGTTGTGGCCACGCCGTTTGTCGAAAGCTGGCTCACGAGCCCCTGGTGTCACATCGAGCCGGCCATGGCTTTCCAACTCGGGCTTCCGATTCTCTTGTTGCGAGAGCGGGGCGTTCTGGCCGACGGCATCCTCGAAAAAGGTGTGGTGGGCATGTACGTGCCCGAGTTCACCGCGGACACCGCCAGCGGCTTCCTTCACTCGCTGGAATGGAATGAGCTGGTTGCCAAGTGGGAAGGCCAGGTGCGGTCCGTCAGAGAAGCAAAGGGCCGCCCGCCGACGCTCTTTCGATGAGGACCGCTCGAACTCAAGCCCCGGGCGCTCCGGGAAGCCAAGCCCGTGTTCCGCAACGGGAGGGATCGATGAACAGAGCGGCGCGGCCTTCGTGGCGATTGCCAACAACCCGAATCACCTGAAGTTCAAGGAGACCTACCTCTGGCTCGCGAGGCTCAGCGTCGGCAGGCACGCTTCCCCTCAGGTCATCGCGCAGATGTGCAGGTACCAGGAACGGCAAATCGCGCGCTTCGACAACGCTCAGCAGCGGGACCTCTACTGGCACCGGAACCTGATTCGCGCTCGCTATCGGTTCGAACAGCGGCAGTACGTCGACGCGATTCGCTTGGCGGCGCGGGTCGAGCGGGCAAGCGCTCACTCTGGCGCAGCTCGCGTCGTGGCCGCTTACGCCTACTGCGCCCGCGGCCAGCTCGACGCGGCTCGCCGTTTGCTTCGCTCGACCCTCACGCAGGTCCCCCGACAGGAGCGGGAGGCGCTGCGACGGGTCCTACGCCGGTTGGAGAACCGCTACGGCACTCCGACCTCTACATGGCGCAATCCAGCCTCGCAGTATTGGCAGCGACGCGGGTTTGGACGCCATACCCGGTAGGTAGTTCACGGCGCGAAACGTGCTTTGGCCTGCCGCGAAGGGGGATCGACGCTGAGCAGGTCGGCTGCCCAACAGGACAGCGCCAGACCGGACGTAGTCACCTGTCTTCGGAGGACCCGCTCTTGCGCTCCGAGAGAAGCAGGCGGCCGGCGCGGGTACCGGTGAACCGCCCTTCTTCGACCGCGATGCGCCCATTGACCACCACCCACCGCATCCCGGTGCTGTGCTGGTGTGGCTCGGCGTAGGTCGCGTGGTCCTGCACCTGTGCCGGGTCGAAAACCAGGATGTCGGCAGCACTCCCCGGGCGGAGCGTTCCGCGCGCGTGCAGTCGAAGCGTGCGAGCGCAGAGCCCGCTCATCTTGCGCACCGCTTCGATGAGGGTGAGCGCCTTGCGCTCGCGCACGTGCTCCGCCAAGACTCGCGCAAACGACCCATGGCCGCGCGGGTGGTTGCTGTACTCACCGCCGTCCGTGCCGATCATGATCCAAGGATCGACCAGGAGTCGCGACTGCAAGGCATGATCCATCACGAAGTAGGCCGCGCTGGCTCCGCCGGGCCCGATGTCGTCGATGAGGACGTCCTCGAAGGGCTTGCCTTTGGCGCTGGCAATCTGTTCCAGCGTCTTGCCAGCGTAGGGGCCCGTCCCCAGCAGCATGGTCTGCGGACCGCCCCGGCGACGAACCTTGTTCCGAAGGAACTCGCGCAGCTCCTCGCGGCGACGGCTGCGAGCTTGCTGGAAGCTCGCGGGGGGCTTGGCAAAGGGGGGAAACAGTATGCTGGTGGTCGTATAGCTTGCGTCGTAGGGATACAGGTCCGCGGTCAGCTCGATTCCGTCATCGCGAGCCGCCTGCATCTTCGCGAGCAACGCATCGGCCCGAGCGGTTCCCTTGCCATACACCACTTTGATGTGGGCCACGTGCACACGGGCACCCTGTTCGCCCTGAGAGAGCAGCTCGTCGAGCGCCGTGTCGATGAGATCGTCGTCTTCGCTGCGCAGATGGCTCATGATGATACCGTCGTGCTCGGCGACGGCCCGCGCCACTGCATGCAGCTCCTGCCGACCTGCTTGCGCCCCCGGCTGGTACTCCAGCGCCGTGCTGAGGCCGAACGCACCGGCCCGAAGCTCCCGACCGATCAGGCTGGCCAGACGCTCGAGCGCCTTGTCGTTCGGCGGCGAGCCGTACACTCCCGCCAGACCGCGCAAGGTGGCGTGGCCTGCCAGCGCCGCAACATTGACGGAAAGCCGAGTCCGGCGCAGGCGAGCAAACCAATGCGCGATGGGCCCCGCCGTCGGGCTCCGCCCATCTTGGCCGACCACCACGGTCGTCACGCCCATGGCGAGCAGGTTCCTGTTGGGACCGGTGGCCACGGCGTGACTGTGCATGTCGATGAATCCCGGCGTGACCGCGAGCCCGCGAGCATCGATCTGCCGCGCTGCCCGCACTTCGGGCGCCACACGCCCCAGGTGCACGATCCTACCGGCGTCGACCACCACGTCCGCAGCGACGGCGCCCGCGCCCGTGCCATCGATCACCTTTCCGCCCCGGATGATGAGGTCGACGGGCTCCTGGCTTTCGAAAGCAGGGCTGTTCGCCCAATCCGGGCCGACTGGCGTCGACTTCGCGCCGGCCGAGCTCGATCCGGCATCGTCAGGACCGACCGTCGGAGAGGGAATGGCCGAGGGCGGTGCCGATATAGCTGGTGTGGTCGCGCCCGTTGGGGCCGGTGCTCGGCCGAGATGGGTGTCCGAACCTCGAGAACAGGCGACACTCATGCAGACGAGGCCAACCCAGGCGACGGCTCGCCAGAAGCCTCCTGCGGCTGTCGCGGTAGGGCCGCAGAGAAGGATGGGTAGGAGCTTCGGCGCCCGGGTTCTCAACCGAGCTCGACCTCGACCCGCACGCTCTCCGTCCCCTCCGGCGGGAACGGCACGACGCTGCCGTCGACGGCCCGGCCGTCGACGCTGAGCGAGACGCTGTGGCCTTTGCTGCCCTTCTTGCGCGTCACCGTGATGTCGTAGGTCACGCCCCGGAAAATGCGCTTCGCGGTGAAGCCGGGCCACTTGACGGAAATCCTCGGCGCGACCTCGAGGCCCTGGAACGTCGGGCGGATGCCGAGGATCCATTGCGTCGCGGCGACGTAGATCCAGGCCGCGGTGCCGCTGAGCCACGCATTGCGGGCGTAGCCGACACTCTTGTGCTCGGGACCGGTGATGTTGCCGCAGTGCACGTACGGGTCGACCTTGAGCACGTCCACGTCATCGGGGCGCGCAAGCGGCGTGATGCGATGGTAGTAGTCGAGCGCGCGGTCTGCCCAGCCGAGCTTGGCTGCGGCGACGATGGCCCAGGTGTTGGAGTGGCAGAAGACGCCGCCGTTCTCCTTGGCCCCCGGCGGATAGGTGGAGGTGCCCCGCACGCGCTGCGTGCCCGCCGTGTACGAAGGCCAGAGCAGAGCCAGCCCGAAGGGGCTCCCGAGCTTGGCGTCCGCGCTGAGCATCGCCGCCTGCGCGCGGTCCGGGGGGGCGACATCACCGATGACGGCCCACGCCTGGCTGATCAAGTTGATCTTGTGGTTCTTCTCGGCGTTGACGCCCACGGCAACGCCGTCGTCGTCGTAGGCGCGCGCGTACCACGCGCCGTCCCAGGCCACACGGTTGATGATCTCCGCCATCTCCGCGTGCAGGCGACGGAAGCGTTCGGCATCTTGCGGTTTGTCGATTGCATCGGCAAGATCTGCGAAGTCGAGCATGGCGCGGCAGAACTGCTCCGCACACCAGACGCTCTCGGACTTGCCGCTGCCGCGGTCGAGGTTCATCGTATCGTCCCAGTCGGAAAAGCCCGTCCGCGGCAACCCTTGCGGGCCGCGGTGCTGCAAGGTGAAGTCGACGGCCCGGAGCATATGCCCGTAGATCGTGTCCTCTTCGCCTTGCCAGTACGGAACGCTTTCGTCCAGGTAGTCGAAATCGCCCGTCTCGCGCAGGTAGTTGCAGACGGCGAGTATGAGCCAGAGGTGGTCGTCGCTGAACCACTGTGGATAGTCGGGAAGCTCTCCGGCCAGGCCCGGGCCGCCCTCGCCGGTGAGCGGCATGACCTGGTGCCAGGTGTGCCCGTCCGGGAACTGCAGGCGCCAGAGCATGTTCAGGGTGCGCTTGACCGTCTCGGGCACGGCGTGCACCGTGCCCATGGTGTCCTGCGCCGAGTCGCGCGTGCCCATGCCGCGGCCGGTGCCGGTTTCGTAGCCGGACACGAAGCGCGACCAGTAGAGCGTCGAGCGGCACTGGATCGGATTCCAGACGTTGAGCACGGCGTTCATGACCGGGTCCGGCGTGTCGACCGTGAAGCGCCCGAGATAGTCCTGCCAATCGGCCCGCAGCTTCGAGAAGGCGAAGTCGACCTTCTTTGCGTCCGAATACCGCGCCACGACCGAGTCGATGCGCTTCGGCTCGTCCGTGATGCCCATGATGAAGACGATCTGCTTCTCCTGTCCGGGCTTGAGCACGATGTCGTGGCAGAGCGAGCCGATGTTGTTGCCGCGAGGCGCTTGCCGGTTGGTGGGTTTGCCCTGCTCGACGACGATGGGATTCGACAAGTCCCGGCCCACGCCAATGAACGGTTCGCGGTCGGTGTCGAAGCCGAAGGGCTTCTCGCTCGAGGCGAAGTAGATCGTGGTCGGCGAGAAGCGAGTCTTGGTTCGGATGATCCCGTCTCTGACCGTCGACTCCATGATGTGTTGACCCCAGTCGAGGTTGAGCTGGTCGGTCAGCGCATCCCAGAAGCTGAACTCGGCGTAGCTGAACGACCGCAGCTTGCGCGACGTCTTCCCGGTATTCTTGACTTTGAGCACCCAGAGCTCGCACGGGCACGCTTCGCCGATCGGCGCCAGTGGAACGAAGTACAGGATGCTCGTCGTGATGCCGCGGTGGGTGCTTTGGATGCGCGTGTAGCCGGCGCCGTGCCGGCACTCGTACCCTTGCGGCGCCTCGCCCCGAATGGGCTGCCAGGTCGGGCTCCAGAACTCGCCCGATTCCATGTCGCGCAGGTAGACGTAGCGCCCGGGTTGATCCGCCGGGATGGCGTTGTAGCGGTAGCGCGTGACCCTGCGGTTCTTTGGGTCCCGGTCGAACGCGTACCCGCCCGCTGCGTTCGAGACGATGCCCCCGTAGCGACCCTCGCCGATGTAGTTCATCCATGGCGTCGGCGTATCGGGACGGGTGATGACGTACTCCCCCGTCTGGTCGTCATAGTGGCCATATTCGTTTTTTAGTTCGGTCTTCGACGCTGCCTGGGTTCTTGAAGCGACCTTCTGGGCCTTCACCATGTGGCTCTCCTGAGCGGGCTAGGGAACTCGTCGGCGCAAACGGAGCGGATCGTGCAGGAAAACCCGGCCGCACGCAACCCCAAGG
>JAFGIS010000539.1 GCA_016929495.1 Polyangiaceae bacterium | reverse complement strand
GTGGCGACCAGCCCGGCGAGATGGGGGACAACCTGCCAGCGGTAGACCTGGGCACCGGTAGAAGCGCGGTCGCGATCACCGCGGGCGGTGGCCACACTTGCGCGCTGCTCGACGATGGCAGCGCTAGGTGCTGGGGTTCCAATGGGTACGGCCGGCTCGGCCTCGGCGACACGGAGGATCGCGGTGGCCAGCCCGGCGAGATGGGGGACAACCTGCCAGCGGTAGACCTGGGCACCGGTAGAAGCGCGGTCGCAATCGTCGCGGGCAGCCACCACACCTGTGCGTTGCTCGACGGCGGCAGCCTCAGCTGCTGGGGTTACAATTTCGTCGGCCAGCTCGGGCTCGGCGCCACGGAGGATCGTGGCGACCAACCCGGCGAGATGGGGGACAACCTGTACGCCGTCCTGCTCTAGAGACCTTGGAGAGCGAGATCCGTTACGTTTGAGTCAAGTTGTTACAGCTTGACCCATGGGGCCCCACGCGCAGCGTGGGGCGCACCCCGCCTGACGGGGTGCGATGGGCCCCATGTTCGCTCAAGCGCCAGCGAGAGCGGCAGCATGGGGAAGCGGGAGAGGGGCCCCAGTCGACGGCGTCGACTGGGCGCAGGAGCTGCGCCAGCCCCTCCCAGGGAACTCCTCCAAAGGACGAGCGTCGGAGACTCCTTCAGAAGAACGCAGAGGCTCGGCCTGACCTCCCTGCGACCCGGGGTTTTGGGACACAATACCGCCACCCATGCCTGAGCTTCCCGACCTGGTCGTGTACGCCGAACGCCTGGCAGCGCTCGTCGCGGGGCAGCCTCTGGAGCGCGTAAGGCTATTCAATCCTTTCGTGCTGCGCTCCTACGAGCCCCCCTTGTCGGCAGTGGAGGGACGCGGGGTGCTCGGCGTGCAGCGCCTGGGCAAGCAGCTGGTCATCGGTCTCGAACGGGAGCTGTTCTTGGTGCTCCACCTGATGATCTCGGGACGGCTACTGTGGCGTCCGCGCGGCACGGCGCCGGCGCGCAAGGTCGGAGCGGCGGCTTTCGATTTCCCCAATGGCAGCCTGCTATTGACCGAAGCGAGCACGAAGAAGCGCGCAAGCCTCTATCTCGTCGAAGGACGTGACGGGGTGGCCTCGTTCGATCGCGGAGGCATCGAACCGCTCGACGCGACCGAAGAACAGTTCACGCGAGTGTTGCGCAGTGAGAACCACACGCTCAAGCGTGCCCTCACGGACCCGCGGCTCTTCAGCGGAATCGGCAATGCCTTTTCGGACGAGATCCTGCACCGGGCACGGCTGTCTCCGGTCGCACGCAGCCAGTCGCTGGACGCGCCCGCCATTGCGCGGCTGCGCGCGGCGTGTCGAGAAACCTTGCGCGAGTGGACCGACCGGCTTCGACGCCAGACTCCAGACCCCTTTCCCGAGAAGGTCACGGCGCTGCACGAAGAGATGGCGGTGCACGGCCGTTTCGGTCAGGCCTGCCCGGTGTGCGGCACGCGCATCCAACGCATCGTCCACGCACAGAACGAGGCCAACTACTGCCCCACCTGCCAGACGGACGGTCGACTGCTTGCCGATCGTGCACTGTCGCGGCTGCTCGGTACCGACTGGCCCAGGAGTCTCGAACAGCTGGAGGAACATCTTGCAGAACGCCGCACCGGCACGCCACAGGCCGACGTGCACGCCGAACGGAGCCGGGAGCCGCGCAGGCGTGCCGCGAAACGTCCCAGGTAGGCTGGCGCGGCGCGGCGCTCGGACGAACGGCGGCGCGATTCAGCTTTCGGACGAGTTGCTCCGCGGTTCGTCGGCGGCCGAAGGCGGGATGGAAATGACGACCCGCCGTCGCGCTCGGGAAAGCGCCAGCTCGTGGGCAAGCCGGCTCTGCTCACGTTTGGCGTCGACGAACCGGTGCCGCAGCGACTCCAGCTCGCGGCGAGCGCCCTCGAGTTCCACAGCAGCGGCCGGCGGCGGGCGGCTGTGGATCTCCTGGTCGAGCTCCGTCATGCACGCGCGCAGCCTGCGCACCTCCTCGTTGCGTTCATCGAGCTCCCGTCGCATCTCGGCCAGCAGCTCCGAGAGCCGACGGGCCTCCTCACCCGCCTCGTCGCGAGCATCTTCGAGTCTGCGGCGGGCCTCGTCGAGCTGCCAGCTGAGCCGCGAGACCTCGTCTTGCGCGGACTCGACCTGCTTGTGGCATGCGAGCTTGAGGTCGTTGCCGTCCGCGATGGCTTGGTCGCGCTCGGCCTGGACCCGAGCGAACTCGACGCGTGCCTGATTCGCCTCGGCGTGCGCTGCGTGCAGGCTCTCTCGCAGCGCCGCGATCTCTGCGCGGGCGCCCTGCAGGCTCCGGCACATTTCGGCAACTTCCCTCTCGTGCTCGGCCGTCAGCAGCTGCACCATGGCGGCTCGTTCGCGCGAGGCTTGCGCGCGCGCTGCGTGGGCCGCCCGGATCGCGCTGTCGCGTTGTACGGCCAACAAGGTCAGGGGCGACTCGAGGGTCGAACCGACCTTGCGGCCGAACTCCCAGTTGGCTGCTTGGATCTCAGCTTCAGCGGCCTCGTCCGGCGCACAGCTCGGTTCGCCGGAGGGGGCCCGATTCGAGGGTGAGGACATGATCCGACCTTTCGCGCAGTTGTCCCCGAGTTCGGATACGCACCGGCGCAGCGTAGCACGTGCGAGAGCCGCGTCACTCGAGTACGTCGGAGGGCCAAAGCACCAATCAGTCTGCCAACCGCGGCGGCGTGGTCTGCGGCCGTGTTCGGCGCTCTAGGTCCTTTCTTCTTGCGCGGCAATCAGACTGATTGCCGCTCTAGGCCGTCTCAGTGGTGCCCGATTCTTCGATCGTTGCACTTCCGCCGGCCGCGGCGCTCGCGTGCTTGGCGGCCAGGCGCCCAAAGGTATAGCAGTGGCCGAGAGATAGACCGGTGGCGTGGAACGGATAGTCGGCGCCGCCGTAGAATTGGCCGCCCAGATTGCCGACACAATACAGGCCTTCGACGGGAGCTTTGTTGGAATCGAGCGCCTGACCGTTGGCATCGGTGTACACGCCAGAGCACAGAGCAGACACACGCAGGTGGCGGCGAATACCGTAGAATGGGGCTGTCTTGATGGCGTTCATCCATTTGGCTTCCTTGCCGAAGTCGTCATCGACGCCCTTGTCGCACAATTCATTGTAGCGTGCGACCGTAGCCACGAAGGCGGCCTTGTCTTCGATGCCCAGCTTCTCGGCCAGCTCCTCCAGGGTGTCTGCGCGGTGGGTGTCGATCAGGTGCGAGAATACGCCCGTGCGTTTCTGACCGTCATGGGAGGCGGCGTAGTCCTCATCGGAGATCTCGGGCATGTACTTCTCCATGACCTCCGGGGGAACCAGGCTGCTGAAGCCTTCGTGGTTCATGTACTCGCTGTCGTAGATCTGGCAGTACCAGCCCTTCGAGCCTTTGTCCGGCTCGTCGTAGTTGTTGCCGCCCTTGAAGATGTCCTGATGCACCATCAGGTCGTTCATGTAGACGAACCCGAGGAACTCGTTGCAGAAACGTTGGCCCTTCATGTTGACGTACAGGAACGGTTCTTCGTACATCAAACCGGCGTCGAAGTCGTGCAGCATCTTGGTGTGACCCAGGTTTTCCATCTGAGCGCCGGCGGCAACCGCCATCAGGTGGCCGTCCCCGGTCTTGCCAATCTGTTTCTTGTCGAAGTCGGCGACATCGGGGCACCAGCGCTTCACCATGGAGGCGTTGTTCTGATAGTCGCCGGTGGCCAGGATGACGGCCTTGTTGGCGTTGAACTTGACGTGGGTTCCGTCCGTCAGCTTCCCAACGGCGCCCACCACTCTGCTGCTGTCTTTGATCAGTTGGACACCCGGAGTATTGTAGTAGACCTTCAGCCGGCCGGAGAATTCCGCGACGGCCTCCTCCAACATGTAGGTCAAGAACGTTCCGACATTGTTGGGCTTGGGACCCATCCAGGGGGCGTACATGTGTGCCTTGGCGGTGCCGTAGTCGAACTTGGCGAAGCGGCCATCGGTCCATTCGCCTGTGAAATCGGCACTGGTATCCATGTAGACGAACATGCCCTTGTCGTTGGGGGCTTCAGCTGTCGTGCCGGTCAGGCGGGCGCGGTCGTAGACCCACTGGACCGCCTCACCAGAGTTCATCACATAGGCCTTGAGGATCTCGGGGTCGGCGCGCCAGTTGTTCAGGCTGTTGGTGTGTTGAACCCAGCGCAGCAGACCTTGGGCGTCGCTTTGTTCCAGGATCAGGCCGGACCCGACATTGCCCTGCGAAAGCACAGCGCCCTGTTTCTGGAGAACGGCCACGGAGCTGCCTTCCTCGGCGGCCGTGATGGCAGCGACCACACCGGCCGCACCGGCGCCAATGACCACGATATCGGCCGTGACCTCACCAACGAAATCCGTGACGGCCTCCGCCACGACGGTCGACTCCTGCAATTCCGCAAGCGTTGGGGTTGCAGCCGTGGATGGTGCGCCGGCGCAGTCGGGGTCGTTTTCGTCGTTGCGGGTATCGGCTTCTTCGCCGGCGTCTTTGGCTGCACAGCCGGCGACGCTCATGACACCGATGCTGGCCGAACCGATGGCGGCGCCCTTCAGGAAATCCCGCCTCGAGAGATTGGTACTCATGGTTTGTCCTCCTGGGATCCATCCCGGATCGATGCGAGGTTGATGTCTTCAAACAGCAGTCAAAGAACTGCCCGAGGGGGCTTCGATGTACAGATTCGGTGGTCCATGGAGCGCGATGTTGACAATGTGAGGACGAGCCGCCGTGGGCCACGCCCGGACAGCAAGAGACTTCGATGCTTGGTCACGCCGGCGGGCAACCACACCGAAAAACCGCGTGAGTACGGATTCTGTCGACGGTTGCAGGTCCACTGGCTTCAGTTGAGTGTCGCCAGGGGCGATGGCCGGGCGATGGCCTTGCCCCTTCTCGGAAGGCTTCACCGGTCCTTGCCGCGAGATGAAAGTCAAGCCGTGCGTAGACGACGCCAGATGTGCCGCTCGAGTGAGACTTCCTGCAAGTTACCCTCCTCACACGATTGTGCGCCAACAACGGGCTGCAGGTGCGTACCCGTAGCGCCTTTCGCGGACGCGTGTCAAGAGCGGTTGGCGGCGCGTGCGCGGGTCGGATCCCGGTCCTTGTCACACGCGCCACCCGCCCGATCACCGGAGCGGGAGTCAGCCAGATCTCGGGCGCGGGTGGAGGGGGGACGATTTTGTCCTCCCTCTGAACGGACGTACCTATCACGGTGGCGGGATCGCAATCTCGTCCTCGGCCGCTCCGTCGAGGCGACAGGTTCCCCGAGACCGAGGGAACGCCTTCTGCGGCGGACCACGGCCATGGCCAGCACCGGCTGTCGAGGGTTCGCGGGAGGCCTGCCTGTTCGATCGTTCCATCTGCCCGCGGGCTGGAGGACTGTGCGTCTTCGAGCCCTGGCGAGCGGCGACGCCGCCGTCGGCCGGGCAACGAGGCGTCACGACGTCTTCACCGTTCTCGGCAGCACGGACGGCAATCGTCTGATCTGGAATCAGCTGGTCGTGATCATCGACCCGGGCAAACCCGAGTTTGCTGCACAGGGACCGGTGCGCACAGGACGGGCCCGCGGACGTGCCGGTCCACCTGCGCCCCGTTCTCGTTCGGGCCCCAAGGCATGGGCAGGCAGATTCTGCGCGTTCCGGTTTGGCTTTGGTGTCCGCCACCTGAAACTGCTAGAGGGCACCGTGCCCATGTCGACACTGAACGCCACCTACGCGAAGCGTCTCGAAAACCTGGGGATCCGCGTGCCGGAGATCCTCTTGCCCAACACGAAGGTCGACCTCGGCACCTGGGCCGTGGTCGCTTGCGACCAGTACACCTCCGATCGAGCGTACTGGGAAACGGTCGAGCGCATCGTCGGGGATCGTCCGTCGGCTCTGCGCCTGACGCTGCCGGAGATCTACCTGGACCAGCCGGGCCTGACGGAGCGAGTTCATCGGATCCACGGCGCGATGGCGAGCTACCTTGCAGAGGGAGTCCTCGAGTCCCGAGGCGAGTGCTGGGTCTACGTACGGCGCACGACCGAACACTCCGGCGTGCGCGAGGGCGTGCTCATGGCCATGGATCTCGAGCGCTACGACTACGCGCGCGATTCGAAGAGTCTCATTCGCGCGACGGAGGGCACCATCGTCGAGCGGATCCCGCCTCGTCTGGCCGTGCGGGGACCGGCGCCGCTCGAGCTGCCGCATATCATGATCTTGGTCGACGATCCCGAGCGCAGCCTCATCGAAGGGTGGTCCGCGCGTGTGCACGAGCTCGACAAGCTCTACGACGTCGAACTGATGCAGGGCGGGGGCCGGCTCGAGGGATCCGCGATCCGCGAGCCCGCGCACGTCGGTGAGATCCTGGAGCGCCTGGAGCGTCTGCTCGACCGTACGCGCGAGCGGCAGCGAACCGACCAACCGCTGTTCTGGGCCATGGGCGACGGCAATCACAGCCTCGCGACCGCGAAAGCCAGCTGGGAAGCGATCCGCAAGCGGCTGCTGGCCGAAGGCCTGCCGGAGCAGGAGGTCCTGCACCATCCAGCGCGCTGGGCGCTGGCCGAGATCGTCAACGTGCACAGCCCGGCTCTGCGGTTCGAGCCGATCCACCGGGCCGTCTTCACCGGGGATGTCGGCAAGCTCACCCATGGCCTGCGCCGCGACGAGACCGTGTCCGAAGTCGCTGCGTGCAATGCGACCGAGCTCAGGGAGGTGCTGGCGGGTCCGGAGGGTCAGGACAAGGCGGGCTACTTCGATGGCCAGCGCTTCCACCTGGTCACTTGGAAGGCAGGGCTCGGACTGCCGCCGGGGCTGGTGGACGGAGTCTTCAGTCACCATGCCCGCATCGACACTTCCGCGCGAATCGACTTCATTCACGGCTGGGAGGACACGGAGCGCATGGCCGCTGGTGGCGCAGGCTGTTTCTTCCTTCCCGTGCTCGCCCGAGAGCGGCTGTTTTCCTGGGTCGACAAGAACGGTCCGCTGCCCCGGAAATCCTTCAGCATGGGTGACGCACAAGAGAAGCGCTTCTACATGGAAGCCCGCAGGATCACGCCACAGTAGCGGCAGTCAACGAGCCCGAGCCGCGCATCGGGGACCGTGGTAGAGTGTGGCGGTACCCGCGTGTCCGGAAGCAGCTACCGCGTGTGAGGCAGTCCGATGCGACGATCACCCCTTGCTCGGAGCCTATTCGTTGTCGTGTTCGTCTCGACCTGGGGCTGCTCGGGCGATCCCGAGAGCTCGACCTCCCGGGGCGGCGAAGATGCCGGCACCCCGGACGCGGCAACCGGGGCGGCCACGTCGACAGGAGGTGGCAGCGCAAGCGGCGGAGGGGGCGGTGCGCCAGGTGCGTCGGGGGGCACTGGCGGCACAGCGGTCAGCACCGGCGGCACAGCGGTCAGCACGGGGGGCTCGTCAGCGGGCACCGGCGGCGCTTCGGCAACCACGGGCGCAACGGGCGGAGTCACCGCGAGCGGGGGCAGCGTCGCGGACGGCGGCGTGTCGGGCCGTCTGGACGGCGGCAGAGGCGGACGCCCAGCGGGCGGATCGGGCGGTTCGCAAACGGGTGGCGCCACCACGACCAGCTCGGGCGGCTCGATCCCGGGCACGGGCGGCGATGGTCCCGCGACCGGCGGCCGAGGCAGCGCCACTGGAGGCAGGGGCTCCGCTACCGGAGGCAGATCCGGCGGAGGCAGCTCGAACACGGGGGGCATGGGCGGCACGTCACCGGGTGACGCGGGCGCGACAGGACAAGGAACCGGCGGCGCGGACTCCGAATGTCCGAGCTCGGGCAACGTGAGCTACGTGCTCAATGCGCCACCGGTGCCAACCGCCGACGAGGCGGACGCGTTCGCGCACATCGACGAGGCGATGAGCGAAGCGGTTCGCTACTACAACTGCTACACGGATATCGAGCTGGACATCACCGTGAACTACAAGACGAGCGTGCCGACGGCCGAAGCGAACATCGACGGTCAGCTCAGCTTCGGGTCCAACAGAAGCTACATGGTACTGCCCACGGCCATGCACGAGATCGCACACGTGGCCGGAATCGGCTACTACACGTTCGCCCAGATGCACGACGGCAACGGTCTGTGGACGGGCGCCATCGCCAACGCCGTGCTCGCCTCCATACCCAACCCGCGCGACACCCAGCTTCATGCCGACAACATGCATTTCTGGCCCTATGGGCTCAACTACGCCAGCGAGTACGAGAACGAGGACGATCTCATCAACCACTGCAAGCTCGTGCAGGCGATACGGCAGGATATGGGGCTGTAGCGTATACGTTCACATCCAGATGGCCGAATACGGGCACTTGGCGCGCAGGGCCTCGCACGGCGGAGGACTTCCGTCCTGCCGGGGCATGCAATCGAGGCCCGGAGGACAGTCGGGGGATTGCTCGATCCAGCAGTGTGCATCCCGCCGAAAACGGGTCAGGCGCGGCCGGGCGGCCCGATCGTGCCTACGACGCCGGCACGGTCTGTACGCTGACCCGGTAGATGTCCAGAATCTGGTCTTCTCGATCCGAGGCGAAGTAGAGGACGGTTCCGTCCGGGCTGAGCCATGGGTCGCGTTCGTCAGCCTCGGTGTTGAGCGCGGTCAGCGGCTCGGCGGGACCGAAGTCACTGTCCAGTGACGAACGCCTGCTGACGTACAGGTCCTGCGGGTCGTCCTCGGTCGGCCCTCCTGCAAAGAACAGCGTACGTCCGTCGTCCGTGAGGCAGGCGTCGACCGCGATTCGATCGGGGTCAGCCAGGGATGAGACCAGCTCCGGCACGCCGAACTCCGCGGCCGTGCTGTCGCGGCGGGCGAGGTAGATCCAGTAGCGCCCATCGCGATCCGAGCTGAGCGGCATGATGAGCCCGTTGGCGCCGGGCGGTCGCGGGATCTCCCGCTCTTCGGAGTTGAGCGCCTCGACGATCTCGGGCGATGGCCATGCAGCGTCGCTGCTGTTGCGCTTGGATGCGTAGATGTCCAGCTCGCCACCGCCGCGTTTCGAGGCCAGCCACAGTGTGAGTCCATCCGACGAAATGGCCGGGCTCGTGTCGTAGCTGTCGGAGCTGACGCTCTCGATGCGCTCGGGCGTGCCGAAAGGCTCGAACGGCGAACCGCGCATGGCGTGCCACACGTCCGCCTCGCCGCCATCGCGCTTGGACGTGTAGAATATCTCGAGCCCGTCCGCGGTCAGGGTCGGGTTGGCGTTTTCGTCGTCTGCGGCCAGTTCCTGGAGCCGCTCGGGAACGCCGAAGGCATACTCGACGCTGGCGGTCTGCTGGCGTCCCAAGGTCAACAGATCACCGCCGCAGCCAAGGGTAGCGAGCAACACGCACAGACCACTCGCGTCACGCACCCAGCGCTGCGTCAAGCCGAGCGCCTCGCCAAAGCACCTCACTTGCGCTGCGCTCCTGAGCGCTGCGGCGTTTCGGTGTCCAAGCCACCAACCGACCGCGAAACGCGCCGGACGTAGGTACTCGACGGGTGATTGCGCACGAAACGCCTTGCCAACGCCTGTGCCGTGCCGAGCTGGCCGCTCTTCGCGAGCGCCTCGATGCGCAGTACCGTGGCTTCCTGCCCCAGCGCACCCTTCGGGAAACGCGCTCGATAGTCATCGAGGACGGCCATGGCTCCGGCTGGGTTGCCGCCGTTGAGCTGACGTTTGGCCGTGTCGAGAAGGCGGATCTCCGCTGCAATGTCGCCGTCCGCCCGACGCCAAACCTCGGCGGGCACCGAGCGGTTGACGGTCTTGTTCGTGAAAGAGGCTGGGGACGTCACCGTCTCGGCCGAACTCGGTTGAGCGGAAGGCGCGGGTTCGGCGACGCGCTCGGCATCGGAAGCTTGAGCTCCACGCGTGATCGGCGCTCGCGCAGGCAACGTCGTGGGAGTCGACCGGGAACCGAGCACGGCCGCGGCCCCGGCACCCAGCGCCAGCACCAGCAGCGCCGAGCCTTTGCCCAGAGCAGCGAGACCGGCGGTCTTTCCCACTGCTACGGACGCAGACGAGAGCCCGCGAGCCATGCGTGTGGCGAGCTCTGCCGACGGACGCTCCTCGGCCATCGCCAGCAGAAGCTTGCGCTCCAGCGGGCTCGCTTCTCCTGCCAACAGGCGTTCTGGCTCCTTCACGGTGTCACCTCGTCGGAGGGCGGACGTTCATAACGGGCCACGCCAGCACGGAAGGCCTCTCGGGCCCGACGCAGTCGCGAAGCCACCGTCCCGCGAGGGACTCTGAGCATTGTGGCTATTTCGCGCATGGAGACTCCTTCGAGCTCGAACAACACGAACACGGTCAACAGACTGGGACTGAGCTGTGCCAGCACCCGGTCCGCCAGCTCCAGGGTTTGCTGCCGTACCGCCTGGTCCTCCGCGGGCGGTGCGGCGGAGACGCGCTGGTCCATGTCCGTTTCGAACGTCACACGGCGACTGGCCCGCGCGCTGGCCCGCGCGAGACGCATGGCCGTGCCGAACAGGAATGCCCGCTCGCTACCGATCCGAATGTCCGTGACACGCTCGGCCGCGATCAGGAACGTCTGCTGGGTCAGGTCCGCCGAAGCTTCGGGGTTCAGTCCCTGGCGACGCAGAAACCGCCAGATGAACCCATGGTGCGCCTGGAACATGCTCTCGAGGCGCTCGCGAGCGAGCGCCTCGTGCCCGACATCGGCGGCGGCCGGAGCAGTCCTAGGGGAGACCATGGTCAGTGCGGATGCGCCGAGCATTCAAGCTCGATAATGTCTCGGCGCACACCGATGATCATGGGAGCAGCGTCCCGGCTCGGGTTCGCGGGATCTTCGAGGCCTTGTGCCTCGGCCGGCCTCCTGGGGCGCAACGGAACGGGCCGCCGACCGAAAGGGACCGGGGGCGACTTCCTGGCATTTGGCGTCGGTGCAGGGACGTCTTCAGCCCGGCGGACAGCGCGGCTGTTCTGGTGCTACTTTCGACCTCCTGTGAAGCGGATTGCCCACACCTGGACGCGCTGCCGGGGGCTCAACGCGGCCGGAAGGGCTCTGCTGGTGGGAACCGGCGTCGGGGCGCCTTGGACAGCGCACGCAGGCGACGCGACCATGGTCTCGAGCAGCGCGGGGGCGGACGGCACAACCGCCAGCAGAGCAGTCGTCCCATCGACGACCGCCAAGCAGCCGACTTCGCCGAACAGACACGCTCCGAGCGAGGTTCGGTTGAATCTCGTGCTGGAACCATCCGCGGGGTGCGCCTCCTTGCCAGCGCTCGAGCAGAGAGTGCGACAACGTTCCGGTCGCATTCGTTTCGTGTCGGATCGAACGGGTCACCTCGCCCACGCGAGGGTCGCCGAGGTTCCGGACGGTGGCTTCTCGGCTGAGCTCAAGTTGGCGCACGAAGGAGCGTCGCCTTCATCACGCCAAGTCGAGGCCAGCGAATGCCTGTTGGCGCTCGACGCGCTCGCTCTGGTCATCGCCGTGACTTTCGATCCGGATGCGGTACTGGCTCCCAGCGCAGCAACCCCAGCGTCCGGATCCGCGTCGGCTGCGCCGTCCGATGGGAAGCAGACGACTGGTCGGGCGCCGTCCGAGGCAGCGCCAGCGGCCCAGCCGCGGCCCGAACCGAGCGATTCGAGCCAAGTCACGACAGGACCACTCGTGCAGGCCACGTGGGGCCCGGCGCCAGACGTGATGCCCGGTTTCGGCTGGCAGGCCCGGATGGGCAGTGATCGGAGTGGGCTGTGGGCGCCAGCGCTCGGCGTATCACTCGAGTACGCGCTGCGCTCCGGTTTCTCGGCACCGGGAGGACGCGCCCGTTTCCAGCTGCTTTCTCTGTCGTTCGACCTGTGCCCTTCTGCCGTGTCAGGGGATACGCTCAGCCTACGAGCCTGCCTCTGGGCGTGCGCCGGGCGTCTAACGGCCAATGGCTACGACACACTCGACGCGAGAACCGTGCGGCGGAGCTTCTGGGTCACGGGCGCTTCGCTGTTGCCGGACGTGAAGTTGGGCTCCGGCTTTTCGGCCTTCGGCGTCGCGCGGGGCGGGATAGCCCTGGTGCGTGACGAGTTTCGGTTCGAACCGGCCGCCGCGTTCCACCGCGTCTCGGCGCTGGCTTTCGAGACGGGCCTCGGCATGAGCTACGAATTGCTCTAGTGCATCGTTTCATTTGAAACGATGACCAACAATGAAGAGGTGCCGCGGTCAGACGAGTGGGTTCGGGGCCGGAAGCGACGCCCTCACCCAGCTGGGGGCGTTGCTTCCGGCCCCTCGACTCAATCGAAACGCGGCACTGGGCAGCCTGTTCGCCCCTGCTTCGTCGCTCAGAAGACGATCCCGTCGCGCACATGGTCCACCGTGGCCTGATCGAGCGTCTCGACGGCGTCGGCGATCTCGGGTCGGTCGCTGTCGGGGAGCATGACCAGGAAGCGCACGTACAGATCGCCCACGCTGTCCTTGCGTCTGACACCTCTGCCCTTGAGGCGCACGATCTGCCCGCTCTGTGCGCGGCTGGGCACCGTCAAGGTCACGTTGCCGGATGGGGTCGGCACCTGCACGCGCGCGCCACGGTACGCCTCGCCGACGGTCACGGGAAGGTCGAGTGTGAGATCGAGTCCATCGCGCTTGAAGTGCTTGTGAGGCAGAACGCGAATCGCGATGATCAGGTCACCAGGCGGTCCACCCACGAGCCCCGGAGCCCCGTGCCCGGAGACGCGGACCTTGTCGCCATCGTCCGCTCCGGGCGGCACGCGCACGGTGACCGCCTCGCCTCCGTCCTGCAACGTCAGCTTCAGCTCCGCGCCCCGGATCGCAGACACGAAATCCACGGTCACTTCGCTGGCAACGTCAGCGCCGCGTCGCACACTGCGTCGACCGCCGCGATCGCGCGATCGAAAAAGCTCCCCGAACAGATCGCCGAGGCCACCCAAGCCGTCCGCGGAGAAGCCCTGTTCCGCAAAGTCGCCTGGCGCGCCGAAGCGGACTCGTCGACCGCCGCCGCCCCGACGATAGGCGCGTACTACCTCGGGATCGAAACCCTCACGCAGGGCTTCCTCGCCAAATTCGTCGTACAGGGCGCGCTTCTTCGGGTCGCCCAGGACCTGGTGGGCCCGGTTCACCTCCTTGAAGCGCTCCTCGGCGCGGCGGTTCCCGGGGTTCTTGTCCGGATGGAGCTTGGCCGCGAGCTTGCGATAGGCCTTCTTGACTTCCTCGCTCGTAGCACCCCGCGAAACGCCCAGAACCTCGTACAGATCGGCCATCGACGTCGCTGCAACGTAGACAGGTCGGCCGTTGGCCGCAAGCGACTGCTGCGGGGTCACTCAGGAGCCGGATTTCGCCCCCATGGCGAGCCTGCGGCGCCGTCCGGGGACGCGCGGGGCTGCAGAGCAGCTTACGACCAGCCAGTCCGACTCGCGGCGCGGTGGTTCGTCGCGAAAATCCCCGAACCAAGTCTGGTCGACGAAGCCGTTGCAGGCGAGCAGACTCGCCATCTCTTCGGGGAAGAACTGCCGATGCGTGAGCGGCACGGTCCACGGGGCCCCTCCGGCCACCGGCGTGAACTCCATCCAGACGAGCAGAAGCTGACGCATCGGATCGTACTCGAACCGTTCGGCGTAGCGGACGATCTGGCCCGTTGCGGGGTCTCGAAAGCTCGGCGCCCCGTAGCGGCGTGTCGGATCACCCGCGAGCGTCTTGAGGTCGGGAACGCAGAAGTCGAAGACGAATCGACCACCCGGCGCCAGATGGGCCCGTACACAATCGAGAAACTGCGCGACTTCCTGTCGTGAGTACAGGTGCAGCACCGTATTGAACGGGGCGATCACCAGGGGGAACCGGCGCCGCAGTCGCACCGCGCGCATATCGCCACGAACGAGTCTGACGCGGCCCTGCACCTCCCGGGGCTCGTCCCGGAGCCGACACCGGAACGCCGCGAGCATGGGCTCAGACAGGTCGACCCCCACGACGCTGCGGCCGGCGCGGGCGATGGGTAGCGCGACACGCCCCGAACCCACGCCGAATTCGAGCACATCGCCAGCCGAACCCTCGGCGAGCCGCACGTAGTACTCGACATCCTCATGGCGACGCGCGTACGCCTTCTCGTAGTAGGCCGGGTCGGCGTAGTGGGCGAGCGAGCCGTAGTCGCCCGCGACGCCCAGGGTCTCGAGGCTGGGGCGCCAGGCCCGACCGGCACGCACTTGCCGGCTTCTCGCCATGACTCGCCCGGTTCGCGAGCGCCGTCAGGGGCGCATCGCGTGGACTTCGTTGATGTATTCCTGGACGACCTCGGTACTCTCACGATGGAAGCGTACCTTGCCCGCCGCGATCTCGCGGAGCGCCATCACCGCTGGCTTGTTCTTGGCGTGGACCAACGCGCCCTCACCCTTCATGAGCGTGCGGGTGCGGCTGGCGGCCAGAATGACCAGAGCGAATCGGTTCTCTTCTTGCTCGAGGCAGTCTTCAACGGTGACACGGGCCATGGACGACAGCTCCCGGAATCCTGAAGGGCCGCGACTTTACTCGACACTCGCACGTGACGCAAACGGAACCCGGTCGGCCACTGGGTCGACTCCGGTCGAGCGGCGCGCCGCACTTGGCTTGTCGCGCTGGGCAGCGATCCGTGCCCGCGCCGCAGAGCGGCAGGCCATTTCCATGGCGACCCCGTGGTGCTAGCTTCCCTGTTCATGAGCCGCTCGCCGGTCGAGCTGAGCGTTGGCGGGCAGACCTACCGCGTGGTCGCCTCGGCGGAGGAGTCGGAACTGCACCGGCTCGCGGACGTTGTGGACGCGAAACTGCGTGAACTCGTCGCACCAGGCCGCTACGTCGCGCCGCAGACCATTCTTCTGGCCGCACTCGCACTGGCGCACGAGCTCGAAGACGAGCGGCGTCGCCATCTCGAGGTCGAGCAACGCACGCGTGAGAAGCTCAGCTCGCTGTTGGGTCGCATCGACACGGTGCTTGCCGAGACGGCCGTGCCGCCAGCGCAGTCGTCCGTTGCTCCCGTGCGGGTGGATAGCTGAGACCGGTGGCTACCTATCCATTGTCATCTCGATTCCCGCACGCCGAAGCTCCGACTCACGGGCAGCTCGGGAAGTCTTGTCCTCTCCAACAGGTGGTTCTTTCGTCGGTCGTCTGCACCATATCGCAGTTGTCAGCAATCAGCCCGCCGCTGACGATCTCGATCGGGAATCGGAACCAGTTGCTCTCGACATCCTTCCCGCCCAGGGTCTGACCGTAGACTTGCACCTTGGAGATGACCTGGCGACCGAGACCGCCGAGACCGCTCAGCAGCGTGGTCGAAACCACGCCATAGCCTGGCTCCTGGCCTGAACCCGGATCGATCTGTCCACTCGCCGTCACGGTGAATGAGTCGATCTCGCTGTCGCCTTCGTCGAGCACGTGCACCTCGGCGCCCAGGATGGACACCCGGGAGGTCTCCGTCCGGAGCTGATCGCGAGAGCCTTGGCGCGTGATTTGGTTTCCCACGAGCAGCACCGCTTGGTAGGACTCGGTCATGGTCTCGTCGACGGTGCCGCTCACGAGCATCGTGCCGCCGGCCTCGGCACCGAAGGTGCAATCCGGCGGCTCAGGCAAGACGACGCCTCGGATGAACAGAACGCTGTCGTTCTCCCCGCACCCCGACAGCAACGCACCGATGGCGACGAACGACCCTGCAGCGACAAGGTGCAGCAAGCGGCGCATGGGTGTGACCTCTTGTCTATGGCGGGGTCCCGGACGATCCGCGGCCCGCATTCGATAAGTCTAGACGGCCATGCTCGAGCGCGCCAAATATGCGGGCCACAGGCGCTGACACTTATCGAAGCGCGCCCCGTGCGGCTCGGGGCTAGCGGCCGGCGGGAGTCAGCCCTCAGCCCGGACCGGATTTCTCGCTGAAGGACTGGGTGTTGCCCTCAACGTGTGAGGTCCACGCACCAGGCGCACAGGTCGTCCACCGGAACGGGAACCAGTGCAACTTGGCCGGCCTCGCGTACCACGGCCAGCTTGACCGTCTTGCCGGCGCGCTTCTTGTCGTGCGCAATGAGCGCCACCGCGCGTCCGAGCGCCCCTCGGTCGAGCGCGACCGGCAGCCCGAGCGCGCCGAGCAGTGCGATGGTCCGCTCCACGACCGGCGCGGGCGTCCACCCCTGTTTCTGCCCGATGCGAAGCACTGCGACCAGACCCAGGCTGACGGCTTCACCATGGCTGAGCCCGGTGTAGCCTGCTTCGGCCTCCAGGGCATGGCCGACCGTGTGTCCGAGGTTCAACGTTGCGCGATGGCCGCTCTCACACTCATCCAGACTGACGACCCGAGCCTTGACTCGAAGTGATCGACGCACCAGCTCGGAGACCAACCGAGCGTCGTGTGCGCGAACGTCTCCTGCGCGCGACTCCAGAAGATCCAGGAGCACCGGGTCGCCGATGAGCCCCGTCTTGACCACTTCTGCCAGCGCACCCGTGTAGCCGCGCTGGGGTTCGGTCACGAGCAGCGACACGTCGCACACCACAGCGTGCGGCTGCCAGAACGCACCGACCGCGTTCTTCGCACTGAGCAGGTCCACGGCGGTCTTGCCGCCCACGGACGCATCCACCATACCCAGCAGCGTCGTGGGCAGCGCCACCCAGCGCACACCACGCATCCAAGCTGCTGCAGCGAATCCCGTAACGTCCGTCACGACGCCACCGCCGAGACCGACGAAGACGCTGCGTCGGTCGGCCCGCGCCACGAGAGCCTGCTCCCAGATCCCACGCATCGTGTCGAGGTTCTTGTGTTCTTCGCCGGCAGGCAGGGTCACGCTGACGCAGTGGTGTCCGGCAGCCTCGATCGCCTGTCGCACGGCTGCCCCGTGCAACGGCTCGACGTTGCTGTCGCTCACGAGCAGCACCATCGATGGCGAACCGAGCGCATCGCTCAGCCGCGAGCCCACGGAGTGCGCGCCGATGTCCACCGTGTACGACCGCTCCGCCGCAGCAACTACGATTGGATCGCGCTCCCACACACGCAGCACATCGCTACAAACCGACCCCGTCTCGCGCCCCGCAACGGCCACGCGCGCATGCGCCTCGGCGTACCCGGGGCTACGAAGCTCGGTTGCCAACGCCTCTGCCGAGCCCGGGGCCGGCGCGACATCCAAGGTGACGACCACTGCCTCATCGAGCGCCACCAGGCGCGTGCTGCGAACGACCAAGGTGTCGCTGCGGAGCGCAACCACCGGGGCCGGTGAGCTGCCGCTTCGCCACGGGCCGAGCACGGTTTCGAGCGATCGCTCTTCTGCCCCATATCTCATCCCGGCCGATTGTTCGGACACACTGGCAACATCGCGTGACGCGTCAAGGTCGACGAAGGGGCGCCCAGTTGTTCGGGCGACAGACGCTCCGACCAGGGATTTCGCGCTCGTGGAGCAGCCGTTGAGCAACAGCGGACGCTGCATGGGCGGACGATAGCGGCGCTCGTGGCTCGGATCAAACCATGGGCCCGTGCTGGCCATACTCGGACGGAGTTACGAGCGCGATGTAAAATGGTGCTCGTGGCCCTGGACGCCCGAGAAACAGACCGCGGCACGACCGTGCGCGTGCATGTGAAGCCGAAGGCATCGCAAAGTCGGATCCTTGGAGAGCGCGACGGAGCGCTACAGGTCAGCCTGGCCGCCCCACCCGTGGATGGCGAAGCGAACGCCGAGCTCATCCGCACATTGTCGCGCCAGCTGCGCGTGCCTCGAAGCAGCATCGAGATCGTCTCTGGCCGAACGGCTCGTACCAAGCTCATCTCGGTGCACGGAGTCGGAATGGCCGAGCTGAAGCTGAGGCTCGGCGTCTGAGCCCTGCCGGCCGGTACTGTTCTGGCCTCACTACGGAGTTCAGGCTCGTGAGCCAATGTGCTAGGTCGGTTCCATGAGCGAGGGGTCAGACGAGCACCTGGATCAGAACGGAGGCCTCTCCCGGTCGAGGGCCGACTTCGTCGGCACCTTCGAGCGGCGCCTGGATGGTCTGAGCTCGGCCCTCGAGGAGCTCGGACGAGAACCGGATTCCGCCGCGCGTCGCGACCACGTACTGCGCCGGATCCATGCGCTCGGCGCCGCGGCGAAGGTCCTGGGGTTTGCCGCGGCGGCGGAACAGCTCGGCGGCCTCGAGGAGCTTCTGAAGGCGCCTCCGAGCGACAGTGACGTTGCGTCGCAGCTCAGCCAAGCGATGGCGGCAATCAACCTCCTGCCACAGCTCGTCGTACGGGCGCGGCGCGAACCCGGCGGAGCGGCCGACGCACAGACGCTTGCACCACCGCGGCCCGGCGAGTTGTTGGCCACCGAGGCTGACGCCCTGGGTCCGATAGCCGTGCTCGTGTTCGGCTCTGAAGCGCTCGCGGCCACCCTGCAAGCCGCTGCCTCACCGACCGAGCTCGAGCTCGAATGCTGCGACGACCCGGACGGTGCGTTCGAACGGATCCTGGCGTTCGGACCGGACGTGGTCGTCGTCGAGGGCGAGCACGCCCGCGCCGCGGAGTTCCTCGGCGCTTTTTCGAACCGAAGCGAGACGGTGCAGGCACCGATCGTGCTCGTTCGGTCGCCGCAGAGGCAGAGCCAGCCCGTTGCTCGGACGCTTCGCGCCGGGGGTGTGCCCGTGAGCCTCGTCGAGGGACCAGTTCGCGGCCACGAGTTGTGGTTGGCCATCCAGCAGAGCCTGCGCAGCGTAGCGCTGTCTGATTCATCGGACGAGCTCCCCTCTGAGTTCACGCTCAACGATCTGGCTGAATATCTGGCTCTCGAGGTCAGACGCGCGCTGCTCGGAGCCGCCCTACCCGCAGACACCGAGATTTCGCTTCACGTCGAGCGTCCGTCGGAGATCCTGGCTCCCCTTTGGGGAGCGCTCGCTCGCATTCGCGAAACGGTGACGGCCCTATCGAAGGGCTCGGTCGAGTTTGCGCCCCTTGGACCCGAGGGCGCGGTCGTCGTGGCGCCGCGACCCGGAGAATCGCGCAGCCCAGGAGTCCGCGCGCACGGAGACGGCGTCACGCTCGAAGGCCGCTCGGCTCTGGTCGTGGACGACGACCCGACCGTCGCCTGGTTCATCGCCGGGCTGCTGCGGGCTGCCGGCGCGCAGGCGGTCGAGGCGCACGACGGGCGGCGCGGTTTGGACTTGGCCCTGTCACTGTGGCCCGACATCATCATCAGCGATGTGTTCATGCCAGAGCTCGATGGGCTCGCGCTCTGTCGCGAGATCAAGCGCGACGTCGCGGTGAGCGACACGCCCGTCATCCTGCTCTCCTGGAAGGAGGACCTGCTTCTCAGGTTGCGCGAGTTGCGAGCCGATGCGGACGGCTACGTTCGCAAGGAGGCCAGCGCATCGAGCATTCTGCGAACCGTTCGCGAGCTTCTCGCTCCGCGGGCGCGCGTCGAGGCGCGGCTCAGCTCCGAAGGTGAGGTTCGCGGCCGACTCGACCGGTTGACACCGCGGCTGATCCTGGAGCTCGTCTCCGAGCGGCGTCCCGACGCATGCTTGGTTCTGCGCGATCCGGCGTTCCTGTACGAGGTGCAAATCCGGAATGGTCGACTGCGCTGCGTGACGAGAACGGCGGCAGATGGCTCGTTCGATCGTGGGCCGTCGGTGCTGGCGGCCTTGCTCGGGGTGACCGCGGGACGGTTCGTCGTCACGACCGAGACGGCACGCTGCCACGACGACTTCACGGGCACCCTGCAGGAAGTGCTGACCGAGCCCATTCGCCGCGCGCGTGCGGCGCTGCGCGCCACGTCAGCGTCCATGCTCGGTACGCTCAAGCGCGTCAGTGTCGACGCCTCAATCATGCAACCCTACCTGGGCGTCATGCCCGTGCAGGCCGCTCAGCTGTTGCGGCAAATGATCGAGGGAGCTTCACCTCGGGCGCTGCTGCTGTCCGGCGATGTGCCACCCCAGGTGCTGGAGCACGTGCTCTCCGATGCGGCTCGCAAGGGCGCGCTCGTTACTGCGGAGGGACGCGGCGGTCAGGATGTCCTGGCGGAAGCATTGGGCCAGGAAACCGATGCCACGACACGAGCCAAGACCGAACCGCTCGCACCAGCCGATGCCGCTGACCAAGCCCCCCGCACCAACCCGCCAGCGTTGGCTTCAATGGGTTCGGTCGCGCCAGAAATCCGGACCTTGGACTCTCCAGAAATCCGGACCTTGGACTCTGCCGACGCTGGGTCCGCTCGCACCGCCTCTGCCGAGATCACCATCGGTGCCGTTGGCGGCGAAGGGGGCAGCCTACAACCGGGCGACCGGGCCCGTTTCGTGTCTCTGCCTCTGCTTCGGCTCGATCAAGGCCGCAGGCTCGCCGATATCGAGCCCCCGGCGGTGAGCTTGCAGCCCCCTCCTACGGGGGAGATCGACGAGGCGTGGGGGAGCGAGCCACCCGGACAGCTGGTCGCGCATTCGGGCGACGGGGTTCGGGGCGCGGCAGCACCCGGTCGCTCGTGGTCGGGCGAGCGGGGTACGCACCCCGACGTCGGCAGTCCACGCGAAGCCAGCCGGGACCATGGCGGGGAGTCAACGGCGAAGCCAGCTGCAGAAGCGCTTGCTCTGGCACACCGCGGTGCCGAGCCGGAAGCGAGCGAGCCGGCCGTGGCCGACTCCCGGGCGCAGACAGGCACGCTGGCGGATGAGGCGCGTGCCTCCGGCCCGCACGAGTCGACCGCGTCAGAGCCGAAGGCCGAGCCGGGGAGCGAGCGTCATCTGCCGGCGCCGCCGGCCGCCGAAACGAGCTCCGAACACGCCGGAGCGCGTGCAGCCGTCACCGTGGGCTTGGATCTCGCAGACGCAGTCCTGCACGCGATGGTCGAGGCGGGAACCGGCACACCACCGCCGGTCGTCGCTGAGCCACAACCTGCGGCCGTGCCCTCCACATCGGCCGCTCCGGAGCAAGCCGATGTCGTTCAAGGCGCGCTAGGACCCATCGTGCTCGACCCGGACACCTCGGAGGAGGCTCCATCGAGTCACGGCACGGAGCCGGAGAAGCTGCGCTCGCTGCGCAGACCCGTCGCACCGTCTCTCGACTCCGTTCGCGGGACGAGCGCCGCGCTCTGGTCGAGTCAGTTCGCTCCGAGAGCATCGGCCGGGCACTGGCAGGAAGGTGACGCCTCCCTCGCGCACCACCCGCCGCAGGAGACCGCAGAGGGTGACGCAGTGCAGGGCCGCAAGGCTCCTCTCCCCGGCAACGTGGTGAGTCCGCCACGACCGTCGCCACCCACCCCAGTCGAGCCGAGTGAATCGAGCACCCAGGAGTCAACACCGCTTGCGGCCGAGTTCGAATCGCAATCAGCGCAAGCGTCGTCCGCATCCGAACGCGAGGTACAGGACGGCCCCGCACCACAGCCCGAGCCGCACATCCCGGCGGAGCAGGAGAAAACCCCGGCGGAGCCGGACCGCGACACCTCCGACTCGAAACCGCAGGCCCAAGCCCCTGCCGCGCAGCCCTTTCCCGGCGAAAACGACCGAGTGCAGGCGCCTGGTCCGCGCGCGCCGGTCCACAAGGACGCGACAGCGAAGCCAGGCACGGCCAAGGCGGCCGAATCGTCGGAGCCGACCGGTGCGGGTGGGCTGCTTCGGCTGTCCGGAATGGCGCTCATCGCAGGAGTTGTCTCGTACGCGGCTGTCACGGCGGGCACCTACCTGCTCGGCTTGCGCGGCTCGAACGATTCCGAGCCAGCAACGGGCGACTCTGCCCAGCCCGGCGAGCCAGATGGTCCAACCGAGTCGAAACGACCCCAGGCGCCTGCCAGCTCGACGCCCGCCGTCCAGCCCCAGACGCTGCCTTTGCCCCCAGGTGTCACCGTGGCGGCGGGTCAAGGCCTGCTCGAGGTGCAGACGGGTGCGCGGCACGCCATCTACGTGGACGGCGAATTCGTGGGGCGCGGTCCGAGTCGGCGCATCCCCGTGCCAGCAGGACGTCATGAAGTGCGCCTTTCCCTGGGTGGTGCGGACCAGCGCATGGCCGTACAAGTCGCCGCCGGAGTCCGAGTCGTGCTCCCCCTGGGGGGCACTTAGAACTAGCCTCTGTGGGGCACGGAAGTCGTGCAACACGACTCTCGACTGTGGACAGCCCTTTGACCAATGAATCGGCACACTGACCGGCGCTCGAACGCGGCCAGAGCCGCCCTGTGGCTGACGACCGTTGTCTTGGCATCGAGTCTGCTTGCCTGCCGCTCGACACGGAAACAGCCCGAGCCCGCGGCCGTCCGCGCGCAGGCTTCGGGCGCACCGGCGCCGCCGGAGCCAGCGGACCGTTACGAGATCATCGAGCATCTCGATCGTTGCGAGGTCATACACGACGGCCCGGTGATCCCCACCGAATCCCGAACGACGCGCGCCCGGGAGGGCTACTCGGTTCCCACCGCTGGGAGCGACAGTGAGCTCGTCGACCGCGAGGGAGGACGGTTTCTACGCGTCTTTGCCCGGCGCCTGAGCTACGATTTCTGGCTCGCCCACGCCCAGACCGGTGTTCGCGTTCGGGCCAGGGTACACGCCGAAGGGGCCACGAGGATCTCCTGCTACGTCGACGGGCATCTGGTGGGGACCTCTCGCCTGGAACAGGACGAGACTCAAATCGTGAGCGTCACCGCTTCCAAGATGGAGCTCGTGCCCGGACGCCACACGCTCTTGCTCAGATTCGTGCGCTCGCGCGACCTCGCTCGCGATCGGCCGCACGCCGAGCTCGAGTGGGTCAACGTCGGCGAGCCCACCGAGGAAGCAGCCGGAACCTACGATGCGCCCACGCCACGCAAGATGGTCGTGGACGTCGAGATCGAAAAACAGCCCAGGCGCAGCATCGTGATGCGCGCGCCAGCGATGATCCGCTGCCCCGTTTTCCCAGCGCCCGACGCGGTGCTGCGCGTGTCGCTCGGCTTCTGGGGTGCAGGCACCGGCACGGCGGCCGTACGCGTCAGGGCGGCGGATGAACCCAGCGCCACCGTGCTCGAACGCAGAGTCCGAGGCGGGTCGGACGCCCAGTGGGTGCCACTGGAGGTGAGCTTGGCGCGGCAGTCCAGCGGGTTGGCCACTCTGGAACTGGAGGCGCTTCAGTCGTCTTCGCTGGGACGTGTCGTGTTCGGCGACCCGGTCCTGGTCCGGAGCAAGCCTCGACGCTTGCATGTGCCGCCGGCGCGTGTGGTCGTCGTGGTTATCGCGGCCGGCCTCGACCGCAGGCGCATCCCTCCCTGGGCACCGCCGGGCAAGCTCGTGGATCTCGGCGAGCTCGCGCAGGCCTCGACGGCCTTCGCCGGCTATCGCACGCCGACGAGTGTTCCGGCCGGGGTGGCGGCGTCACTTTTGACGGGGATGTCGCCCCGCGAGCACACCTTCGACGATCCGTCCGCCCGGCTTCCTTCGGCGGTCAAGCTCCTGAGTTCGCTCGTGAAAGAGGGCGGCGGCAGAACGGCCATGTTCACCGCCGTACCCTCGACGTTCTCGGCCTTCGGCTTCAACGTGGGATGGGACAGATTCGAGCAGTTCTCCCCGGTCCGCGACTTGCCTGCCACCGAGGCCCTCGAGCGAGGTGCGATCTGGCTGCGCGGGCAGCTGCGCGCAGAGGAAACGGCTCCCAGCTTGCTCGTCGTGCATACCCCGGGAGGGCACCCGCCGTGGGATCTGACACGCGACGAAGCGCGGTTGCTCCCACCTGACGACTACGCCGGCACGCTCGACGCGCGCCGAGGCGGTATCGAGCTCGCAAGGCTGCGTGCGCTGGAGGGGTCGCGGCGGCGGCGTCTGTCCGAAGACGACTGGATTCGGCTTCACGCGCTGATGGATGGTGCCCTTGCCAAGCAGAGCGCATCCATCGGGCACTTGGTGGAAGTCATCGAGCGCGCGGACGCTTGGAAACAGACCCTGCTGGTGTTCATGGGTGACGTCGCCGTGGGCGATGCGCCCAAGGTCCCGTTCGATCCCATCGGGCACTTGGAGGAGGATCGGCTTCTGACGCCACTCATCGTTCGCTTCCCCGATGGGAAGTTCGGGGGAGCCATCGTGTCATCGCAGGTGACCACAGCAGACGTGACGGCAACGGTCATGAAGGCTCTCGGTCTGACGCCACCCGAGTGGGTCGACGGAGACGACTTGTACGTGCGGGCCGCGGGCCTTAGACCCTTGGTGGGGAGGGCCGCGGTGGCGGCACTCGGCGACCGGTACTCGACCCGACTCGGCAACTGGCTGCTGCGCGGACGGCTGGGCAGGAAACCCTCGCTCTGTGCTTCCGATGTGGACCCGGCGTGCCTGGCGGACCTGTTCGATCGGGACTGGCTCGCGGCCCCCGCGCTGTGGTTCCAAACGGTACGCGCTCTGGAGCCACGGGGGGCAGCCGGGAGCCCACCTGCGCGCGAGCCCGCCAGCATCGACCCGGACACCTTGGCCGCGCTCACGGTGTGGGGAAGCGTGCAGTGAGTCGATCGGTTCGGCTGGCTCGGGACAGACTACCAGGTCGCTGGCCAGAGCTCGGCGTAGGTGCCGGTTCCCTCTTTGTCGGCCAGGTCTGAGCTCGGGATGATGACCAGGGTCTTGCGTCCCGTGGTTCGAATGTAGGTCCTGTTCTCGGAGATGAGGACAGTCGATGCTCCGTCGGTCTGCATCGCGCCGACCTTCACGGTGGGTACGAACTCCTTGACCCACGGCAACGCGCGGTTGTGTCGTGAGACCGCATCGTCTCCTTGCAGGGACACGACGAGCTTCTCGCGGTGTGTGGCAAGCCGGTCCGGCAAAGCCTGCGAGCCGACTTTGAGCGGAAGCATGTCTTCCCCTACGTCAGCGGTCGGAACCGTCTGGGCCCAGAGCACCATGAAGTCGGTGGTCAGCTTGCCATCTGCGATGGTGTAGGTTCTGCCCGCCCAGCGACCCGTTCCGCTCTGTTTCTCCCACACCCAACGCCCTGCCTTGGCGAAGTCTTCGACCACGCGGCACGGCAGCGGGTTGCCGCGGGGGCATTTGAGCTTCTTGCGCAGGGCGTCGAGATCGAGATCCCTGGGGGCGAGCGCCGGCTGGGCAGCGCGCGGCCGCTGTGCAGGCGCCGACGCGTCCGCTGCGCTGGTCTCGGTCGTGCCGGCCGGAACCTTCGGCGACGCCGGCCGCTCTTCGCAACCGTTGAGCGCGACGACCCCTGTGAGTAGAGCCACACCAATGATAGGTAGTCCTGCCATGATCCTGTCCGCAGCTCCGAGCGCCTGCGGCTGCCGACGCACGCGCCTTTCGCGCCGAGAAACTAGCAGCACAGCCGTCTTGCGTCGATAGGACGCCGACCGATCGGCCAACAAGTGTGTGCGCTGCACAGCAACGCAGCAACTCTGGGAATGTGGGCGGGTGTACGTCGAGGGCAGGGTCAGCGCATCGGTGGGGATATGGCGAGCTCGGTGGCGTACAATCGCCGAACTGGACCAAGTCGGTCTGGTCTGGAGGTCGAACGAGATGAAACGCGTGATCTGGACGAGCATGGCGGTCCTGTCGTTGGTGGCCTTTGGCGCCTGCGGAGGTGACGACAAGAAGGACAGCGGGACTACGGTGGACACGGGGCTCGATGACAGCAAGACGCTGAACGCTTTGACGCAACCGGAGTTCCAGCAGTTCTGCGACGGACTCAGCGCAGCCGACCAGAAAGCGATCTCCAAGGAGGACGGGTGCAAGTCTGCGGGCTTCATGGGCGCGGTGCAGGTCCTCATGTTGGGTGGTGCAG
>JAFGIS010000048.1 GCA_016929495.1 Polyangiaceae bacterium | reverse complement strand
GACTGCCCTAGCAACTCCGTGCCTGTGGGGCGCGCCAGCCGGCGCCCAGACCACCGACGGAGCCCTGCAGCTTGGGATCGGCACCGGCCTGGTCGACTACACGTCCTCGACCATCGATGTCGAGCTCCCCGCACCGGGCACGACCACGGCCGTGCACAGCAGCTCGCTCGAGTGGGGCGTTGCCCAGGGCAACCGGCTCGACGTGGAGGGAGGCTACGGACTGGGCGAATTGCTCGTGCTCGGGGGACTGGTCTCCCTGGGGGGACAGTCGGTCAAGAGTGACCAGATCGGGAACACCGAGACCAAGGACTCGCGGTTCTCGCTCTTCGTCGGACCCAAGTTGGATCTCATGCTGATGCCCGGCGAGCCGATACGGCCGTTTTTTGGGTTCGCCGCGGGACTCAGGCATGGCCTGAGCAAGAGCGAGTCAACCAACGACCAGGACGTCACGACCACCACGGACAGGCAGAAGCTGAGCGGAGTCGAGCTTCTGGCACGCGCGGGGATCCGCTGGTTCCCGGTCCAGGGGTTCAGCATCGACCCCGCCATCGTGTTCGGCTGGGCGACGCTGTCCGGGAGTCGCCGCGTCCGCCGCGGTCCGGGTCCGGCCTTGTACGACGATGTCGATGCCAGCGGCACCCGGTTCGCCATCGGCTTGGACTTCGCCGTGTCCGGTTGGATTGGGCTGTAGCAGGAGCTCCGGCTACAGCGCCGTCCCCACGACGTCGAGCTCGGCGACGCTGGTGTACGCCGCGTCGTTGATTTCGCTCAGGGCCACCAGGCGGATGTAGCGACCGGACTGGGCCGGGAAATCGACGAGCGTCGGCGTCTTGGACGTCCCGAACGTGCCGGACTTGACGGGCGAGCCCCAGTCCGTCGTCGACTCGCTCACATAGAGCTCGTACTCGCCGATCATGCCGTAGGTTTCCGCGTCCTGGCGTGGCGTGTACTGCATCCCGGTGAGCGAGTAGCGCGCTCCGAGATCGATCTGGATCTCGTGGGGAGGCGGGGGCTTGGCGTCCTGCCATTGGGTATGCCAGAACGTGGAGATCGATTCATCGAACGCGTTGACTCCGCTTCCATCCTCGCCGGCGGTTTCCTCGCTGTCCACGTAGACGAGCGACCAGGCCGCTTGTGAGACGAATCGATCATCGCCAGCGCTCCACTCACCGGTCGTGAGATTGAGCTGCCAGCTGTCGTAGAAGTCGAGTGCGAGCTTGGTGTCGGAGACCTTCAGGGGCAGCCATATGTATTTGGAGCCCAGCAGATCCGGGTCTTGCCAGCGGTCGCCCATGTAGATGTACATCGTGGCGCGGCTGCCTTGCACCGGTAGGACGTAGGTCGTCTGCGTATCGAACCCGGTCGCATCGCCGAGGTTGCTGAGCGAGCTCCAGGGGCCGTTCATGGACGTAGCCGTGGCGTACTTCTGCTGGTTCGGGTCCCAGCCGGTCGCCCCGGAGCTGACGATGAAGTAGCGGCCGTTCGACTTGACGATCGCGGGCGCCTCACGGTAGCTGCCCGCCCAGAGCGTGGTGATCTGGCGAGAGATGTTGGTGTAGTCCGCGTCGAGCTCGTAGAGCGCCAGGTCCGCGTTCTCGTTCGCAGCGGAGAGGAAGTACGCCTTGTCGTCGTCGTCCTTGAACAGGGTGTCGTCTCGCGACATGTTGCTGTTCGGCCGGAAGTGGCGCACGAGCTCGTAGTGGCCGTCGACGGTGTCCGAGGTGAACACACCCGCCTCTGCCGTGGCGTAGCTGGCTCCCTCCCAATGTAGCCACATCACGTAGTTGTCGTTCTTTTTGTTGTAAACGACCTTGGGGCGCTCGATGATTCGGTCCGAGGCATTGAGCTCGGTCGCGGTATTGCGCGTGATGATCGCGTTCTTGAATTCCCAGGTCACCAGATCTTCGGACGCGTAGCAGTTGACGCCCTTGAAGTTGCCGGAGTCGTGCGATTTGTCTTCGCCGATCCAGTACCAGGTGTCGCCCACCAGAATGAAGCCGCCGCCGTGTGCCTCGATTCGGTTGCCGTCCGTGTCTTGCCAGAAACCACCGTTGTGGAACGTCACGATGCGATCGGGTCCCGTCGTCGTGCCACCGGCGGCGCTTCCGCCCGAGGCGCTTCCGCCCGAGGCGCCGCCGCCCGTCGCCTGACCTCCCGTGCCTCCCGACCGACCGCCTCGGCCGCTCGACGAGCCGCCCACGGACGAACCGCCCACGGACGAGCCGCCCACGGAGGTGCCGCCCGTCGGCTGCCCTCCGTTCGGCGCCGCACCACCCGAGGAACCGCCGCTCGAGGCGCCGCCCGACGTCCCGCCGGTCGAGTTGCCGGCGCTGCCACCCGACTCGGACGGACTGGACCCACCGTTCGTGGAGCGCTCATCCCCGGCACCGCCGGTGATGCCGCCGCCTGAGCCAGTGGGGTTGGCGGAACCGCCCGTCGCGTCGCGACCCCCTGCGGCAGCACCGCCCGCCATCGAGCCGTCCGCGGCTGTGCCGGCGTCCGCGCCGGCGGTCCCGCCAGCGGTGTCGTTCTGGGTGGACCCTTCGCTGCACGCCACGAGCAGGCCTGCAACCGTCCAGGCGAGGATCCGTTTTGCGTCGAGCGTCTGCATCAGAGCCGACCGGAAGGATACCACCTCGAGGCAGCTCGAGCCCCACACATCCCCTTCAAGGCGCCACGAGGCCCATTGTGAGCGGGCGCAGCTCAAGGATGGGCACCTGGAGCTCGTCGGCGGCCTGCACGATGCGCTCGATCTGGGCCGCAGCGGGACGGTCGAGGGCCAGAGCGACGGTGAACGTCGCCGGAGCGAAGGCGGCAAGGTCCAGGGGTTGGTCGACGGCGCGGCTCGGGGTGACGACCAGACCGGCCTCGGTGAGCGCAGCGGTCAGGCGATCCGCGTCGCGAGCCACGCGCACGACATAGCTTCGAGCCTGCGCCAACACGTCCGCGGGGGCTCCCTCGGCGACCACGCTGCCAGCCGAGAGCACGAAAGCCGAGGTGGCCTGGCAGAAGGCCTGGCCCTCTGCTCCGGCTTCGGGCAGCTCGGGGAAGGACACGAGCCAACGCCGACCCTCGAGCGCGCGGCTCATGACCCCGCCGAGCCAGGTGCGACCGGGTTCGTCCAGGCGATACAGAGGGGCTTCCAGTGCCACGACGTCGGGGTCGGTGAGCACCGAGTGCGCGATGAGCAATGCGCGCCGCTGCACGCGGGCCAGTCGATCGAGACGCGTGGCACCGAACAGCTCCAGGCCCAACCTGCGCAGAACGTCGGTGGCCGTGCGCTGGGCGTCGCCCTTGCGCAAGCCGGACAAGCGTCCGCTCTCGACGAGATAGTCGACGAGACGCCAGCGCGGAACGAGCTCTGGATCGAAACGCGCGACGCCGAGCCTGCCCTGTCGCGCGGAGCTCTTGGGCTCACGACCTGCGACCGTGATCCGGCCGGCGCAGAGCCGCCCGTGGCCGCCGAGCAGCTCGAACAGAGCCGACCAGTCGCCGACCAACGCTGCGCGCTCCGTCCGTAGCGTGAGCGTCAAGTCGTCGCACAGCACGCGCCCGTCGGACGCAACGCGCGCCGACTCACAGAAGAGTAGCGGATCACTCACCGATGAGTGTGTACTCCATTCTGGCCAGAGGCCGATCCCCGCTGTGGACCACGAACGGCCCCAGAGCTCTGACCATTTCGTTGACCTGTGCCGGCAGGGGCAGCTGCTCGCGGGAATCGACGCCTTGCAGTCCGAGAAGCCTGCCGATCAGACTCTGATTCGGTGGAGGAAGCTCCTGGATCGGCGCGTGCTTGGGCAGGTCGGCCATCCGCCGTACGTATTCGAGCGCTTGACGCAGTCCGCCGAGCTCGTCGACCAATCCGCGCGCCGCCGCCTGCTCGCCCGTCCACACCTGCCCGCGGCCCACGGCGTCGACGGCCTGCTGGGTCATGTTGCGACCGATGGCGACGCGCGACAGAAACAGCGAGTAGAACTGGCCGACCTTGCGCTTGAGCTCCTGGCGTTCCTCGGGGGTGTAGGGGCGGAACAGGCTCTCCGCGTCGGCATGGGGGCCCGTCTTGTAGGTCTCGATGTTGACGCCGATCTTCCTGAGCAGTCCAGACACATCCGCCTTGCCGTAGAAGATCCCGATGCTGCCCGTCACGGTGAGCGGATTCGCGAAGATGCGGCTCGCAGAGGCCGCGAGGTAGTAGCCGCCGCTCGCCGCCACGCCGCCCATGCTGACGATCGTCGGCTTGGCCGCGGCAGTCAGCTGCACTTCGCGCCAGATCACCTCGGAGGCCATCGACGAGCCCCCGGGGCTTTCGACGCGCACGACCACGGCCCCGACGAGCGGGTCTTCGCGCACCTGGCGCAGCGCATCGGCGAGCGTGTACGACCCGGCGATCTGCATGCCGAACACGGGGATGGTCTGGCTTCGGCCGTCCACCAGGTCTCCCTCCACGTAGATGAGCGCGACGCGTGGCACGCCGCCGAAGTACTTGGGGGCCCGTGGCGCGGGTGGGTCCATGATGAGCTGGACGGGCTCTTCCACGAGCTCGTTGACCGCGGCTTCTATCTCGTCGTCGTAGGCGTACCCGTCCACCAACCCGGCGAGCTTGGCTTCGGAAGAAACGAACGGTCCATGTGCGATTCGCTCGCGCAGTAGGTCCGGAGCAAGGCCACGACCCGCCGCCGTTTCCGCAATGAGACGGCGCTCGTATTGCTGAAGCAGGTCGATCTTGTCCTTGGCGGACACCTCGGTGGAGCCGTCGCGAGTGAAACTCTCGGGCGCGCTCTTGTGATCGCCGATGCGCACGATTTCCGCGCGGATACCGAGCTTGTCGAGCAGGCTCTTGAAGTAGAAGTAGCTCGACGACATTCCCGCGAAGCGCACGCCGCCGCCCGGGTTGATGAGGATCCGGTCGGCCGCCGAGCAGAGATAGATGGCGGAGCCGGAGGCATCCTCGAGATGGCACAGAACCCGCTTGCGGTTTTGCCGGAGCAGGCCTAGGGCGTCACGAAGCTCTTGCACGTGCGCCAACGAGCTCGCCGGCCGCGTCCTGAGCTCGAGGACCACGGCCGCCGCCGCCGGATCGTCGGCGAGCGTCCAGAGGCGGTCGAGCAGCGCCACGTGTTCGCGGGCGTCCGGTGTGCTCTCGATGCGCAGGCGTGCCGCGTATCGGGGTACGTCCAGTCCGGTCTGCTCGCGATAGCCCTTGATGGCGATCTCCGTGGCCAGGTTGGTCGAAGCGTGCCAGCGGCTGCCACGTCCCAGCCCTGTGCCGACGACGGGGCCGATGCCGAACTCGGAGGAGGCGGAGGCGCCGTTCAGGTCGATCACCAGCATGGCCGAGGCGAGCCATTCGCGATGTCTCGCCTCTTCGTTCGGGTCGATCACTTTGAAGTCTCCACGGAGCTGACCCACGTACGGTATGCCGATGCCGAGCGAGGCTCGCGGCACCCAGTATCCGATCGGGTCGTCCTGGTAGCGAGCCTCGAGGCCGAGTTCGATCGAGCGGCTCGCGATCGGTCTGAGCACGAGACCCATATCGTAGCCGGGGTGCATGCGACCCCCCGCGCGGCTCCGGGGCCCGTTGACGTCATGGGCCGCGAAGGCCAATCCCAGGACGTCGAGCGGGCGTGTCGACAGACCGAAGGACCACGAAGAAAGTCCGTGGAAAAGCGAGGTCTCCGAGTAGGAACGCTGCCAGGAGAAACCCAGCGCTGCCGTGTCGGACGTATGCAGAGCGAGCCCCCACGTGAGCCACTGATAGTTGCGGGCGGGCGTTGCCGCCGGCGGATCGATGATGTCGAAGCGCAGACCCGTCGCGAGCGGCACGATCGGGACCGGCGTCCCGACGGCGACCGCGTGGCCCTGCCAGAGCGCCAGGGCGTCTTCCTCCAAGTACGTGCTGTTCCACCGGAACTCCGGCGCTGGAAGAAACGCGAGGTTCGCAGGGTTGACCACGAGGCTGGTCGTGTCATCGTCCGAGGCCACGCTTCGCCCGAAGGCCGGGAGACGTTCCGGGCGTGCCGGGACCGTCTGGGCAGAAGCCCTACTCGACGAGATCGCCGCCGCGAGCACGGCGCCACCAAGGAACGCTAGGAAACGACGGATGTGCATTGCCCGGAGGGTACGACAAAAGCCAGCGCCTTGCTACGCTCGCAGCATCCGCAGCACTGCGGCATGCAGCTTCGGTGAGCAGGCGGCCACGGTGGAGTTGGCCGGATAGGGGGGGCTGCCGTGCCAGTCGGTGATGATGCCCCCTGCGCCCCGGACCACGGGTACGAGCGCCGCGACATCCCACGGATTCATGATCGGGTCGACGACGATGTCGGCGAAACCTGAAGCGAGCAGCAAATAGCCGTACCCGTCTGCCCACGTGCGCGCGAGACGCACGGTGCGGCAGAGGCGTTCGAAGGCGGCTCCATCCTGGTAGCGTGCCGGACTCAGCCAGTCGCACGTGAGTAGCGTACAGCTCGACAGATCCTCCGTCGCGCGGCAGTGCACGGCCTTCCCGTTGAGCGTGGTCGTCGCGCCGTCACCCACCATGAGCTGACCCAAGATCGGCTGATGAATGCAGCCGAGCACGGGCTCGCCGCGGTACAGGAGCGCTATCAGCGTCACCCACAGGGCGACGCCCGTAATGAACGACTTGGTGCCATCGATGGGATCGAGTACCCAGACGAACTCGGCGTCCGTGCGGTCGGGTCCGAACTCCTCGCCCAACACGCCGTGCGATGGGAACCTCTGCCGGATCATCTCCCGCATGAGCTCTTCTGCGCCGCGGTCCGCGCTGGTCACGGGCGAGTGGTCCTCTTTGAGGTCGACGGGCAAGTCGGGACGCCCGAACAGGGGACGGATGAGCGCGCTGCTCTCACGAGCCAGCTCGTGCAACAGCGACCGAAATTCGTCGAGCTCGGGTGTCACGGATGGGGTCGGCACGAACAGTGAACGAGCGTAGTTCCACGTCGAAACGACTGTCCAGCTCCGAACCGAGGGCACCGGTCGTCGGAGGGGCTTCACGAACCAGGCTAGGGGGCCGAATCGGTTACGTACCCGCATCGGCCGGCAGCGGGTGGCGCAGTTCACCGGGCTGATGTAGCTCCGAGCCGTGATGGCTCCCGCAATGCGTTCTGGCGGATTGGGCGCCGACGGCGCCCGTGTGCTCCTTGGTCTGATCTGCGCGGCGTGTGCTTCTTCGGGCAGAGCGACGCCGTCCGCACGATACGCGTCGGCCTGCGACGATGGCAGCGCGCGCGATTGTGCCGCGCTCGGCGAGCTGTTCGAGAAAGGCGAGGGCGTGCCGCGCGACGTGCGCCGCGCCGCAGAGCTGTACCAACGCGCGTGTGAGAACGGCAGCGAGCGCGGATGCGCTCGCCTGGGCGAGCTGTATGCTCGTGGCGCCGGAGTCTCCAGAGACCTTGCCCGAGCGGTCGAGCTGCTGCAGGCAGCGTGCAACGGGCGAAGTGCGCGTGGCTGCGTCGGCCTCGGTGAGCTCACCCGGCGCGGAGCGGGAGTGGCCAAGGATCCGGCGCGCGCGGTCGCGCTGTTCGAGAACGCGTGCAACGAGGGCTACACTCGGGGCTGCGTGAGTCTGGCCGATGTGCTGTCGAGCGGCGAGGGCGCGCCCAAGGACGCCAGGCGCGCAGCGGCGCTCTACCAGCGTGCTTGCGAGAAGGACAACGCACGCGCCTGCGCCGGGCTCGGGGACCTCGTTCGAACCGGCGAGGGAGTGGCCAAGGACCCGGCGCGGGCCGTTGCGCTCTATCGACGCGGCTGCGACGGTGGCAGTGGACGCGGTTGCGCCAGACTCGGTGACCGCTACGCGCGGGGTGACGGCGTGGCCAAGGATCCGGCGCGTGCGTTCGCTTTGTATCAGCGCGCCTGCGACGAGGGCAGCCAGCGCGGGTGTACCAGGCTCGCTCGTGCCTACGCACGCGGCGAGGGTGTGCGCCGCGATCTTCGCCGCGCAGTGGAGCTGCGCGGGCGTGCGTGTGACGCGGGCAGCGCGGCCGCCTGTCGCGATCTCGCCGATGGGTACGCGGAGGGCCAGGGCGTCGGGAAGGACCTGGCTCGAGCCGCCGACCTCTACCAGCGCGCCTGCAGTGCAGGCAGCGCAGGCGGCTGCACGCGCCTGGCAGACGCGTACGCTGGCGGCAAAGGCGTGGTGCTGGACGCCGTCCGGGCGCTTCAGCTCTATGAGCGCGCATGCGACCGGGGCAGCAGCGCCGGATGTGCGAGGCTCGGCGACCGGGTTGCTCGCGGCGAAGGCGTCGCGAAGGACCCGGCGCGCGCCGTCGAGCTCTACCAGCGGGCTTGTGACGGCGGCAACGGCGGCGGCTGCTCGAGGCTCGGAGGCATGGTGGCCCGCGGCGAAGGCGTGGCCCCGAACGCCTCAGGCGCTGTCGCGTTCTACCAACGCGCGTGTGACCAGGGCAGCGCGCGTGGCTGCGCAGAGCTCGCGGAGAGCTTGGCCCAGGGCCACGGCGTGGCCCAGGACCCGGCGCGCGCCGTCGGGCTCTACCAGCGCGCGTGCGACGGCGGCAGCGAGCGCGGCTGCGACGCGCTCGCCGATCTGTATGCGCGCGGCGAGGGTGTTCCCAAGGACTCGGCCCGGGCTCTCGGGCTCTACCAGCGCGCGTGCGACGGAGCCAAAGCCAGCGCGTGTGCGGCTCTGGGCGATCTGTACGCTCGCGGCGAAGGCGTCCCCCGGGATCCGCCCCGCGCGCAGGCGTTGTACGAGAAGGCGTGCGGCCAAGGCGGAGGGGCCGGCTGCGCGAGCCTGGCGGAGCTGTCGCGTCGGGGCGACGGGGTACCCCGGGATTTGGCTCGTGCGTGGACGCTCCATCAACGCGCCTGCAACGCCGGCAGCGAGCGAGGCTGTACGGGCCTGGCCGACATGCTCGCCAGCGGTGAAGGCGTGGCCAAGGATCCGAAGCGCGCTGCGGAGCTGTACCAGCGCGCTTGCGAGGCCGGCAGCTGGAGAGGCTGTGTGGGCTTGGCGGAGCTCGTCGCGGCCGGCGAAGGCGTGGCCAAGGACCCGAGGCGCGCGGTCGATCTCAGTGAGCGCGCCTGCAACGCGGGCAATGACCGTGGCTGCACGGTTCTCGGCGATAGGGTGGCCGCGGGGGAGGGCGTGGCCAGGGACGCCAGGCGTGCCGCGTCGCTCTACCAGAGAGCGTGCGACAACGGCAACGCTCGAGGCTGCACCCGCCTGGGCGAGATGACGTTGCTCGGCTCCGGCGTGAAGCGCGACCGGCGACGCGCCGTCCAGCTTTTCCAGCGCGCGTGCGACGACGGCAGCGAGCGCGGCTGCTCCAGGCTCGCGGACGCGTACCTGCAGGGCAACGGCGTGCCGAGGGATCCGAAACGCGCCAAAGAGCTGTATCGGCGCGCCTGCGACGGTGGCAGCCGGCGCGGGTGCAAGCGGCTCAAGAGGATGCGGTAGCCGGCTGCCGGCCACGCCAGGCGACTGCTTCGGCCCTCGAGCCGACGCACTGGCCAGCCCGAACGCCGGGGAACGTGCCCGTACCGAGCCGCCGCGCGTATCATCAGCGGCGTGAGAGCCGATAGGACTGCGGCGCGGACGAGGTCTCGCTAGGCACGATGGTCGACGCACGCCCGGCTGACCGTCTCGTCTGCGAGATCCTGCCCGGTGACCGGGTCATCTCGGCGTGTTGGTCGCCCTTTGGCAGTCGTCTCGCCGTCGGTGGCAGCGATTGTCGTGTGCGCGTCTACCTCGACGATGGCACCAAGCTATGGGAGAGCGTCCAGCACGCGGGGATCGTCTGGAGCGTGGCCTGGTCGGCGGACGGGCGGCGGCTGGCCTCCGGCTCTCAGGACCGAACGGTCCGGATCTGGGACGCATCGACCGGCGTCGAGCTCTTGCGTTGCCAGGGCCACACGCATCCGGTGTATGGCGTCGCGTTCTCGCCGGATGCGAGAATGCTCGCGTCCGCCTCGTGGGACCACACGCTGCGACTGTGGAACGTGGTTCAGGGCTCGGAAATCCTGCGTTGCCCCGGATACCTCAGTGTGGCCTTCTCGCCGGATGGGTGTGCCGTGGCGTCGGGCGGCGACGACGGCACGGTGCGACTGTGGGACGTCTCCAATGGAGCGGAGCTGCTTCGGTGCCGTGGCCCTGCTGCTCCCGTGCTCAGCATCGCCTTCTCGAGCGACGGGCGCTCGATGGTCGCGGGGTCGGAGGACCGCTACGTCTGGGTCTGGGACACAACGACCGGCGGCTTGCTGGCCCGCTGCGCAGGGCACAGAGGGGCGATCAACAGCGTCACGACGTCCCCCAATGGGCAGGTCATCGCCTCGGGTTCCCAGGACGCTACGGTACGCCTGTGGCACGCGGAACGCGGAACCCAGATCGCTCTGTGTGCCGGTCACGACGACGCCGTCCTCGCCGTGGCGTTCACGCCCGATGGTGGCCGGCTCGCCTCGGGGTCGGCCGATCGTTCTCTGCGCGTCTGGGACATCTCGGACCTGCGTCTGGGAACAACGCTGCCGGCGCCAGCGCCCGCTCCCGCGCCGGTCGTTTCGGCTCAGCCGATCATCGAGCAGCCCAGCCCGAGCCTTCGGCCGCCAGCAGCCCAGAAGGGTGTCGGCAGGCTATCGCTATCTCCTCCGCGCGCGACGGAAGTCGAAGGGTGTCTGGTCAAGATCGGCCAGGGCGACCGGACCCTGGATGCTGCCCGCGTGGCGCTGCACGGCAATGGCCGCACGCTGTACTCTGGTCATCCCGACGGCAGTCTGTTCTCGCGCGACCTGGTGACCGGCGCCACCAATTGGCAGAGCAGCGGGGCCCACGGCGCCGCGATCCGCGATGTCGCCGTGTCCACCGACGGACGCCTGCTGGCCACGGCCTCCGACGACTACACCGTCCGCCTCTGGGACGCCAAGACAGGAGCCGAGCTGTTGCGCCTGCAGGGCCACACCGGCGAGGTGTGGGGGGTTGCGCTGTCTCCGGGCGGCTTTCTGGTCGCTTCCGGTTCCGAGGACAGGACGGTTCGCGTGTGGGACGCCGCCACGGGCGAGCAGATGCTCTGCTGTTCGGGCCACAGCGACGACGTCGAAAGCGTGGCCTTCTCACCGGATGGCAGTCTGCTCGTCTCGGGTTCGTGGGACCGCACGGCACGCCTGTGGGAAGCTGCCACGGGTACGGAGGTCGCTCGTTGCACCGGGCACGACAATGCCGTCGAGAGCGTGGCGTTTTCCCCGAACGGGACCATCGTCGTCTCAGGCTCGTACGATTCGACGGTTCGTGTTTGGGACGCGAGCGATGGCGAGGAGCTGGTCTGCTGCCGCGGACACACGGATCTGGTGAACAGCGTCGCCATCTCGCCGAACGGTCGCGTGATCGCGTCGGGCGCCTCGGATCACACCGTGCGGCTCTGGGACGCCGACAGCGGCGAGGAGCTGCACCGCTTCACGTTCCCCGAGAGCTATGCCTGGCGCGTGACCTGGGCCCCGGACGGCCTGTTCCTCGTGTCCGGCAATCGCGGGGATGTCATCCGCGTCTGGGATACGAGTCGGTTTGCGGACTATCCCGAGGTGCGTGGGGAAGGGTGAGAAGCCCGGCCAACTGCCCGGTGCTGGGAAAGGCGCGCCGCTCGGAGCGGAAGGGCGCGGAAGGGCGCGGAAGGGCGCGGAAGGGGAGATGCCTTGCCGTAAGAATGGGTCTAGCTATACATAGATATGTATGAAGACGACCCTTGAGGTTTCAGACGTCCTTCTGACGCGGGCCAAGACGCTGGCCGCCCGAGAAGGTACGACCATCCGCGCTCTGGTGGAAGAGGGCCTGCGGCGGGTGCTCGACGAGCGCAAAGGACGCGGACGATTCCGGCTCCGCGATGCCTCTTTCGGCGGCAACGGTGTGCAATCTGGTCAGCAGGAAAGCAACTGGGCCGAAGTGCGTGAGCTGATCTACGAGGGGCGGGGCGGGTGATCGCCGTCGATACGAACGTCCTGGTCTTCGCGCACCGCAAGGACTCGGTTTTCCACGCGGCTGCCAGCCGCTGCGTACGCGAACTGGCCGAGGGCGTCGCCCCATGGGCCGTTCCGTGGCCGTGCGTGCACGAGTTCCTCGCCATCGCCACGCACCCGCGCCGCTACTTGCCGCCCAGTCCGCTCGGCGCCGCGATCGATCAGCTCGAAGCGTGGTTCGAAGCGCCGGGTCTGGTGCTCATCGGCGAGACGCATCAGCACTGGGATGTGCTCAAGGCGACGGCTCAAGCAGGCATGCTGGTCGGTCCGGTCGTCCACGATGCGCGCATTGCCGCGATCTGCATCGAGAACGGCGTCAGCGAGCTCTGGACGGCTGACCGCGACTTCTCCCGGATCCCGTCCCTGAAGACAAGAAACCCGCTCATCGGCTGAACGAGCGGCGCTCGGGATGAGCCGAGCGCCGCGCCGTCCGCCACTTCTCCCGTTCGCGCCGCTACTTCACCGGGCAGCTCGGGCTGGACACGCAGTCGTAGATCTCCTGGTCGTCGAAAGCGCCCTTGGTGATGACGAAGCGAATGAGGTCGTTCGTCACGTTGCCGTGTTCGTCGAAGTCGCACGGGCCCTGGGCGCCCTCGTAGTTGATGGGCTTGCCCTGTTCGATCTGGTTCACGGCCGTCGTGAAGCCCTTGACTCCGGGCCGTACGACCTTGCCGTCCAGATCGCTGATGCTCGCCATGGCCTCGCGGACCTGCTTGCCGGTGATCGTGGAGGGATCGTCCTCGCCCTGCGCGGCGATGAGGGCGGCCAGCATGAGCGTGGCCGCGGCGTCGTAGCTGGAGCTATCCATCGAATTGGGCGGCAAGTCGGTCAGAGCCTCCATGTCGCTGGCGAAGTTATCGCCCGACGCGTCCGGAGACACGATCACGAACGAGACACCCTCCTGCCCGTTGGCATCGCTGCCGAGCGAGTCGAGGATCTTCTGATTGCGCAGGGCCATGCCGTGAACGAACCGGATCTTGGACTTGGCCTGCTTGTGGGCCTTGATGATCGCCGCCAAATGGTCGGGGAAGGTGAGGCCCAGCAAGATGTCGGGCGCGCCGTCATCCTCGCCGTCGGTCTGTTCATCCACGAGCTCGGCCAGCGTGTCGGCGAAGAACTCGACGTCGTTCGGGTCAGCCTCGGCGGGATCGAACAGGATCTGCTCCACCACCGCGTCCGGAGCCTCTGCAGCGAGCGGCCCGGCGAACGCGGCGACCTGTCCCAAGCCGAACGGCTCTTTGCTGGCGAAGACGGACACCTTGAGCAGCCCGTCCTCGTTGACGTCTCCGGCGTCCAGAACGATCTGGGCCAAGACCGCTCCCTGCGGTGCGCTCGAGATGGTGGTTCGGAAACCCCACTCCTTGGTATCGCGATACGCCTTCTGCACCAGGGCGTCCGGGTTCTCGACATTGGGGTTGTTGATCGCCGGTGAAGAAGCGATCAGGCCGACCACCGGTACGTTCAGAGGCTCGTCGTCGTACTGCAGCTTCATCACTTCGAGATAGTCCTGACTGGTGTCGACCACGAGCCCTACGGCCCCCTCCGAGTCGACCAGCTGCCGAGCGCGTTTGACTGCGACGTCTGGCTTGTTGGTCGAGTCGCTGACGACCAGGTTGAACCGCACGTTGCTTCCGGCGCTGTCCAGAGCCTCGTTCATCTGCGAGGCTGCCAGCTTGGTGGCTTCGGCCCAGCTGATGGGTCCGGCCGAGCCGGTCTGGTCGACGACGGCACCGAGCGTAATGGTTTTGGCGTCATCATCCTTGTTGCTTGCGCAACCGATGCAGACGAGCAGGGTTGCACCAGCCAGAAGTTGATCCCTTGTCCTCATGTGTGTCTCCTTTCGACGGGGTGTTGCCAGCGCCCGCGTGGGGGACCGGCCTGCGACGCGGGCGCTCGCACGCGGCGCACTGCAAAGACGCTGCTAGAGCAGGAGCCGCGCCTCCGCGAACAGGATGCGTCCCAAGCTCGGCGTGTCGAAACCGCCGTAGCCGGGTTCGTTGTAGCGGGTGTCGAGCAGATTGCGCGCGCCGACCGCGAAGCGCGTCTCCGTGCGGTCGCCGAGCCAGCGGACGCCCAGGGTCGACACCGTCAGGTTGACGAGGCCGTACGCGGGCAGCGTGTAGGGCCTGTCGTTGTTGAGCCACACGTTGCTCCGCGACGCGCCCCGTTCCGAGACCCAGCGCAGCTCGGCGTTGGTGCGCAGGTATGCTTCGGGCACGTCCAGGTCCGCGCCCAGCACGCCGAAGAAGTTGGGGAAGGACTCGGCCGGATCGCTCACGAGCCGGCCGTCCTCGAGCGCCTGCTGGAAGCTGCCGCTCACGTACGAAGAGAGACGGCTCTGCGCGTAGCGCAGCGTGGCCTCGACCCCGACGTTGCGTCGGGTTCCCTCCCGGTTGACGGCGCGGTAGTTGGCCCCGGAGCGCACGAACCCGATCGGGTCCGCGAGGTCCTGGTAGTAGACTCCGCCTTCCAGGGCCAGGACCTCGATCAGCTGGACGCTCGCGCTCGCCTCGGCGCTGCTGACGGTCTGGGGCTTGAGCGCCCGCAGACTGGGCGTGATGCTTTCGTTGCCCACGATGTTACCCACGGTGCCAAAGCCCGGTCGCGCGAACCCGAGGACGGCCGAGGGCGCCTGGAACGCGCGGCCAGCGACGATCTTGGCTGCCAGCGCCTCCGAGAATCGGTAGGCGATCCCGGTGCGCCAGCTGGTTTGCAGCGGGAAGCGGACATCACCTTGTCGGATCGCGTCGCCCCGCACGTTTCCGGTCAGGTGCAGGTCCGGCAAGCTTTCCGGCAGCGGCGTCGTGGTGGCCTGGAAGTAGGCCCCGACGTCCGTGAAGAGCACGCTGCGCTCGTCGTCCGAGGCCATGCCGACATCGACGCGGTTGCCCGCCTGGATGGCGCCGGCAGACTGCTGGAAGACCTGCGTGTAGTAGAGGATCTGCTCGTCGTCGCTTTCCGCGTCCACGCCCAGACGCAGCGAAAGCGCTTCGAGCGGTGTCCAATCCAGTTTCGCGTCGCCGCTCAGAGCGCTGTACCCGTAGTTGGGTACGAACGCGGAGGCCCGTGAGCCGGTGAGGTAGAGCGCGGTCTCGGGCGCAGGCGCACCGTGGGCCCAACCTGCGGAGAACGCAACGCTGACGCTATCGAGGCACGGCCAATCCCAGGTGGCCCGCGTCCAGGTATTGCGCAGGACCAGGCGGCTCTCGTGCGTGAGCAAGGAGTTGACCTGAAACTCACCCATGGCATCCAGTTGCTGCAGGCCGCCCGCCAGCGACAGCGTGCCCAGCGCGTCGGATCCGGAGCGCAACGCCACGTAGGCGCCCTTGCCCCGGGCCAGATCGTTCTTGCTACGCCCGTCGAACATGGAGGCGGAGGGGTCTTGCGCCGGGAAGGTGCGCTGCAAGCCCAGCCCCGAGCGATTGTCGCGCTGCAGCACGTAGGCTGCCGTCAGCGAGCTCTGCCCGTCGCGCACGCTGACCAGGCCGGAGTCGCCCACGCCGGTTTTTTCTCCGATTCGAGTCACCCGCACCGCGGTCTCGGCCGATACGCCCGGCTTGGGCGAGCGCGTGATGACATTGACGGTGGCCAGAAACGCGTTGGCCCCATACAGGGCCGAGAGCGGGCCGAGCGCTATCTCGACGCGTTCCACGGCCTCCATGGGGATGTATTCCGGTCCGAGGAAGGCGCTCTGGTCAGGATGGAAGTTGACCTCGACTCCGTCGATCATCACGCGGACGATACGCGTGCCGGCGCGCAGTCCGCCGCTGACGCCCCGTACGGCGATGGACGGCATCACCAGGTCGTCGATGACATACAGGCCGGGAATGCTCCCCAGCAGTTCGGCCATCGAACGGTATCCGCGACGCTCGATGTCTTCGCGGGTCACCACGCGAACCGTGGCCGAGGCGAGGAAGCGGTCCTCCTCCTTGCCGCTCGCCGTGACCACCGTCTGGTTGAGCAGCTCTTCCAGCGACATCCCGGCGTAGTCCTGCGATGTCGAATCGTCGGGCGCCGGCTCGGCCGCCGAAGGGGATGAGGACACCTGCTGCGCATGGGCCAGCCCGGAGGCTGCCAGGAGCCCGAGCACAAGGGCCGACCGCTCGGGCCTTGGCCTGCTCCGCCGAAATGTAAGTCTACTGACCACCAACACTTCCCTCCTTAACGGGGTTGTCGTTCGTGCCAGCGTGTAGCTCGTACCTACGGCTGTCTGGGCGACGCCCTAAAGGGGGGGGCCCCCGCTGCTTGGTGCGAGAGCCAGGCGGCAGTGAGCCGCGCGGTCTTGGCGTAGGAGCGAGCTGGTGCTAGCTCGGTAGATCGGTGACCGGGACCGACGAGCTGTCCGAGTTTCTCGAGCCCGAGGCGGGCCCAGGCGTCTCAGAGCAACAGCAGCGTCAGACGGTCGTCTGCGACCTGCTCCTGTTCGAGTACGGGGGCCACTCGTTCGCGGTGCTCGCCGAGTGCGTGGACAGCGTCGTGCCCTGGAAGGCGCCCGCTGTCGTGCCTGGCGCCGATGCCCGGGTGCGGGGCGTGATCCAGGATCGCGGCCGGATCGTCGTGGTGATGGCTCATCCGACGGGCCAACAGGGACCCGGCGGCGAGGCGGACGCATCGCGCATCATCATCTGTACGACGCCGCGTGGTCACATAGGACTTCCTGCTTCGGTCACCCACAACGTGGGTCCGGTCGAGCTCACGGTGGAGCCCACCGCCTACTCGGTCCACGATAGCCCGCGTGGCCCCTTCACTTTCGTCGATCCTATGCCGTACTGTGATCGTGCCTCGTAGATCACTCCACATCCCCCCGGTGCAATCCGGCAGAAGTTGCGGTCCCGAGCACGCCCTGTGCTTCCGATTCCACCTTGTTGGCCACCGGCCGGGGGGCTAGATTGCATCGGGCAGTCCAGATGGCTTCACCCAGGTTGGCGCCGTTTTCGTCCGCGGAGCCCCTCAGAGACAAGGTGGGCACGGTGCTGGTGATCGACGACAGCGACATCGCGCGGGCTTCCATGGCCAGCGTGCTCGAGGAGGCCGGGCTCAGGGTGGTGGAGCTGAGCTCCCCGATCGGGGCCACGCGGGCGATTCTCCAGCACAAGGTCTCGGTGGTGGTGGTGGACGTCTTGATGCCGGGCATGCGCGGCGATCGTCTGGCCACGCTCTTCCGGAGCAATCCCCGGTTCGAACGTCTGGGGGTCGTGCTGGTGTCCGGCGAAGGCGGCGTGGAGCTGGACCGTTTGATGGACGAGACCGGCGCCGACGCCGCCGTGTCCAAGTCCACTCTGCAAGCGCTGGTGCCGGCCGTGATCCGAGCGCGAAACAAACGGATGAGAAGTGCCTGAACTGATGTGCCTGTCGCACCAAGGGGTGCGATGTGGGATCCCGCCGCGCAGGATCCTGGGCGCCAGCAAAGGGTCAGGGAGTGAGCAAGTCGTCTGCCTCTGGCGCAGGGCCGACTCGGTGCAGCGGGGCTCCCCGAACGCCGAAGAACGCGTCTTCCAGCTGGCCACCATTGACGGCCCGCGGTGGATCCGCGGATCGAACCCTACACTTTGCTCGGTTCCGGCCGTTGATGTGTGCAGGCTCACGCCGCTATTGCGTGAGCTGGTCCCGTTGCCCCACGTTGTGGGCGTAGCGGAGATCGCCGGCGACTTGGTGTGGCTCGTGGATCCGACACGGTTCTCGCCCGTCGCGGCCGAAGTGAACATCTCGGTCGAGAGCGCCGTCTGACCTGAGGAACGTACGCATGCTTTTCCGTCGCAGCCAGCCAGCCATTCGCGAATGCCTTCTAGCCGTTGCCCTGCTGGCGGTTTCCTGGGCGGCCTGGGCAGGCGGGCTGGTTCCAGCGGCTCTCAGAGCCGCGATCATCGTCCGCTCGGCCGGATACGAGCGCGGTTTCTCCGCTCGATCCGGAGGGGCCACTCTGGCCGTCGTCGTCGGCAAGTCCGGCGGCTCGGCGGACGACGGCATTGCCATGGTCCGCTCTCTCGGCAAGGGCAGCGTCATTGCAGGGCGCTCCACGCGCGTCGTACAGATCACCCACGAATCTGCGAGCGCCACGGCGGGTGAGCTGCGCAGCCAACGGGCCGAAATCGTCTACTTCGCCGCGGGACTCGAAGGGCTGGTCAAGGACATCCCCGCCAAAGAGGGAGACATGCCCAGGATCCTGGTCTGCGCCAGCGGTGCCGATGTGAGGGTTGGGTGCACTCTCGGGGTGGAGCTCGCCGACGACAAGCCGCGCATCGTGCTCAACTTGGCGCAGGCCAACGCGGCGGGTTTGAGGTTCCAGCCAGACTTTCTCCGCCTGGCTCGAATCGTGCGATAATCGCTCCCAATGGGACGGTTCTTCTCGATTCGCTACAGGCTGGGTGCGTTGGTCGCCGCGGTGGCCCTCGTGCTCTCGGTGCTCGACATGTGGCTCATTCCGGGGCGCGTTGCAGCACAGGAAGCGGAGGAGCTCCGAGAGCGAGCCACGGTGCTCGGCGAGGTCCTGGCAGGGCCCATGGGCGTGGCCATGGACTTGGAGCAACCTGCGGAGACGCTGAGCGAGACGCTCGCTACGGGTCTGCGGGACAGGTTGGTGCGTTGGGCGGTCGTGTACGGCGCCTCGGGCAAGAAGGTGGCCGCGGTGGGTGAAGGCTCTGGCTCTGCTCCAGAGACCACGGCGGCCCTCAAGGGATGGCAGCAACCGGACACGATCGTGGCCACGGCCGATGTCCGCGTGCGCAATCGTCCGAGCTCGCTCGGTACCATCGCCGTGGCCGTGCACAGCGAACGCATCGGCCAGCGCCGTGATCGCTCGCAGCGCGAGATGGCGCTGCAGGCAGGCATCATTCTGGCGTTGGGTATCGTGTTCGCGTGGTTCGTCTCCGATCGTATGGCCAAGTCCATGCTGCGGATCACGCAGGCGGCGCGTCAGATCGCGCGCGGGGACGTGTCGGGCCACCTCGACCTCAGAGAGTCGCGCGATGAACTGGGAGAGATGGCCAAGGAGTTCCAGGCCATGAACGCCCAGCTCAAGCATCTGCAGGACTCGGCGGTGCAAGTCGCCAGCGGCGACTTGACCGGATTGATCGAGGGCCAGGGGGAGCTGTTCGGCGCGTTCCGCCACATGGTGGACAATCTGCGGCAGCTGGCCACACGCATCGCCCGGAGCTCGAACTCCGTGGCATCCGCGGCGGCAGGCATGTTCTCGTCGGTGCGCGAGCAGGAGACTTCGAGTACTCAACAGAACAGCGCGCTCGAGGAGATCAGGCGGACGGTGGAGACGCTCGCGGCCAGCGCGGAGCAGGTCGCCCTGGACGCAGCCGCGGTGCGCGAGATGGCCCAGAAAAGCCTGACCAGTACGCAGCACACGGCGGAACAGACCCGGCTCGTGAGCAGCCACTCGGACCGGATCGGTGAGATCCTCGCGCTGATCCAGGACATCGCGGACAAGTCCGACCTTCTGGCCCTGAACGCGGCGCTGGAAGGGACCAAGGCCGGAGAAGTCGGTCGGGGCTTCTCCCTGGTGGCGGCCGAGATGCGGCGCCTCTCCGAGCACGTGATGGACTCGGTGCGCGATATCCGCAAGCTGGTGGCCGACATGCATCAGGCCTCCCATGCCTCGGTATTGGCCACCGAGGAGGGCACGAAGCTGGCTCGCGATACGGCGGCGGCGGCCACCAAGATCTCGGAGGCGGCGGCACGCCAACGCGAGGGCACCGCGCAGGTCAGAACCGCCATCGTGGACATCGTGGGCGCGGTCAACGATTCGCTGAGCGGCAGTGCGGAAACCACGCGCAACGCCGAGAGCCTGCTCCAGCTCTCGCACGAGCTCAAGGTGGCGGCGAAGAATTTCCGCGTGGGTGGCCACGATACTCCGGAAATGGCCGATGAGAGCCCGCGATGACCTAGTCGCGGCGTTCAGCCGGACCATGCCGGGCCGCGTGGCAGAAGCGACCGAGCTGTGGCTGGGTGTCGAGCAAGGCAAGACGGAAGAACTCGCGACCTTGAGGCGCCTCTTGCACACGGTCAAGGGCGAGGCGCACATGCTCGAGATCAGCCAATGCGGCGAGCTCGCCGAGCTCGCCGAGACGGTCGTGGACGCACTGCGCCGGGCGGGAGAGCCGACTCCGCTCACGGGCGACGCCCTGCTCGGAGCCTTCGAGGCCATGGGGTTGGTGAGCTCCGTTTCGTCCGAGCAGGACGAGCGCACGGACCTGGGTCCCGTGCTGAGCACGCTGCGAGCCGCGATCGAGGAACTCGAGGCGACGGCCAATGCGCTGGAGGGCCGCCCCTCGCGCCGTCCGCTCGCGCCGCCGCCACCCGTGCCGGAGGCCGTGCCCCACGATTCCGCGCGGCCGTCCATGCTGCCAGCGCGTCCGGCCATCGACACCTTGGCGGCCGAAGACGTGCGGCCGCTGGTGCACGAGCTGAAGCGGCTCAACGCCGAACAAGCCGTATTCCACGAGCGGCTGCGGGAGACGCAGCGCATGCTGCGGGCTCTGCTGGTCGAGATCGACCCGCACCTGAGCGTGGAGCAGCTGGCCGAGCGGATCACCAAGACCCTGGGCTATGGTCTGGAGATCGAGAGACGGTTCTCGGCCGTGCGTGCCGAGTGGTCCGCCAACGAGTTCGCCGTGGGGCTGGCCCTAGACGAACTCGACGACACGGTGCGCCGCGCGTCCGTGGTGAGCACGGACCAGGTGCTCAACCAGGTGCGGCGCGTGGGGCGGAGCACTGCACGCACGCTGGACAAGGACATCGAGCTATCGGTGCGCGGCGATGCCATCCTGGACGCCGGTGTGGCACAGCGGCTGGAACCGGCGCTGCTGCATCTGGTGCGCAACGCCATCGACCACGGGATCGAGGCCGCGGAGCTGCGGCGCGCGCGGGACAAGGCAGTTCGCGGAAGGGTGGAGGTGAGCATCCACCAGACCGAGTCGAGCGTCACCGTCGAGGTTACGGACGACGGAGGAGGAATCGACTTCGAGCGGTTGAGGGACGTGCTCGCGCCGCGTGTGCCCAATGCGTCCAGTCTGACGGTAGAGGACCTCGTGCCGTACCTGTTCGAGCAGGGCGTAACCACCAGTGGCCAAGTGACGAGCATCTCCGGTCGCGGTGTGGGGCTGGACGTGGTAGCGCGGGAAGTCGGTGCGACCGGCGGACAGACCCGCATCGAGTCCAAACCCGGCCAGGGAACGCGGGTGATCCTGCACTTGCCGGCGACGCTCCGCGGCGAGCTGGCCGTGCCCGTGGTGCACGGACAGGGGCACTATGCGGTGCCGAGCCGAGCCGTGTTGTCGGTGGTGCGGCTGGAGTCCATCGAGCACACGGCGGACAGCGCATGGATGCGCGTATCCACCGACGAGGGCTCGCAGCTGATCCGCGTCTTCTCGCTGGGTGCGCTGCTCGGCCGACCCGACAAGCCCAAGGTCGGCGAGGCGGCGCTGATCCTGTACTACTCGTCGGGTTTGTTCGCCGTGACGGTCGAAGGCTACGATAATCCCCGCCCGATCACCGTGCAGCGATCCGAGGAGCTGCCGCTGCAGTCGCCGTTGGTGCGCGGCGTATCGCCCACGCCCGACGGCGGAGTGCTGCTGTTGCTCGACGTGGAGGCGCTGCACGCCGCGGCACGCGGGGTCACGGCGGGCGCGTCGCCGGAGCGCGCCGCGGGGGTGCGCGGACCACCGCGGGCGCTGGTGGTGGAGGATGCGCCGGTCGCACGCGAGCTGTTGTGCGGGATCTTGCGCTCGCTCGGCCTGAAGGTGGAGGAAGCCACCGACGGGCGTCAAGGGCTCATGCTGGCGCGCAGCGACCCGCCCGATCTGGTGCTGACCGACATCGAGATGCCGTACATGGACGGCATCGAGATGGTCACGCATTTCCGAGCATCGCCTCGCCTGTCCCGCGTGCCGATCATCGTCCTGACCACGGCGGCCAACGAACAGAACCGGGCACGTTTCGAGCCGCTCGGTGTGGCAGGGATCCTCTCCAAGCAGAAATTCGTCGAGTCCGAGCTGCGCCAGCTCATCCAGCAATGCCTACAGCGAACCGAATAATCCGGGTCGTCCTGGCCGACGACTCCGACATCTCGGCGGCCTTCCTCGAGCGGCTCTTGGAGGAGGATCCGGAGCTCAGGGTCGTCGGTCGGGCGCACAACGGAGCCGAGCTACTCTCCCTTCCTGCGCGTCAGATGGCGCACGTGATCTTGGCGGACGTCCTCATGCCCGAAGTGGGGGGCTTGTCCGTGATCCGCTCTCTGGTTGGTGAGTGCCCCGTGATCGTGATCAGTTCGGTCGACCCGAGCTCGCCGGTGGCCGCCGAGGCCCTGGCCCTGGGCGCGACGGCGTTCTTCTGCAAGCGCCACCTGGCACAAGACCGCGAGGCTGCGCGTCTGCGAGAAGCGGTCAAGGCGGCAGCCGGCGTGTCGCAACCGCCGGAGGCGACGCAATCGGTGGTGCTGATCGTGGGCTCGACAGGCGCCACCGGTGTTCTCGAGACGCTGGTTCGCGAGATCGCCGGCGTCCCGGTGCCGATCCTCGTCGTGCAGCACATGCCCGAGGGCAGAGAGCAGTCGCTGTCTCAACTGCTGAGCTTCGGGCCGACATCGAGCCGAGTGGCTCGCGACGGAGAGTCGCTGGCGCTGGGCGTGATCGTTGCGCCCGGCGGGCGGCACCTGAGGCTCGACACGCACGATCGACTCCGTCTGGAGGACAGCCCGCCGGTCAACGGGCACCGGCCATCGGGTGACGTCCTGTTGCAGTCGGCGGTACGCCTGGGCAAGCGTGCGGTCGGGATCATCCTATCGGGCCTCGGCTCCGATGGTGCGCAGGGCATGGGGGCGCTGGCGGCCAACGGCGGCGTGTGCCTGGTGCAACACCCGCGCGATGCCGCGGCCAGCTCGATGCCCCAGGCTGCGCTGGCAGCCTCCAGCAGGGTTCGCCCGGTGCGGGTTGTGGATCTCGGCCGAACTGTACGGCAGGTCGTGGGCCATGGCTGGAAGTAGTCCGGTCGACGCCCTGTTGACCCGGCTTCTGGGGGCGCGCCTGGGCTATGTACCCCAGAGCTGGCCCCGGCGCGTGCACGACTTGGTGGCCCGCTCGGCGGCGGCTGCGAGGACCGACGACACGGCTTGGCTCGCGCGCCTGCTCGGGCCCAACGATAGCCCCGAGCTGGAAGCTCTGGTCGATGCCGCGACCATCGGTCACACGATGTTCTTCCGGCACGCGGAGCAATTCGTCGAGCTCGCCGGCGCCCTGGTGTCCACCTTCAGGCGCCGCGGAGTGCCCGTCAGGGTGTGGTCGGCGGGTTGTTCCACCGGCGAAGAGGCATACAGCATCGCCGTGACGGCTGCACAAGTCGGCGTCGAGGTCCAGGTTCTGGCCACGGACGTCAACCCCGCCGCCATTCGCACGGCACGCCGCGGCCGCTACGAGAACCTGCGCACCGATCGCCTCGCGCTCGAGGGCGGCGTGTGGACGGCTCCGTGGCGTATCTCGCGCATGGTCCGCTTCGAGGTGGCCTCCCTGGTGGGCGAGAACCCGGCGCTGGGAGAAGGGCCCTTCGACCTCATTTTCTGTCGCAATGTGCTCATCTACTTCGGACACCAGGACGCCGAGGTGATCCTCGAATCGCTGAGCGAGCACTTGCGGCCGGATGGCGCCCTGGTCGTGTCGCCGGCTGATGCAGTGCTGCCTTTGCCGCCCAGCCTCGAACGCGGGACCGCACCGGGCTGGCTTCGCCTATCGGACGAACCCCCTGAACCCAGCCGTCGATGCCTGTCGGTGCGCGCCGAAACGGATGGTGCAGGCCCTTTCGTTGCGCTGCCCGCGCCGGATGCGCCAACGCCCATCGACCGAGCAGCACGTTTGCTGGGCGCCGGCCAAGGCCTCGAGGCCGAGACCGTGCTCACAGAGCTGCTCAACGCCGAGCCCGACAATATCGCAGCCTGGTTCTT
>JAFGIS010000538.1 GCA_016929495.1 Polyangiaceae bacterium | reverse complement strand
CTCTCTACGGCAGCAGTACTGCGCACGTAGCGTCAACGTCCACATCGCCGCTCTGCGCTTCTTCTACTGTGACACCCTTCGCCGGCCTGACCTGTTCAGCCGAGTGCGACGACTGCGAGTTCAATCCAGTCCCATCACGATCCTCAGTGGCAGTGAGGTGCTCAGGTTCTTGGAGGTGATGCGTTTTCCGGAGCGACTTGGGCACTGATTCCGGCGGCACTTGGGCGGCCGTTCCGGAGGGACTTGGGCACGGTTCCGGAGCACCTGGGCAGGGATCCGCGCCATCTGGGCAGGATTCCGGGGCACCTGGGCAACCGAGCCGGGCCTGGGGCTTGATGCCGACCCAGCACCACGGCTGGGCCCGGTCCACGGGCTCCTGGGCGTAGCGACGATCCGGTGGTCGTGACCCGCTGACCCCTTGCACCCCGCGGTGCGAACCGGTCCGCGATGCAGCGACACACCATGCGCAAGATACGAGAGGTTCTTCGACTCAAGGCCGAATGTGGCCGAACACAGCGTGAGATACAGGCGTCCACCGGGCTGTCCAAGGGCTCGGTTTCCGATTACCTGAAGCGTGCGGCCCAGGCTGGGATGACTTGGGAGATCGCGCGCGACTTGAGCGACGCCGAGGTGGAGGCACGGCTGTTTCAGCGGCTTGGCATAGCAGAGCCGCCGGCTCGCGCCGCACGAAGAGGCCACCGGACGGGAATGCCCCGCCCGCGAAATCAGTGGTGGACACACGCGCGCCGGGATCTCCACGCCGGGGTGTCCACGGCTCCAGTCCTTCTGCTCTTGCTGGAAGGGTGCCTGAGCAGGAACCGCACCGCGGCACCTATTCGCTCTGCCGAACGGCCATCCGCCATGGCGGTAGTCATCCCCATGTTCGGCGTCCCGTGGCCGCGCCAGTTGCACAATGACCTCCTGTACCATGTCGTAACGCATTCTCGTCAGATCGGCCTGGCTTGTGCCGGACGGCTCGACGGGCTCGGTCCAACCGCGTGCTCGGCAAGATCCACGACGCGCTTGCTCGCCCTGCTGACAGCGTCGAGCGCAGTCGCCGGTGGCGCTCTCGTACGCGCGGCTCCGCTCGCCACGGCGGATCTGCTCTACGGACTTCCGACGGCCCCGCCGCTCGTGCGGATGTCCAATCTGTCTGCCAAGAACCGGACGGCCAACTCTCGCCAGAAGACGTTCCTGTACGAGGGTCCGGGCGTGTTGTTCACATCGATGACCACGAACTCATGCTTCGCAGGCTGGATGACGTCCAGCTCTGCGTAGTCGAAGCGAAAGGCATTGCGAAAGGCTCGCAGTACTGCGTATCTCGCATCCCACGCATCCGGATCATGACTGTAGGCGCAGTCGATCGAGCGACCTTTCCAGTTGTACCCAGAATCGGCGAGCCGACCGAGGTCGTCGCTCAGGCAACGTTCGTCCCTGACCCAATACGAGAGCGAGGTCGCGCTCTTGACGTAGAACTCGTCCGAGTAGCGATAGTTGATGGTGAGGTCATCGAAGAGAATGACCCAGCGTTCGAGTTGATACAGCCCGGATGACTCGGTGCCGAAGTAGCGCAGCAGCTTGTGCATGACATAGCGGCTTTGCTCTTCCGTGGTGTTGCTCTCCCGCCAAGCGTCCAGCTGCGTTCCTGTGTAGACCTCGAAGACCGTATCCGGCCTGTTGTAGTTATCGTTCTTCTTTATCACGCAGGGAGCCGTCTGCGTTTCGAGCTCGAATTGTGAAGCTCGGGCAACGTCGCTCTTGGTGATGCTCTTGACGGGATTCAGCAAGATACCGCCTGTCTTGAGAAACTGCGCGCGAAGGGTCGAGAAGAAGCCCTCGGTCAGGACGCCTCCGTGGTCCAGAACGAGGTGGCACACTACCGAGTCGTATTTCTCACCGACCGGGATCCCCTGCAGCTGGTCCTCTCCATAGACCGAAAGGGCGCCGGGCAAAGCCAGAGAATGGCTTTGCAGCAATCGCTGCTGGCCAATGCGCTTGGCTACATCGTCCGCGTAGGCCAGGAGACTTCCGAACGCGAATCTCCGAAAGGGCTTGGACTCGATGGTCTGCACTCCGTCGCCAGCACCCACGAGATTGTGAACGACGAGCATTCGATGCGGGTTCGTGGTCATTGCGGTTCTCGCGGTCGAATGAGTCGTAACGCAGGCCATCGCGACGAGCAAGTTGGAACGTACTCTTCGGGGCCAGGAACGAACGGCCCCTTCTGTTGTCGCCGCCCACAGATCGACACAATCGGTGCGCCAAGCTGTCCACCCTCGCTCGCCTTGGCGTACCGCTGCAGTTCACGTGGACACGGCTCTACGGACGCGCGTCGTAGAGGCGAAGCTCGTGGATCGAGAAGTAGCTGCCGGGAACCGGCTGATCCACCGCGATGACTACACGATCTGCCAGTATGGGCTGCGGCAGCACCACGCGGAACACGAAGGTCGCCGGTGCGAAGATCTGCGTGCGATAGAAGCGAAGCAGCGGTTGTTCTGCCACCACGCCGAGGTTCTCGACGCCCCTGCTAGCGGTCAGCCGAAACGATGCCGGCACGTCCATCACGCGTCCCGGGTCGTCAATCTCGAGCGCCAGGATCGGGCGGGGCGAGCTGAGGTCGACCTCGAAGTACTGACCGCGCTGCTGAAAGCGGCCTCCGGTCCAGTAGGTGCGCTCGTTCCCGTCCAGTGCCAGGTGTGCGCGACCAGGCCGAAGGCCGGAGCGCGCGCGGAGCTCGCTCCGCGGAACCCGTTGGGCGACGGGGGGCAACGCGGGTGTGTCCAGGAGCGCGACGGACCGCTCGTCCTTCTGCAGCAGGGTGAACACGCTGTGCGGTCCCTGCTGGAAGATGCGGCGATACTCTCCGGGGCGCGCCGCGAGCTCTTGCGCGAGGCCCTGGCGCCGTGGCCCGAGATCCTCGCCGAAGACGATAATGTGCCGGGTCCCGATCGACAGAAGTGCCCGTCGCGCGCCCTCATCGGGGAGCTGGCTGACCGCTCGCCGGGCGAGCTCGGTGACGGGCGGCTGCCAGCTCGATTGGCCGTTGACGAAACGGTGCTTGTGATACAGGGCGAGATAGTTGTGAAGGGCCATCCCCGCGTCGCCGCGGAACCGATGTCGACCCGTGTTCTGCGGAACGGAGGCGATCAGGTCGTGCGACGGCAGCGAAGCCACGAAGCCCAGCACGGGCGGCACCTCGTCCCCGGCCCACACAGGCTCGATGGGATGCGGGAAGCAGCGGAGCTCGTAGCACATCGCCCCCAAGAGCAATGCCGAGCAGAGCAGTCGAACGCCCCGCCGACGAAGCAAGGAGAAAACCCAGGCGCTGCCGAAGCCCGCGAGCACGCACACCGCGAAGGTTGTCATCACCGCTTGGCGGCCCACCTTGCGGATCCCGTTGAACCCAGGAAAGTAGGTGTGAAAGTAGTAGTAGATGCCCCGCACGGGCGCGCCGTCCCACTCGAGGGGGTAGATCCCCAGAAACATCACGACCGCCACCAGCAGCACCGCGCCGTATAGGCCTCGCTCCCCGCCGAATGGGTGAGCCGCCCCGCGCCGAGCGAAGAGCCAAAGCCCCGCGCCGAAGACGAGCGCGCCAGCCAGCATGCTGCGAGAGAGCAAAGTGACGTAGGTGGCGATGAACGCGAGCAAGAGCCAGTGTGAGACGTGGGGAAATGCTCGCTTTGCCCCGGCCCGCCGCAGCGCGCGCCATGCCGGGACCACGATCGCCACGAGGAGCAGCACCAGCGCGGTGAAGCCGGGGAACGCGATTTCGTCGTGCGCAGCCCCCGCCCTGACCAGGTGATGCATGCCCGTCAACGTGCGGTTGGTCGGGTGTACGTTGGCGAAGAAGCTGAGCTTGCCGTCGTTGCTGGAGGCGTACGAGAGGCTGCGCTCGAGGTCGAAGGCCTCTCGCGCAGAGAAGTAGGGGTACACCATGAGCAGCGCCACGATCCCCGCGCCGACCGCCGCCGCGCCGAACCCGTAGAAGAACCGCAGCCGAGGGCGGTGCCTCGCGAGCAGCACACCGCCGGCCACGGCCAGGAGCGGAACCAGGAACATCGCGTAGTACAGGCCAGTGCCGATCTGCAGCAAGATGCAGAGCCAGAACGCGATGCTGTCCCGCGGGCGCTGCCGCTCGATCGCACGATGGAGGAACAAGAACGAAGCGGGGATCCACTGCGTCGCCACGAGCTGTATGCGGCCGATTTCGAACAGAGCATACGGGCAGAACGCGAAGGCAACGCCTGCGACGATCCCGGCGTATCCGCTCCGCGTCAGGTGCAGGACGAGCAAGTACGTGAAGAATACCGACAGCGCGAGCGAGACCAGGAGCGTGAGGTTGTATGCCCAGAGCGGATTCTGAGTGAGAGCGTAGAAGGGGGCGAAGAGCACCGAAAGCCCGAAGTGGTTCTCATTGAACACGATGGAGCGGGGCAGCGGAGCGAAGTAGTAGTTGTCGTAGAGCGACAGAGGTCCGCGTCCCAAGACCGCGTCCACCCGGCTCCCCATGATCATCGCGTTGGTGTAAGCATCCCAGAAGTAGATCGCGCGGAGCACGAAGCGGCCCGCGTTCGCCGCCAGCGGCCAGGTCATCAAGACCGAGGTGCCCACGGCGACGAAGGCGGCCACGAGGTGAGCGCGAGTTGTCGCGCGATGCTCTAGGGACACGGCCGTCGTATCAGCGTCTCCGTCCATTCCCTGCGCTCCCATCGCGGGCGGCGTCGAGGACAGGCCATGCGTCCCTCACGCGACCTGCGAGCCTCGGCGCAGGAGCCCATCCGCCGCGAGACGTCGCTGGATCGCCACGGGACTCAGCTCGAGGCCGTTCGGCCAACACAGGGCCCCGAAATCGATGAAGAAACGGCGGAAGTACTCAGAGTCACGAAGCGGGCGAGTGAGCTCGGTGTCCCGCTCGAGCAGCGGCGACGCATCGTACGCACCGACGCTGGCGTCAGAGAACTCGAGCTCGATCACGCAATCCCGAAGGTAGGTTGCACGCAGGATCTTAGTCATGGTCGGCTCCTTGGATCCTCTCGAGCGGTCTGAAGGCCTGGGCATTCTCCCAGTTTCGGACAAGCGCTGGCCGGTGCAGCAGACACCATTCGCGGACGATAGCCGCTGCCGTGCGCGGCAGCCGGCCTTCTATGACGTCACCACTGTCGATGCTCACGAACGCCTCGTAGCCTTGGTACTCGGCGTGAAAATGAGGAGGAGGGTGGTCGTCGTGATACATGCGGATCGTGATACCGAAGAACGACGAGATGATCGGCACGGCTCTCGGCTCCGGGACGAAGTATACTGCCGCGCGGAGGCACCGGGCACCACTGCCTGGGCTCGGCGAGGCCATTGGAGGGGCGAGCTCGACTACTATCCTGCCGGCGCCGGTTCCAGGCGCCGTGCCCCCGGCGTACCGATGCGTCCCTGGAAGCGCCTGCCCGTTGTGCTTGACTTCTTCTTCTGACTGCACCACATTCATTCCGTGACTGCATCGCGCTCCGCTCATCTCACCATCAGGAATGTCCCTCCACGGATTGCGGCTGCGCTCAGAGCCGAGAGCAAACGCCGCGGAAAATCGCTCAACAAGACCGTCGTCGAGCTGCTCGGCGCTGCGACGGGTGTGGGGCACGGGGGGCAAGTGGAACCGGTGACCAACGGCCTGGAGAAGCTGGCCGGGACCTGGACCGAGGAGGATCTCGCCGCGTTCGAGTCCGCTCTGATCGACGCGAGTCGAGTTGATCCCGAGATGTGGCGGTGACGGCTCTCTGCCTCGATACCTCGGCCTACAGCCACTTCAAACGCGGCGACGAGCCGGCCGTCGAAGCGATCGCATGGACCCGCCGGATCGCGGTGCCAGTGGTGGTGCTGGGTGAGCTCCGAGCGGGATTCGCTGCGGGGAAGAGGTCTTCGATCAACGAGCGGGAACTGAGAGCATTCCTGAGCAATCCTGTGGTGGAAGTGCTCGACGTCGATGAGCCAGCGTCGGCTATCTACGCCGAGATCGTCCAGCAGCTCAAGCGCGCAGGAACGCCCTTGCCGAGCAACGACATCTGGATTGCGGCGCTCGCTGCTCGGGAAGGGCTGCCTGTCTTGACCTACGACGCGCACTTTCAGGCAATCCCGCGCGTCGGCGTGAGATTGCTTGAGGAGCAGGAGCGGGACTAGAACAACACCATCGCCCGCAACCGTCCGCTGTAGGACTTGTTCGTGTAGATGCCCGAGTCGTAGTGCTCGACGTGGTTCTTCGCGTAGGCGAACACCCCTTTGATGTAGAAGCAATCCCAGAGCGTGTACTGGGCGGCGCCGAAGAGCTGGGTTTGGTCGTTCAGATCGACCTTGCCCTGGTGCGGGCCTGGGCTGTAGTCGAGGCGGAAGTCCACCTGGTGGTTCAGGAAGGCACCGATGCCGAGCACCACGGGTTCGTAGCCGGGGCTCGCGTTCAAGAATCCGCCGTAGGTCGTAACGCTGTTGGTGGCCTCCAGGTTGACGTTGCCGTTGATGTCCAGCACGTCCTCGAAGCCGCGCCCGAGGCTGCCGCCGAATTCGACGTACGGAGCCCACACGAATTGCCCAGCGAAGCCGTAGCCGTTCCGCGAGTTGCGCTGCTTCAGCTTGGCGTCCTGGGGGATCGCCTTGCCGTACTCCCAACCGCCTTTGAGCTTGACCCAGCCAATGTCGAAGATGGCGGACGGTCGGAAGTCCGTTTGAAAGGGACTGGAGGTATTGGTGCCGGCGCCCAGGTGGCCGAGCAGCTCGGCACGCAGGAACTCGGTCGGATAGACGTGCAGCGCATAGCCACCGAGCAGAACATCCTGCCGGTCCCAGAAGTAGGTCAGGCCATAGCCGTCCGTCGGCCGCGGGAGCGAAGAATTCATGAGCCACGCGCCGGAACGCTCGAGCGTGTTCTGGTCCAGGGCCATGCCGTAGTGGTTGGCGATCTCCCAACCCTGAAAGCGACCGACGGTCACGTCGAACAGATTCCACTTGCCGGCGCGCACCCACAGGTCGTCGGTGGAGCCCAGGACGCCCGTGACCGGGTCCGGGCGCATGTCGCCGTGCACGATGAACTCGGCGTTGCCCTGAACGAACCAATCGTCCTTGGCGTTGTAGGTCGGCGTCACGCGAAGCCCACCGCGCGTCTGCGTCGTCCAGCGGTTCTGTTTGTTGATGCCCTTGGCCGTGAGGCCCTTGTCCACGGCAATGCGCGTGTTGCTCAGGTCGTTCCAGACGAAACCGGAGAACCCGATTCGTAGTTTCTGGCCGCCTTCGATGAGCGGCATGTATGGCCACTGCTGACCGTGAAACGTTTGCCACAGCGAACCGTACTTGATGCCGCGGGTCTGGATGCTCGGGTAGGCCGAGCCGGGGAGCAGCTCGACGCCGAGGAGCGACACCGCCTTTTCACGCTCCTGGCTCGTGCCGGACGCGGTGGTCGGCGCTGTTGCGGGTGGGGGCTCGGAGGGCGCGGCCATTTCGGCTTTCTGAGTCGGCTTCGCCGCGGGCTGGGGCACGGGCGGCTCTGCCGGCTCGGCCTCCTTTGCTGGTTCTGGCGCGGGCTCCGCCGCGGGGGGTTCGGCAGCTGCGGCGGCGGGCTCTGCAGCCGCCTCGTCGCTTGCGGCGGGAGTCAGAGCCGAGGGCGCCTCCTCCTCGGCCAGCGCTGGCGCGCTGTAGCCCAGGCAGAACGAAACCAGAGATAGGACTGCGCTGAGCCCCAGACCATTTTGTCGAAGAATCATGCTGCTTAACTCCGATGTCGCGATCGTGTCTCGGGTGGCTCAGTCGCCGTTGACCGCTACCGTACCCTGCAGGGGGGAGGTCTCCGCGTCGTCAGCGTTCTTGCCGACCAGGATCGTGTAGTTGCCGCTGTCGACGACCCACTTGCCGTTCTCCCCGCCCTCCCACCGGCGCAGATCCCGCATCCGAACCGGAAGGCTGGCCGTAACGGTCGCACCCGCGGGCACGCGCACGCGCGCGAAGCTCTTGAGCTCCTTCCAGGGGCGATCGCCCGTGATCCCGGCCGGCTTCGGGGGCGGCTTCACGAAGAGCATCGCCACCTCGTCGCCGTCGACCGTGGAGGTGTTCTTGATGTCCACGGTGACGTCGAAGATGGCGTCCTTGCTGACGGTCTCGCAAGGAAGCCCGAGCTTGGAGTACTCGAACGTGGAATAGCTCATGCCCCAGCCGAACGGATAGACCATGCCGATCTGCTTGCCCTCGACGTACTTGCGGCGATCGTACTCGCGATAGCCGAAGAAGTAGCCCATGGTCGTTGCCTCGGCGGCCTCCTTGAACGGCATCAGGTCGAGCTCCGCCTGCGTCGGCCAGGCCATCGGCATCTTGCCCGAGAAGTTCGCGGCGCCGAAGATGAGCTTGCCGAGCGCTGCACCCCCGCGCTGTGCGGGATAGCCGGCCCAGATGGTGGCCTGCTTCTTGTTCGCGTGATTGAGCCAGGGCAGGTTCACGATCGAGCCCGACTCGATGATGATCACTGTGGGTCTGTCCAGAGCGAGCGCGCTCAACACGAAATCGTTGTGCCCTGCCGGAAGATCGAGCGTACTCCGATCCCCGCCTTCCTTGATGGCGTATTCCTCACCTTCGTCGCCTGGCGTGTAGCCCACGACCACCACGATGGTGTCGGCGGCCGCGGCCGCATCCACCGAGTTGCCGCTCGTCACGGTCGCAGTCGCTGGCGCTGCGGCCTGGATGCCCTTGAACGGGCCGATCGAGCGCGTGGGGTCGGCGTTCACCCGGCTCGAGCCCCGGTCTCCGATCGCCGGATCCGTCGCGAAGTGGAACGTGCAGCTCCTGGGGTTGTCGCCTTCGCCTTGGGCGGTGCCCGTGTCCGTCAAGCTGCAGCTCTTGGGCACGGACGACTGGACGAGGGTGAACTCCTGGTCCGGGCCGATCACGGCGATGTTCGTGGCGCTCGTGAGCGGCAGCACCGGCCCGGTGTCGGGACTGCCGTTGTTCAGGAGCACGGCCGATTTGATCTCTGCCTCCTCGGCCAGAGCCTCGTGCGCCGCATTGGCTACGATCGACCCGTCATCGGTCAGTGTGGAGACCGGCGGCTTGACGCTCCATCCGTCCTCGGTGGTGGCGGTCTTGAAGCGGTACTTCTGCGTGAGGACGCGCCGCGCCGCGTCCTCGACGAGCGACTGGTTGGCGTTGGCCAGCGTGGTCGTCGAGTAGTGAAGCGTCCAGGGCACTTCGATGTCCATGCCCGCTATCACGGCTTCATTGGTTTGGGTTTGCGCAGCCTCGGTGGACGGCGGTGTCTGATAGCCCGGCATGGCCCACCAGTCGGAGATCACCAGGCCCTGGAAGCCCATGCCGCCCTGCTCCACGGGCCCCTTCAGAATGTGTCTGAGCAGGTGCTCGTGCTGCGTGCACTTGATGCCGTTGATCATGTTGTAGGCCGCCATGATGGCGGCGATGCCGCCGTCCTGGATGACCATCTCGAAGTGACGCCCGTAGATCTCGCGCAGGGTTTGCTCGTTCATGTTGGCGTTCTGCGTCGTGCGCCCCTTTTCCACGTTGTTGGCCGCGAAGTGCTTGGCGCACGCGGCCACGTACTCCTGCAGGCCGACCGTGAAGGCCGTGGCCATGCGGCCGATGTGGTAGGTGTCCTCGCCGTAGGTTTCCTGCGTGCGGCCCCAGTACGGGTGGCGGATGATGTTCATGCAAGGGGCGAGCAGCATGTTGTTCCTGGAGGCGGCTGTCTCGTCACCGGCAGCCTCGCCGACGCGCTTCTCGAGGTCGAGATCCCAGGAAGCCGCGCGTATCGACGGCGTGGGGAAGGCCGTCGCGTAGTTGCCCCCGTCGTGGGAACGGTTGTTGGGCTGCCCGGCGTCCAGGTTCACACCGCGACCGGCGTCGCGGTAGTTGTAGCCACGGATCGTGCCAATGCCGCTGACCACCTGGTCCGGACTGCGCTCGATGTCCCCCCAGTCCTTCTTGGTCCCGTCGACGCCGATCATCTGGCTCGCCTTTTCGGCCGGGCCCATGGCCGCCAGAACGGCATTGACCTGGGTCGTCACGTCCTGCGGCACGCTGTAGGCCCGCATGAAGTCGGCATCGAACTGCTGCGTCGCGACTGCGCTGCAGTCGAACTGGAAGCCCGACCCCGACGAGCCGCCGCCGCCACCACCTCCGCCGCCGCCGCCGCCCGAGGGCGTGGTCACACTGCTCTTGGACTGGTTGAATGCGTCCCACGTCTTGTTCGAGTGACCGCACGCGGCGGCAAGCGCCACCATGAGTACCGACGTAGTCGCAGTGGGAGCAGAGAGCGTGGACCGAGTCATGACGGGTAACTCCTTCGCAAGATTTCTGACAAAGCTGGAAGAGCGAGCCTGGAGGGCCGTGAGCACTGGGCGTGGGTCCGCCAGACAATGACTTTGTTTTGTACATACATCGATGTCGCCTTTGGCCCACGACGCCGGCGAGCTGCCGTGCTCGCTCCGCGAAGGCAAGCGAGGGCGGGGTGGCTTCATGGGCGACGACACAACAGAGACCTTGCCTCAACCATTGGAGCCAGGCAAGTAGGCATTTTTAGGACCTAGCTGGGAGCACGGCTCCATCGGGAGCGTCGCTCGTGTGCGGCCGCAAAAATGCAAGCCGGCAGGGAACCGCGCCGGATCGGGCCCCGATGTGAAAACGATACCAGATCCGAGCGCGCGTCCTCGGCAGTCCCCGGGGCCGCGCTGGCCTGGTTGCCGCGGTTGGTCGAGAAAAGCAAGGGATTTCAAGGCCTTGTCCGATGTTCCGGCGTGCCGGCCTCGCGCCGGCCTGGGCTCGGGCGAGGCTCGGGCGTTCGCCGAGACGCGTCGGCGGTGACGAGCGACAGAGGCACGCGTTCTGACGTCCTCGACGACGCCGAGCCCGGTGCCCGAGCAGTGATTGACTGCGCGCCTGCCGGGCCGCTAGCGTGCCGCCATGGCGAGGCTCGAGATGAACACCGCGGCGCGCTCCGCGGCAGACCGCAACCGTCCGGCGTGTGGGATCGTGGCCTTGTTGGGTGCATGCGCGATCGCCTGTCGAGCCGAGGCGCCGCCGCCTCGAGCCCCCGGTGCGCCGCCGCCCGCGCCGCCCGCGCCGCCTGCGCCGGCTGCCCCGGTGGCCGCGGCGCCCGCCGCTCCGGTCCATGCCTACCCGTTCCAGGATCCTGCGCTGAGCCTCGACGAGCGCGCCGCCCATCTCGTGAGTCTGCTGACGCTCGACGAGAAGATTGCGCAGATGACCCACGACGCGCCGGCCATCGACCGGCTCGGGATCCCGGCCTACAGCTGGTGGAACGAGGGGCTGCATGGAGTGGCGCGCAGCGGTCGCGCTACGGTGTTTCCGCAGGCGATCGCTCTGGCGGCGACGTTCGACGAGCAGCTCGTGCACGAGGTGGCCGGGGCCATTGCCGACGAGGCGCGCGCCAAGTTCAACGCCGCGCGCAAGCTCGGAAACCAGGGCCGGTATGCGGGGCTCACGTTGTGGTCGCCCAACATCAACATCCTGCGCGATCCGCGCTGGGGCCGTGGGCAGGAGACGTATGGAGAAGACCCGCTGCTCAGCGCGCGTATGGGCGTCGCCTTCGTCACGGGCCTGCAGGGCGACGACCCGAGAATCCTCAAGACCGCCGGCTGCGCCAAGCATTTTGCCGTGCACAGCGGTCCTGAAGCGCTACGCCACCAGTTCGACGCCAAACCTTCGAAGAAGGATCTGCGCGAGACCTATCTGCCCGCGTTCGAGGCGCTGGTGACCGAGGCGAAGGTTGCGGGCGTCATGTCCGCCTACAACCGCGTCTGGGGCGAACCGGCCTCGGGGAGCACCTTCCTCTTGCAGGACGTGCTGCGCAACGAATGGGGTTTCCAGGGCTACGTCGTGTCCGATTGCTGGGCTCTCGTGGACTTCAAGGAGCACCACAGAGTCACGCGCTCGAGCTCCGAGTCGGCCGCCAAGGCGCTCAAGGCAGGCGTCAACCTGGATTGCGGGTCCACTTTCCCGGATCTGAAAGGCGCCTTGGCCGAGCACCGCATCACCGAGGCCGAGATCGACCAGGCTCTGATCACGCTGCTCAAGACGCGCTTTCGGCTCGGGCTGTTCGATCCCAAAACGCCCTACGATGCGCTCGGACCGGAGATCGTCGGGTCCGAGGCGCACGCGACGCTCGCGCGGCGTGCTGCGGCCTCCTCGCTGGTGTTGCTACAGAACAGGAAGGGCGCTCTGCCCCTGAGCAAGAGCATCCGGCATCTTGCGGTCATCGGACCGTACGCCACGGACGGCTACGTCCTGCTCGGCAACTACTTCGGCTCGAGCCCGCGGCTCGTGTCGCTGCTCGAAGGCATCACGGCCAAGCTCGACGTCGGCGCCGGGATACAACACGTGGCAGGCTTCCTGCCGGACCGCAAGAACCCCAATCCGCTCGACTGGTCCGTGGACGTGGCGCGGTCGAGCGACGCCACACTGGTCACGCTCGGGATTTCCGGCCTCATGGAAGGGGAGGAAGGTGAAGCCATCGGGTCCGCGCACCACGGCGATCGTCCGGATCTCCGCCTGCCCGCCCATCAGGTGGCCTACCTGAAGACGCTGCGCCAGGCCAGCCAAGGGCCGATCATCGCCGTGGTGTTCGGCGGGGGCGCGCTGGATCTCGGGGAAATCACCGACGACGCGGATGCCATCCTGCTGGTCTGGTATCCCGGGCAAGAAGGCGGTGATGCCATAGCCGACGTCGTCTTCGGCGATGTGGCTCCGAGCGGACGACTGCCAATCACTTTCCCGCGCTCGGTCAAAGCGCTGCCGGCGTTCACCGACTACTCCATGGCCCGGCGCGGCTACCGCTACTCGAACGACGAGCCGCTCTATCCCTTCGGGTTCGGCTTGAGTTATGGGACCGTCCTGTACGATCGACTCGAGCTGTCGAGCGCCACGGTCGCGGCCGGAGCGCCCGTGGCCGCCACGGCCACGGTGCGCAACACGGGCACGACCGCGGTGAGCGAAGTCGTCGAGCTCTATCTCAGCGATCTCGAAGCCTCCGTGCGGGTCCCGCGCGCGCAACTGGTCGGGTTCCGCCGTGTGGCGCTCGGTCCCGGTCAGACTCAGAAGGTCAGCTTCGAGATCCCCGCGCGCGCGATGCAGCTGGTGACCGAGCAGGGGGAGCGGCTGTTCGAGCCCGGGCGTTTCCGCGTGACCGCGGGCGCAGCGGCTCCCGGCCTGCGAGCCGAAACGCTCGGAAGCCCCAGGCCGGCTGCGGCGGAGTTTCTGTTGATGTCCGCCGAGCCCGCTACGACCCAAGCCCTGCCTGCAGCAGCCGCTTCACCCGCCAAGCCGTGAGTCTCGGCAGCGTCGCCGTCGCTGTGCCGAGCCGCGAGAGCGTGGAGCAGGTCCGCGACGCGGATGCTCCGGCTACGAACCCTCGCAGCCGAGCAGAACCTCGAGCGTGACCAACGTGTCGGACTGTGCCTTCTCGCAGGATGCCGGGCACAGTATCAGCCGCGCCGGCGCGTCGTTGTCGTCGTAGTGCCAGCCGTGGCCGTCTTTGCAGGTTGCGGCCGAATCCGTGCGGGGCAGCGCGATCGGCGTCGGCTGCGTGCTCGAGGAGTAGTCGAGCCGTACTTCGTCGGGATCGGCCAAGCCCGTCTCGCCTTCGGGTACGTTGAACTGGCACTCGGAGACGGCGCGCTGGATCTGCTGCAGCGCGTCGACGAAGGCTCTCGGGTCACCGTTGCCCACATCGTAGTAGTGGCACGAGCTCGCGCCCTGTGCGCAGTAGCTCGAATGAGGCTCGGCGCCTCCGGCTTGTGCGATGGCGTCGAGGACGGTGAAATCGGCGCCGTCCATGCCGATGACGAACGTGCGCTGCCCGCTCTCGTCCAAGTGCTCCCGGACGATGTCGGCGAGTGCGTCGGCATTGGGGTTGCAGCCGTTGGGCTCGCCGTCGGCAACGAACACGCCGACCATGGCTCGGCCTGTCCTGGCGTGAGCCGTCGTGTAGCTCACGAGGCCCTTGAGCGCAGCTTCGATCGGCGTTGTGGTCCCGAGCGGGCCCTGCGCGTCGAGCGCCTCGACCAGCGCCGCGCGATGCTTCGGCAACTCGCCGAGAGCGACTTCCGGCACCGCGTCGTCGCCGCCCTCGCAGCAATCACCCCCCGCGCAGCAGTTCTGCTCGTCCGGGTAGACGACCCAGCCGCAATCGCCGTGGGGGAAGAAGCCGAGCGCCACGCCCATGCCGTTGGAGGTCGGCGCCTCGAAGAAGCCGGCGAGCGCGTTGATCGCGTAGCACCAACGAGCCTCGGTCGTGTCCCCGACGGCGCAATCGGGAATGGTGTCCTGCGGGAGCTTCATCGTGACGGAGCGATCGAGCAGCAGGTACATGTCCACGGCGACCGGCTCGGCCGGCGCCACACCGGTGGCGCACGCCGTGTCGCGGCTCAGCGCAACATCTTCCGGCGGCTCGTACACGAAGGTCACATCCGGGATCCCCGCGTCGCGCAGCTTGCCTCCACTCCCCTGTCCGGCAGCGCCGTTGCGACCACCGACGGCCCCGACGCCACCGATCCCGCCCGCGCCAGCCTGTCCGGCTTGCCCGTCGCCTTGCGGCTCTTCGTTCCGGGCAGTGCATGCCCAAAGGACGAGGGTTGCGCATCCGAGCACCGCCCGCGATCTCATGACCTTCCGGACGGCGGAGGTCGCGGAGGCTTAACGGCACCGGCTGCACGCATTTCGGTCGGGCGATTCAATCTGCCTGGCTGCCCGAAGTGGGGGAATCTGGTCAACGAGCCGGAGCTCATTGGATAACCTCGGACCGAGGATCGCGCAGCGCGGCAGACCCGCCCCGCCAGCGAGCCATCGGGAGGGTCTAGAACATCAACCCGAACAGGGTGCCCAGCACGAAGCCGACGCCCAGCGCAATCAGCATCCGGCGCTTCTCCTGCGCATTCGACGCGCCTAGCCAGAGCCGGTCGATGGCGTTGGGGACCGAGGCCCCGGCGGGGCGTTGCGTACCCGGCTCAGGTTGCTGCCTCTGCACAATGGCCACCGAAGCAACCGGTTCGAAGCCTGCCGGCCGGTCTTTGTCCCCGTCCCGGATCGATCCACCTGCACTCGGGCTTGGCGCGTGCCCCACCTCCAGCGGGCTGCTCGGTTCTGCCTCCGCACCCGGTTCGGGTGGTGCGGCGCTGGGGCGTTTGAGCCTGGGCAAGGAAGGCCGCGGCAGAACGGGCGCGGACGCACGCATCGTTTCGGGAACGGTCTCGCTGTGGCCATCCGCGGCGCTCGTCCGTTCCACCGATGAAGGACAAGGGGTCTCCGAGGCCTTCCCGGAATCGACAGGTGCGCCCTCCGGCAGCTCGGGCGCAGAGATACGCGGCACCGGCGAGACGTCGCCACTGGGCTCCTCCACCTCCTGCTCGCTCGACGGCGGCGCGGCTGGAGCGCGACCCGATGCCCGCTTGAGCGGAGGCGGCATGGCAGGTGGGGGCACCGCGCCTTCCGGCACAGGCAGCCGGGGAACCGGCGTGGCGAGCGAACTGGCCACGATCTCGCCGGCCTGTTTGACCACGACGACCTCGCCGCACTGGCGGCACTTGAGCCGCACGTCCTCTTTTGCGGCGATCTTCTCGTCCGCCAAGACGTATTTCCTGCCGCACTGCTCACACGCGAACTTCATCCACGAGCACTCCTGTCGGCGCCGACCGTACTTGACCGGGAAGGCGCCCACAAGTGCCATCTGGGCCGCCGCGCCACATCCTGCGGCGAATCACGGAGTCAGGGCGTTAGGCAGGCTCTTTCTTCGCGGACGGTTCGGCCTCGTCTGCGGCCGGCGCACCCGTCTCGGGGCCGGAGGGAGGTGGTTTGCTGCGACCGGACAGCTGCAAGGCCCCGTCGAGCGCGTGGAGCAGCGCTTGGTCAATCCGCTCGTAGTAGTTGCGTGTGACTTGGACCATGCGCTCCTCGTCCGTGGCCATGAGAGCTCCGAGGAACTCACGCAGGTGTTGTGGGAAGCTCGACTCGAGCACCCACAGCGCGGGGAACCGATCCATGATCTCGCGATAGGCTTCCAGGAACGGATTGGCGATCCAGCGAATGGACACGGAATGGCCAGCATCGATGATGGCGTCGAGCCAGCGCTGGAATCCGTGCGCGATCAAGACCGGATCGCCGCGGTCGAACGCGGCGATCAACAGATCGGTGATGTCCTGCAGGCGTTGGCAGTCGCTCTCCGTCGCGCGTCGGACTGCGAGGCGACTGGCAAACTCGATGACCATGAGCCGCGCCGGCAGGATGTCCTCGAGCATGTGCACGACTTCGCCCATATCGGAGGCCGTTTCCAGGAACGCCGGCATGAGCTCCATCGTTCCGGTTCTGCGAAAGTCGGTGACCGTGACTCCCTGCCCATGACGGACCGTCACCAGACGAGTCTGTTCCAGACGGCGAACGGCCTCGCGCAGCGTGTTACGATTGGTACCGTACTTCGCTGCGAGCTCTCGCTCGCCCGGCAGCCGCGCCCCCGCAGGCAGCTCGCCACTCAGGATTTGTCGGCGCAGGTCGCGATAGACGGTCGCTGCGATGTTCGTGTTCGGGGGCGCGTCCATGGCACTCCTTGATATCGTCCCGTTCTAGAGGAGAAATGTCGCCCCGGCCGACACGGACGGGTAGCCGAGCCGCACGACGAGCCCGACATGGCTGCCGAAGACGAAGCGCCCTCCGCCCCAGAGTGCGAACGGTTCGAAATCCGTGTCACTTCCGCGGCACGCGCCGCCGATGCAGTCCTCGTCGTCCCACCAAGCGTGGCGGACCGTGAACCCCGGCTCGCCGAACACACTGATGACGTCCGTGAGCCAGAAGTTCCACTGCAGTGCGACCGGGAACCACACCGCATGGCCCGTGCAGCTCCTCCCGGCGAGGCGGCTCCGTTCGCCATAGCAGAACGCCCAACCGATATCGGCCATGGTCCAGTCGAGGCCGAAGCTGATGGCCATGCTGTTGTTGATGGTCTCGATCGGCCCGTCCTCGACGATCGGGATGCCGACGCGTAGACCGGGTCCCCACGAGTCCTCGGCCCAAAGAGGTTCGTCCCAGACGAAGGTGAGGTGCGGTTCGAGCTCCGCCGAGTACGACGGGTGCAGCCCCGGATGGCGTATCACCGAGGCCGCCGTCGCGGGACGGGCGACGCACGAGAAGATCGCGGACGCACAAACGGCGAACAGCAGGGCGGCACCTGCTACGCCGCGAGCTCGGAGTTGGTCGTGCAGCATGGCCTGAGCCCTTGCTGGCTGGCAGGGTAGTCCTGAGGTGGGGACGACCGCCAACCCCCAGCGGATGATCGCACTCGTCAGGGCCCGACACCCGTGTGCCGCGGGCGGTTTTGTCGTCGACGCGCGGGGTCGTCCGGCCGGCTCACTGGTCTCAACCGGCGCCGGGGCGCCGAGCAGGCGTTCGAAGACACGAGTCGTTCGCCGCCTTTGAGCTGGTGATGCTCGCCCGGGTGGCGCTAGGATGCCGCCCACCATGGCAGAGTTTCGCACCGTGTACGCTTCCGAACTGATGTCGGCTGCATCGCGTTTCCTTTCGAAAACGGTGCAGCACGCACTGGCCGACGGGTGGCGCAAGCCAGACGACTTCCTCCGGCACTTCACTCCCGAGACCATCCTGCGATCTCTTGCTGACGCGCACGAGCTTCGCGCCGAGCTGCTGGTCAAGGCGGCGAACGTGCACGAGAAGCTTGCCAGGAAGAAGTCGATCGAGAGCGGTGCGGAGGACTTGAGACTGGCGCTGGAAGAGAAGCTGACGGACCCGCCGTCTGTTCTGTCCTTGCTGCCCCCGGACGAGTGCGTTCGCTACCTGGCGGCGCCTCAACTCTGGCGGTTTCTGTTCGAGGAGGAGTTCTGGACGGCGGCCAAGGGTGGCCCAGAGCACGCCCGCGCGGTCACCCGCATGACCTTCCTTCTCGAGTGCGCGCTCGAGCAGAACCTGGTGACGCTGAGGGACCTGTTCGATGCCATCGGATTCGAGCAAATAGCCGCGTACTTGCCGCCGGAGCGGCTGCGCAAGCTGATGACGCACGCCATGACGATTGCGCGTAGCGGCGAGGCGCTCACCGAGGATCAGCTGCTCACGATCATCCCCTTCACGCAGCTCGTTGGCGAGCTGCCGTTGGCTCTCATTTGGGAAGCCGTCGTCGTGAGGAAGGTCGCCGTGCCGTCGGGGTTCGTGGCCTCGGGTGGTGAGCTGCCGGTGGTTCAACCGCCACCTGCCGAGGGCACACCGGCAGAGAAAGACAAACCAGCGTCGGCAGCTGGGGGTGCGTCCCCGCCTCCGTCCAGTCCGCAGAGCTCGTCCACGCCGGATGCTGCCGCGGGCGAAGCGCGACAAGCGGCCGTGGCCAAGCTCACGAGCATCGGGCGCCTGCCACCGAGTCACGAGTCGCTGGCCACCCCGATTCTGCTCAGCATCGAGTCCATGTACGAGGAGCTCAACTCCCTCACTTCGGACGACGATCGCGAGGTATGCATCCGCGATTCGTTCCCGAACGAGGGGCACCTCAGGACGGCGCTTCTGGCCTTGATTGAGCTGTTGGATCCGACGATCGACGTGCACAAGCCGCCGATCAGCGACGCCGAGGCGGATGCGCTCGTCAAGGTGGTGCTGTTCGAGGAGCGGCAGCGCCAGGAGCAGGGGCAGGGAGCCAGGCAGCGCTCGTCGATGAGGCCACCTCCTCTGCCCACTGCGCGCGGCGGCGCTCCTGGCGCACCAGCCCGCAATATCCCACCGCCCAGGCGGTAGGCGGAGCCACGAGTCTCAGCACACTCGATGCATCCACCCGTGCCTGTCGGCAGTGCGACCCCGTTGGATGTCGAGCAGTGCATTGCGCAGGCGCTGCGACACCGGACCCGCGGTCTTGCCGTCACCCATGACCAAGACGTCGTCGGCACCGTCCTTGAGGGTTCCGATCGGCGTGATGACCGCGGCCGTGCCGCAGGCGAAGGCCTCGGTCATACGACCACTGCGCGCTTCGGTCTTCCATTCATCGAGGCTCAGCGGGCGTTCCTTGACTTCGAAACCGAGCTCCGGCGCCAGTCTGAGCAGGCTGTCACGCGTAATGCCCGGAAGCAGCGTCCCGGTCAGCTCGGGAGTGACCAGGACGGTGCGATTGCCCTCGCGGAAGACGAAGAACAGGTTCATCCCGCCGAGCTCCTCGACATTCTCGCGCTTGACGGCGTCGAGCCAGACCACCTGACTGCATTGGTTCTCGAGCCCCTGCGCCTGCGCCAGCAGGCTCGCGGCGTAGTTGCCTGCGCACTTGGCCGCTCCGGTACCGCCGACCGCGGCTCGCACGTAGTCGTGTGAGACCCACACGGAGACGGGTTTGACCCCCTCACGGAAGTAGTTGCCCGATGGCGAGCCGAATAGAATGAACAGGTATTCGTGTGCCGGGCGCACACCGAGCGCGGATTCGGTCGCGATCAGCAGGGGACGCACGTACAGGCTCTCGTCTTCGCCACTCGGGACCCAGTCCTGCTCGTGGCGGATGAGCACGTCGGCAGCCTCGATGAAAAGCTCCACGGGCAACGGAGGCATGGCCATGCGCTCGGCAGAGGTCTGGAACCGGCGTGCATTGGCGTCGGGCCGGAAGCACGCCACGCCTCCGTCGGGTTGGCGGAACGCCTTGAAGCCTTCGAAGATCGCCTGGCCGTAGTGCAGCACCGAGGCAGCGGGATCGAGCGTCACTGGCTCGTACGGCTTGAGGACGCCGTTGCCCCATCCCCGGTCCACCGAGTAGGGGATCACCACCATGTGCTCGGTGAAGACGCGGCCGAACTCCAGGTCTTTCATGGCAGCTTCGCGGTCGACTGCGGGGATACGAGAGGTCTTCAGCTGGATCT
>JAFGIS010000047.1 GCA_016929495.1 Polyangiaceae bacterium | reverse complement strand
CGAGCGGCCGGCGCGACGAAGTCCACCACGTACTCCCCGATCACCGTCTGCCGACGAAACGCGACGCCAAGGCGACTACTGCCGATTGCAGAGAAGAGCGCCCGCTCCGACGCCGTAGGCCGAACGCGCATCTGGGCTGCGCGAGCCGCCAAGAGCGCCTTCCGGTGTGGACTTGAGTGACGAGCGTGCATGGGACCTCCTGCGCCGGGGGGAATCGGCCGGGCGCAGCAACCCATGGCGCAGGATCTGTGACACGCGCGTGACGGGCACATCGTCCTTGGGCGGCGCGTGGCGCAGAGCGTGCGCCGACGAGCGAAGCCCGGCTGGTTCTTCCCGGCGCAGGGGCCGAGCTCACGCTTGTCAGCGAGCTGCACGCCGGAGCCGGTCCGGCCGACGGTGCATCACTGAGCAGCGTGCCATCAACGGTCCCGTGGCGGAGCTCGTCGACGGCTTGCCGCGCGGGCTGAACGCTGCAGTCCACCAAATCGGCGAGCGACATCGTGCGAACGTTGCACCAACGCGCCCCGCGGACTTCCCCTACTCGCGTGCAGCTCGCCCTGGCGAGCGAGCACGAGTTAGTGGGAAGTCGACCGCCCGCAGTGCGTAGCGCGAGGACGGGCGGATGCGGCGCGGGGCCAGCCGAACGAACGGCCCGAGAGGTGGCGAAGAGTGGGACGGCGACGAGGCGAGTCGCGAAGCAGCGGATGGGCTGGAGGTTAGACCCCAACCCCGGCTCGTGTGTCGGGATGAGATCGCTCTGAGAAGAACCTCCGCACGACGTGCACCGGCCGCTCGCTGGCGGCACGGCGTGTCGGGCCGGCGTCGTTGCGGCTGCTTACGCTGTGACGGCGGCACGCACGCTGACGCGACCACAAACCGGCGTCAGCACAGCCCGGGTCAGAGGCACGGCGATCGGACGGAGCCGATGCCCCCCTACGTTCGCGGTTCGCCGCGCCTGCGACGGGGCGCCGCAGGCCCCAATCTCCCGTAGCCGTGTCGGCGCGGCATGCTCGCGAGGATGGGCCGCGCTCCCCGGCGCCGCGGAGCAACAGAGCCACGGCTCTTTGACATTTCCCCTGGAACCCGTCGCGTCGCGGCCGCAGGCGCTCGTCCCGGCGGGCCCATACAGATACGAGAGAATAGTCCATTCAGGAAATCACGAAGAGGCGGCCGCTTGCTCCTCGCCGAAAAGACGTAGCTGCAGACAGCCAACATAGTGACGACGCCCGCGTAGACGCGCTCCCTCGCGTCTGGATCCGACTGCCACAGCACATAGACTCCCAGCACGCAACCACACATGGCAATCGCCGCTATGCACCGACCGGCGAATCGCGCCCGCGGGCTCCATACACTCCTTGTTCGTCGACCGCTGAGCTGGACCGCACACACGTAAGCCACGAACGTGAAAAGTGCGGCCAAGCCCGCCGGAAGCCACACGTCCACTTGGGACCACGACTGAAGCGCATGCTGGGAAACGGGCGGTGTGACTGTAGCAACAAGGCAGTGCGCACTCCCGGTGCGCGAGATCGCACAGGGCTGGCGCTGGTTGCGTGGGTGACGCAACGCCGAGCGGACTCCCTTTCCACGCCGTGGCGTCAATTCCATTCGTCCGGTGCGACGACGGCTTCTACGACGTTGTTCACGGCTTGGGATGATCAAGGGCGAGCGATAGGCGACCCTACGCCCTTTCGCGCTGTGACCGTCGAGCTTGCCGGGAGTGTCATCTGCCCGACGGTCCTCATCGGGGTGAACAGGGTCGCGAGTCCCGCTGAGAACCTGCGTTGTTGCGAGAGTGCTGCCAACCGACAGGGTCGGCACTTCGGCGCTGGCGAGTGCCTCGCCCGCCAACGCGCACCGGACGGACTTGTGCCCGACTTGCGCGGGGACGCGCTTCGTATCCGCACCGGCGGCTCCGTGTCTTCGTCCGATTGCGGTTTCGGCGACGAGCTCGACGTGGTACTCGGAGTGCGCGGGGTTGTTGAGTACGATGCCGTACGGCGTCTCGAGCCGTTCTCTGACCGAATCGAGCGCCTGCTTGGCCTGGCCGCTCTTCACGCCGATCCGGGCCATGACACAGAAGCCCTGCGGCTCGATCAGGATCTTCCCGTCCTCGCATTCGTTGCTGCCGACCTTGTTACCGAAGTAGTCGTACGCGCGCAGGAACCACTGGCCGTCCCAACCGTGCTGGAGCACGGTTTGCTCCATTTCCGCCACGCGCTCGCGTGCCAAGCGCGCCTCGTCGGGCTGGCCCATCTTCTCTGCCATCGCCGCGTACTCTGGGCCATACATCACGAACATGCCGGCGATGAATACCGATTCCGCGGTCCTGCCCTCGCGGTTCGCCGTCGTCTGATAGGGGTCGTCGGGAGTCTCGGAGAAGCAATTCAGATTGAGGCAGTCGTTCCAGTCAGCGCGTCCAATGAGAGGCAGCCCGTGCGGCCCCCGGTTGTTCAGCACGTGGTAGAACGACCGCTTGCAGTGCTCGAGCAGGGTGGCCTGGTTGTTGACGTCGTTGTTGAACGGCACCTGCTCCTGGAGGATGGACCAGTCGCCGGTCTCCTTGATGTAGGCGGCCGTCCCGGCGATGAGCCACAGCGGGTCATCGTTGAAGCCGCTGCCGACGTCGTGGTTGCCCCGCTTCGTCAGCGGTTGATACTGGTGGTAGGCACTGCCGTCGGGGAACTGCGTGAACGCGATATCGATGATGCGTTGACGCGCCCGCTCCGGCACCAGGTGAACGAAGCCGAGCATGTCCTGGTTGGAATCCCGAAACCCCATGCCCTGGCCGATGCCCGTCTCGAAGTAGGAAGCACTGCGAGACATGTTGAACGTCACCATGCACTGGTAGGGGTTCCAGATGTTCACCATCCGGTTCTCTTCGCGGATGTAGAAGTATCGCCCTCCCGCGTCGAGCGGCACGTTGTGGTAGCGGTATCGTGTCAGCCGCCGGAGCCGCGCATCCCGGTAGAAGCAGTAGCCGCCCGCCTGCTGCGAGATCAGCCCGAAAAACTCCTGGGTACCGAGGTAGTTGATCCATGGATAGGGGGTCTTCGGGGTGGTGATCACGTATTCGCGAGCATCATCATCGAAGTGGCCGAAGCGCATCGTCTTGCCTCCAAACTGGGTATCAGGCACGGGAACGTGAGCAGAGGCACTGTAACCGACGGCCCGGAGGGCTTCTAGCCTTGCGATTCGGCAAGTCTCGCCCGTGCAGCGTGGTCTGACCACAACGCGGAGCCACGTCCGTCGTTCCCTGGTCCCGTCTGCGGATGCACTACCGCCCGGGGGCAGAGCGATACGTTTAGGCAATGGTTTCGAGTCATTGCATGGCGCCGAGCCGCCGGCCTCGGCGCGAGGCCTCGTGTAGGCGCGCGTGGCATGGTGCTTGCGAGGCGGAAGCCGCGGGAGCGTTCTGGCCCACGGAAGCACTCGCAGCCTTGCTGGCTCCCCCTCCAGGGATGTCTTCGTTTCTGGGCGCCCAGCAAGCCCCCCTCTTCGTCGACCAAGGCGAGCCACATGGTGAAGGTCGTGCAGGCAGCGCGAAGGGCCCAACTTCGGAAGTCCCACGGTTGCCGCGACGACAAGTCCGTGGAGTACGTCTCCACGTCCCGACACGCCACGGATGAACTGCATTGGCGAGGGCCGCTACGCGCGCATGGTCTCGAATGCTGCCGCCCGCGTCCCCGTGAAGTGCGAGAAACTTGAAAAACCGCGGGATCAGCTCGATCAGCCGGGAGTGGCGCATCACCGGCAAAGCCGTGCTCTCGGACCCCGCGCAAGCGCCGATGGCGCGCGACCACGCGACGCCCGACAGGCCTTTCCGACAGGTGCCTCATCGACCTGCTAACAGCGAAGGGACACTGCGCTCGCGTGGCACTTCAACGTATGCGCCGGGCGCCAAGGAGAACGGTGGCATCTTCTGCCGCAACAATTGCTGGGCTGTCGTCGCAGCAGCCAAGCTAGGTTGGGCGTGCAGACGAAAACGCGGCCGTTGGAGCTGCCTCGAACCCGCTTTTGCCGGACGGTCCGCCTCGCTCACGTCGACGAGACCCCGATGCAGGGAGCGTCGGACCTCCTGCGCCGGGGGGAACCAGCCGGACGCAGCAACCCATGGCGCACAATCTGTGACACGCGCGTGACGGGCACATCGTCCTT
>JAFGIS010000537.1 GCA_016929495.1 Polyangiaceae bacterium | reverse complement strand
GACGGGCGGCTCGGTGAGCGCCGCGACGGGCGGCTCGGTGAACCCCGGGACGGGCGGCTCGGTGAGCGCCGCGACGGGCGGCTCGGTGAACCCCGGGACGGGCGGCTCGGCGAACCCCGGGACGGGCGGCTCGACGAACCCGGACACCGACGCGTCCACGCCGCCACCCGACGCGTCGGTGACGCCGGACGGCGGCGCCGAGGATGCTGGACTCGCGGATGCGTCGGACTGGGACGTCCCAGACAGAGATCCGGCGCCCTATCCCGAAGCGGATCCAGCTGCCTGCGGCTCCTGGGCTCTGACCGACAACGTCTGCTGCGCCCAGTACTGCGCCGACGACGAGAGCTCGCAAAGCTGCGAGAACTGCGGCGGTCCCGGCGCGGCAGGGTGCACCGTGGTGAGCAGCAAGGCCTGCGTGTCCGGCAAGTGGCCGGAGGTGCATGCCGTGAGCGACGATGAACCGTGGCACTACTCTCGGTCGACGCATTTCGGCCTGACCGACCACGGAGCGTGCGCGTTCGGCTTGTACGCTCTGTGCTCGAGCGCCTTCGAATTCGCGGATGGGGGCTTCGGCGACCGATGCGATGCATTCTGCACCGCCTACCCGGATCTCTGCAGAGATCCGGAAGATATCACGCTCCGCGGCAATTTCGCCGCGCCTCAGGGCAACTACTACACCCAGTTCTGGCCGAGCCTTCCGGGCGACAACGACAACTACCTGAGCTGCGGCGAGTGCTTCGAGCTCGTGCGTACCAAGAAGGACGGCAGCGACTACCAGCCCGGCGAAGAGGGCTACACGCCGCCCATCGTGCTGCAAGTGATCGACTCCTGTCCCTGCGCACCCAACTCCAAATGGTGCTGCGGCTCGGGGCGCGACCACTGCGCCGAGGTCTCCGACTTCGAGTACGGCTGCCCGCTTCCGCCCGATCCTCCTCCGCCCGCGGACCATGATCCGGTCGCAGGCGAGAGCATTCATCTCGACCTGTCCGACATCGCCATGGCGCGCCTGCAAAGCGGCGACCCGAACGGCAGCATGCCCGACGGCGTCATCCCGACGCGCTACCGGCGCGTGCCCTGTCCGGTTCCGGGCAACATCTACGTCTGGCTGCGCCCCACCGCGAGCGAGTACTACTTCGCGCTCAGCGTCGTGAACGCGGCCGGGCTCGGCTCCATCACCAAGGTGGAAGCCGAGCTCCCGTCCGGAGAATGGGTGCTGCTCGAGCGGGACAAAAACTACACCCCGGCCCGGCCTCAAGAGCGCTACGGCACGTGGGCGCTGCCGCAAGGCAGTGGGCCGTTCGCATTGCCCCTCACACTGCGCTTCACGGACGGCAGCGGCGTTCCGCTGGTGGCCCCCGATGCGATCAAGGCCTGGGAAGCTCCGGATCCGGCGCAGGCGGAGACCTACTACATCGACACGGGCGTGCAGTTTCCGAAGTAACAGAAGTGACCTCCCTTGTCCCGTGGACTACATGCGCACCGCGAATCTCTCGATGACTCCATCGCGTTCTGGCCAGCTACCCCGCAGGCTCCCCGCCGAGGTCGATATGGTAGACGAACCCGACCTGGCCCGTCGCGTTCGCAACGGCGCCGGATCCGGGCGCGCACTCGTCCACGACATCGTGGCTGAGTCGATGGGCAGTGGCGTCGACGACGGCGATGAACGAAATCGCGTCGTCCAGGATGACGTCGACGCCCGCGCCACCTCCGAGCATCAACCGAGGTCCTTCCCTGGCCGTGCAAGAAAACGGCAGGCCTTCCTCTGTCCCATGGGTGGCCATGCGTTGCCAAGTACCGCCGACCTCGAGCTGGAGGAACAGACCGAGCTGAGTCCCGAGCACCGGATAGACTCGTCCTCCCAGCCATAGGGTATCGAGATCTCGCTGCACCGAGACGTCCTCGCTGCCCTGCGCCGAGCGTGCGCCGCCGAGACCCATGCTCCGGTACGCCACTGCCAGCGCGTACCGGCGCGTCGGAGACAACCAAACGCCCGCGCCGAATGTCAGGTCCAACGGCTCTTCGGTATCGAAACCTCGGGGTTCCTTGTCGAGCCTCAGGCTGACGCCTCCGTCGGCTTCGAGGGACAAGTGGACGCCGTTGGAGTCGTTCGTTGCGGTTGGCCTGGTCGTGTCGTGAGGCGCACCCTGCAGAGCCGCGTTCTTTCTGGCCGGGCCGAGCAACACGGTTTCGGAACGCGTTGGCACCCCAGCCCTTAGCTGCCGACGCGCCGACAGAGCGCCGTTCAGCGCTGGCAGGGCCGTCGCCTCGGGCGGCGATGCAGGGTCGGAAACCTCGGGGCCAGGCGGCTCTGCCGTGGGCGGAGCATTCGGGCGGTCGCTCGGTGGGTTCTGCCCGTCAATGAGAGGATCCGACCCGGAGCCCGCCGGCCCTTCGGGAGGCTCAGTGGGCTCGAGAATGGGTGTGACTGGGTCCGAGGCCCTGTCCTGGCTCTGGATACGCGCTTCAGTGTCCGACTGAAGGGGAACCACCCCAACCTGGGCGCTGTGCAGCGGCGGGCTCAGCAGCGCTGCAGCCAGGTGCACGAAGAGCGCTTGGCCGGGCATGGACGTCTCCGCTATCGCGGCACTCAGGTCTCTAGACTCGACGAACGCCGCGCGCAAGGGTTGGCAGGGCAGGCGTCAGGCGGAGCTCCAGCACGCGCCAGCGAGACCCCGGCGTTGACAGGTCCGGTGCCCGCTGTCACATTGCGCCGCGGAGAGATGACCGAGCGGCCGAAGGTGCCTGATTCGAAATCAGGTGTACTCGGAAGGGTACCGTGGGTTCGAATCCCACTCTCTCCGCTGGGAAAGCGCCGCTGGCTCGGCGCAGTCCTTTTCGAACGTGCGGATTGCGCATAGGCGCCTCATGTCCGGAGGAGCTGGCGCGCGCGCTCGCCAAGTTCCTGTCAGACACGCCGCCTGAGCGCGACGCGCGCCGGTGAAAGGCTTCGTGAAGCTTGTGGTCTCCGCCAGCACCTCCCTGAAGTTGTTCACCACTGTGACGCCCGGGCTCGAGCGTTGGCTCGAGCAGGAGCTCCGGGCGCTGGGCGTTTGCGGACGCGTGCTTCGGGGCGGAGTGGAGGCCCGCTGCGGCATCGAACAACTCTGGACCGTCGGCGTGTGTTCTCGACTCGCCGAATCCGTGCGCGTCAGGCTGAAGCCTTTTCGCGCGACGAGTTTTGCCGAGCTCGAACGAGGCCTGGCCCGGCTACCTTGGCACGCCTACCTCCGCGTCCACGCCGCGCCCCGGATTTCGGTGACGTGTCACAAGAGCCGTCTGTACCATTCTGATGCCGTCGCTGAACGATCTCGTCGGGTGCTCGAAGAGCGGCTCGGCTCGGCCGAGCCCGAGCACTGCCGCCCCAGGGTCTTCGTGCGCGTCGATCGCGATGTCGTGCAGGCCAGCATCGACGCGTCCGGGGACCGTCTTCACCGGCGCGGCTATCGGAGGCACATCGGGGAAGCCCCCCTGCGCGAGACCTTGGCTGCGGCCCTGGTCTGCTTGGCGGACGAGGCGCTGCGCGCTCGTTCGCTCCCCCCCGACCACCCGGTAGGGCTGTGGGATCCGTTCTGCGGCTCGGGCACCATCCCGATCGAGTGGGTAGCGCTGCGACAGGGCGAGCTGCCCGGAGCTCACCGCGGATTCGCGTTCGAACGATGGCCCATTCACGATGCTGGGATCTACGCCGAGTGGTTGGCGAGCGAGCTGCCGAAACCAAGGCCCTCGCCGGCGTTCGCCTACGGCAGCGATGCGAGCATGAAGGCGCTGCGTGCGGCCGAGCACAATGCACACACCGCCGGGCTATCGCAGCACTGCCGGTTCATGCGGGCGGATTTCGAGCAGGCAGCGCGGCAGGTTCCGTCGGGTACGCTCGTCGTCACGAATCCCCCCTACGGCGTGCGGCTCGCTCGGGCAGGGCTAAAGGAGCTGTACGCTCGCTTCGACCAGCTGCTCACGGCACGTACGGATCTCAGGCCCGTGGTGATGGCCTGTGGCTTCGCTCCGTATCTCGAGTACAGTCGCCTGGGCTGGGTCGTGGCGGCAGAGATCAAGGTGGGGGGCCTGCCGGTTCGGCTGGTCCGGCTCGCATAGAGACGGCTGTTGCCCGCATCAACGCTTCGGTTCCGAGGTGCGACACGGGGCGGTGCAGCCCGGGCAGGAGTAGCTCGTCGTCACGAGCTCGACCGGGCCGAACTCGCTCTCGGCGAGGGCTCGCAACGGCACACGGTCGTTGTCGTCGGAGAACCATACGAAGAACTTGCGCTGGGGGCGTTCGTCTGGGTCCCCCGTCTGTTTTGTCGCCAGGCCTTCGATGCGCACGGCGGGGCGAGGGCCGGCAGCGGTCGTCACGACATCCGGACCCTCGTACTTCACCTCCAGGCGCCACAGGTGTCGTCCCGTCACGACCAGCAGCTCGGTGCTCGTGTGTGGCGCCGGTCTCCAGGAGCGGAGCGCGAGGACCGCGGAGTGCAGATCGTGGGCGCGCAGCTCGGCGGAGAGACGCACGGTTTCCCGGCGCACCAGCTCGCTATTGCGAACGTACCGGTATCCGTAGCGTCCCTGCTTGTACCGGACCGAGTAGTGGCGTTCGGTGCTAGCGATCTTGATCGCGCTCCGTCCCGACGTCGGCATCCCGAGATCAGGACGATACGTCGTATCGATCTCGACCCACGAGTTGGCCAGGAGCGCGAACAACCCCGTGGCCCATCCCCGCGTCCGGATGACCATCGGCTCCCGCACGTCCGTGCACCCGCCCTCCACGCTGACGGTTGCCTCCGCGGCGTCGATACCCACCACGACAATCTTGCCCACCAGACGCTCACCGCCGAACACATAGGGCTCGAAGCTACCCGGCACGGACAGGGATGCGTGTCCTGTAGCAGCAGGGCTCTCGACAGGTGGTGTCGGCGTGCCCGAGCAGGCCATTGCGGCGCCGGAGACCAGGCAGGCCGCGGCGACGATGCGAAGACAATCAGTGGAGCTCACCAACACGACCCGCGTTCAGGATGGCGCTGTATTAGCGTTGCCGCAACGCCGGCCAATCGGCCGCTTGGTCCTGGAGCTGCCGCGTTGCGGCGATCGCCGTCGTGCCCGAGCGTGTGCGGGCCCAGTGACCATGAACGTCGGGACCGCGCGCAGCGCGGTCGCGCCACGTCGGTGAGGACGTAGTAAGCAGGATCCATGCGACTCACCGCCACCGAGCTTGCACGATACCGGCGGCAGATCCGTATCGACGGTTGGGGCGAAGCCGCCCAAGCCCGGCTCAAGGCGTCGACGGTCTTCATCGCGGGCGCCGGGGGGTTGGGTTCGCCGGTCGCCATGTACCTGGCGGTAGCCGGAGTGGGTCAGCTCAGGATCGCGGACGCCGACACTCCCGAGATGTCGAACCTCAACAGGCAGATCCTGCATGACCTTTCCCGGATCGGGATGAACAAGGCAGAGTCTGCCAAGCTCACGTTGGACAGGCTCAATCCCGAGGTGCGAGTAGTCGCTTTGGCACAGCAAATCACCGAAGAAAACACAGGGCACTTGGTCGGTGATGCCCAGATCATCGTCGACTGTCTGGACAACTTCCCCACTCGTTTCGTCTTGAACCGGACAGCCCTGCGCAGACGGATCCCGCTCGTCCACGGCGCAGTCTGGGGCGTCGACGGCAGGCTCGCATTCATCCATGCTCCCGATACGCCGTGCCTACGCTGTATCGTCCCCGAGCCACCCCCGTCCGAGCAGGTTCCAGTACTGGGTGCCACAGCTGGGATCATCGGTTCACTTCAGGCTCTCGCGACGATCCAGTTCCTCGCCGGGCTAGCACGCGCTCCCGAGGGGGAGCTGGTCGTCTGGGACGGCTCCGCCATGAGCCTCAGCAGATACGGAGTACGCAAGGATCCCCGGTGTGCTGACTGCGGGGAGGTTCAGTAGCTCGTCCGGTCGGTTTTGGCGAGCCAGGTGGCGAACGGGAGGCTCGCGCCTTCGACCGGCACCTGACGCCAGGCAAGCTTGCGCTCGGCGTGCGGGAGCGAGAGCTCCTTGGCAATGAACACGTCATCGAAGCCGGCGGCCCTGGCGTCCTCACCGGTAGCCGCCACGACGATCTGCTCGATACGCGCCCAGTACGCGGCTGCGAGGCACATCGGGCACGGTTCGCAGCTCGAGTAGAGTATCGCGCCGTTCAAGGCGAAGCTGCCGATTCTGGCGCACGCTGCTCTCATTGCCACGACTTCGGCGTGTGCCGTCGGATCGCACCCGAGCAACACCCTGTTCTGCCCTTCTCCGAGCACCTGCCCATCGCGCACGATGACCGCACCGAAGGGTCCGCCGTGACCGGCATTCACCGTCTCGATGGCCAGCTCGATGGCGCGCAGCAGATACGTCTCGGCAGTGATGTGAGGAGCCTAGCGCAGCGCGTCCCTCGATTGAAGCCAGCGTGCCTTCTTGGGTGGAGGCTCCAGTTCCGTGAAGCCTCGTCGTCCTGTCTCCGTGTTTCGCCGCGGAATCCGACGCCTCGCACCGGCCGAAGCCGTGGGATTCTGCGGCGAATGCCCCCGTCCGAGCCGGCAAACGAGGTGCTTCAAGTGTGCACTGTTCTGGAGACGAAACACCAAGACGGCACGCTCGGCCCATCTGGCCAGCCGTCCATCTTGTTCTTGGGCGCGCGCACCTCTGGCACACACACCGAAGCTCGCGTCGGTCGAGACAGACGCGTCGCGGGGCGCTCGCGCTCGGGTCGTCGTGGGGCGCGGACTACTTGGCGAAGTAGGCCGTGGCGCGCTTCTGTCCCTTGGTCTTCAGGCGACCCTCGCTCTTGAGCTTGCCCAGCGGCAGGTTGAGCTCCTTGCTTGGAACCTGCATGCCATTGGCGATCTGCTCCATGCGAGACCCGGGGTGCTTCTGGATGTACTTGAGCAGGCGAGCGGCAAGCGCCTCGAGTTCGGCGCCCGTTCGCCGGGCGCCTCTGCTCTCCGTGACCGCTGCAGCGGTCTGAGACGCACGCTTTGCTCCAGGTCCGCTGTCGCGCGCCGCGTAGCTGCCCGTCACGCGCGGCGGACCTGACTCCCGAATGCTCCGCGCCAGGGCCTGCTCGACGAGCTCTATGACAGCTTGCCGGACGAGCTGGTCAAGCTCCAAGACGAATGACTCTACATGGGTGAGAACTTGTTCGTAGCGCGACAGCGTCATGGGTTCTCGCATACGCGGCCCGCGCGGCGTTGTCAACGCGACGTGACTCGCCTTCGAGGGCAACGAGATACCTGGAGAAGAAACGAGGGCGTCGGTCAGAACCGACGCCCTCGTCCGAAGAACCGTCGGGCGACGCGCGGTCACGCGCCGCACCGGGGGATCGCTACTTCTTGCTGTGCTTCAGTGCTGCCTGAGCGGCTGCAACGCGCGCGATGGGCACGCGGAACGGCGAGCAGGACACGTAGGCCAATCCGACGCGTTCGAAGAAGTCGATCGAGGCAGGGTCGCCGCCGTGCTCGCCGCAAACGCCGAGCGAGATATCCGAACGCACGCTCCTGCCCTTCTGAACGGCCATGGCCACGAGCTGGCCGACGCCCTGCTGGTCGAGCGAAACGAAGGGTTCCGCCGGGAAGATCTTCTTGTCCACGTACTCGGGCAGGAACTTGCCGGCGTCGTCGCGAGAGAGGCCAAGGGTGGTCTGTGTGAGGTCGTTCGTGCCGAAGGAGAAGAACTCCGCTTCGCGAGCCAGCTCGTCCGCGAGCAGAGCGGCGCGCGGCAGCTCGATCATGGTGCCGAACTTGTACTTCACGGTCGTTCCGGCGGCGGCGAAGACGTCCTGCTCCACCTTACGGACGATCTCGTGCATGATCTTGAGCTCGGCTTCGCTCAAGGCCAGGGGGATCATGATCTCCGGCCTCACCTCGACGCCCTCCTTTTGCACTTGGCAGGCGGCCGCGAGGATGGCGCGGATCTGCATGGCGGAGATCTCGGGGAAGGTGATGCCCAGACGGCAGCCGCGGTGACCGAGCATCGGGTTGAACTCGTGCAGCTCTGCGACCTTGCGGGTCAGGGCCGCGGGCTCCACGCCCATGCTCTTGGCGAGCTCGTCGATCTGTGACGACTCGGTCGGCAGGAACTCGTGCAGTGGCGGATCGAGCAGACGGATGTTCACCGGCAGCCCCTTCATCTCGCGGAACAGGCCGACGAAGTCCTCGGTCTGGAATGGCAGCAGCTTGGCCAGAGCGCGCTCGCGCGAGGCCACGTCGTTCGAGAGAATCATCTCGCGCACGGCGAAGATGCGCTCGTCGTCGAAGAACATATGCTCGGTTCGGCACAGGCCGATGCCCTCGGCGCCGAGGCTGCGGGCCTTTTTCGCCTGGCCGGGCGTGTCCGCGTTGGTGCGGATCTTCAGCCGGCGGTACTTGTCGGCCCACGCCATGAGCTGGCCGAGGTCGCCTCCGAGCTCCGGATCGATCTTGGGCACGTCGCCCACGTAGATCTTGCCGCTCGAGCCATCGAGCGTAATCACTTCGCCGGCGTGGACAATGACCGTCTCGCCGCCAGGACGCGCCACGAACATCTGCTGCTCGTAGTCGATGCTGACTTCCGAACAGCCGACCACGCACGAGCGACCCATGCCGCGCGCGACGACGGCCGCATGGCTCGTCGCGCCGCCGCGTGCGGTGAGGATGCCCAGAGCGGCCTTCATGCCATGCAGATCCTCGGGTGAGGTCTCGACACGGACCAGAACCACTGCGTCCCCTTTCTCGGCGCGAGCCACGGCGTCTTCGGCGCTGAACACGACCTTGCCGGTGACGGCGCCGGGGGAAGCTGCCAGGCCCTTCGCGATGGCCGTGTTCTTGGCCTTGGGATCGATGGTGGGGAAGAGCAGCTGCTCGATGCGCGCCGGGTCGACTCGCAGCAGGGCCTCCTGTTCGGTGATCAGCTTCTCAGCGACCATCTCGACGGCGATGCGGACTTCGGCACGGGCCGCACGCTTGCCGTTTCGAGTCTGCAGCAGGAACAGCTTCTGCTCCTCGATCGTGAACTCGATGTCCTGCATGTCGCGGAAGTGCTTCTCGAGCTTGGCCTGGATAGCGAAGAGCTCCTTGTACGCTTCGGGCATGGCCTCCTCGAGGGCCTTGCCGGCGCTGGTCGCGCTCTTGGCAATCGGCTGCGGGGTGCGAATGCCGGCCACCACGTCCTCGCCCTGCGCATTGGGCAGCCACTCCCCGAAGAAGCGGCGTTCGCCCGTGCTCGGGTCGCGCGTGAAGCAGACGCCCGTACCACTGCTATTGCCGGTGTTGCCGAACACCATCAACTGAACGTTGACGGCCGTCCCCCACTCGTCAGGGATGCCATGCATCTTGCGATAGAGAATGGCACGTGCGTTGTTCCAGCTCTTGAAGACCGCCTCGATGGAGCCCATCAGCTGGTCGAAGGGCTGCTCGGGGAAGCTCTTGCCCGTCTTCTTGAGGATGATGGCCTTGTAGGCTTCCACCACCTGCTTCAGGTTGAGAGCTCCGAGCTCCGAGTCCGGGATGACGCGGGCCAGCTCCTCGACGTCGGCGGGAATCGCGATTTTCCGCTCCTCGGCGACCGCACGGCGCTGAACCGTGAGCGCCTCCTCGAACGGATGGTGCTCGAGGTTGAGCACGACGTTCGCGTACATGTTCAGAAACCTGCGATAGGCGTCGTAGGTGAAACGCTCGTTGTTCGTCTTCTTTGCCAGTCCCGCAGCCGTCGTGTCGTTGAGGCCGAGGTTGAGGATGGTGTCCATCATGCCGGGCATGGAGGAACGTGCACCGGATCGGACGCTCACCAGCATCGGGTTGGCCGGGTCACCGAACTTCTTGCCGGATTGCTGTTCCAGCCAGGCGACAGCCTTCCTGACTTCGTCCTCGAGGCCCGCAGGGATTTTGCCGCCGGACTTGAAGTAGTCGACGCACATCTCGGTCGTGATGGTGAAGCCTTGAGGTACGTTGATGCCGAGACTCGCCATCTCAGCGAGGTTGGCGCCTTTGCCGCCCAGCAACGGCTTCTGTTCAGCGCGGCCTTCTGCGTTGTTCTGTGCGAATCGATAAATCGCCTTCGTATTCATGAGCTGCGTTCTCCAAAGGGGTTACGAGCGGACAGTCGTACCGCCTGGCGGGCCTTCTCTGGGGCGCGGCCAGCTGGGGGTACTGGGACTTGCGGTTCGTTATCTTGAGGGATGAACCTTGGAAGCGTTCGTTCGGTGGACCAGCGAGCGCAGACGCAGCCAGGCGTCCATGGCCCGCTCACCGGCCGAACGGCTCGGCCTTCATACCACCTTTCTGTTGGCCGAGAAGGGCGAAATCGCCGCCCGGGAAGCGGCGGTCGCGGGGCTCGTGACCGAGGGGCGCGAGGCCGAGCTTGCGTGTCGGCGGCTCGGGGATTGCTACACTTCTGTCGTGCGGATCCGCTGTCCCATCTGCAGTGCCGAGCTTGACGTGCCCGAGGACTTTGGCCCACGGCCCTTCTGTTCAGTTCGCTGCAAGAACATTGATCTTGGCAACTGGTTGGCCGAGAGGTACACGCTCGCCGAACCTTCGACCGAAGCGGCTCGCGCAGACGGATCCCTTGAGCCGTCGGTCGCGGTCCAGGACCACCTTCCCTGATTCGACACGTTGCCGCAGCGACGAGAACCGCGGCAGGCTGGCGCGCGGTGATGTGCGACTCACTGCAATGAGACGCCCGACGCATGAGCGCCCGGTCGGGCGCTACTTCTTTCCTGGCCGGTCCGCTTCACTCATCCTGGTGGCCGGGCTGTACGTCTTCGTCGGCGGCGGCGTGTACCGGCTGCTGGCTTCTTCCTCGGATTCGGGTTCAGCCTCGTCCTCTGCAAAGGACATGTTCACGTCGAGTTCGTGTGCTGCGCCAGCGTGCTGAGGCTCTGGTGCGGCGGACGACGTGTCGAGCGGCGAATCCGGTGGAGAACTGCTTCCACCGCAGGCAAGTGCGAGCGCGCTTGCAGTCCACAGAATACCGCTCCGCAAGAGTCCTGCTTCCCTCCACATGACGCTACTCCTTTACCTTCGTCCCTCGTGGTGACCGGGGCCAGTAGAAGGCTAGCTCTGCCAGGATCGCGATGCATTCGGAAAACAGCCCGGCATCGCACGGCCGGGCCAATCACTTCCGCTGGCACTGGAAGCCCTCGTGTTCGTCTGGACTGGGGCCTGGGGGCACGGGGCCAATCTCCCCTCGTCCGAGCGGATGTGTCGCGGGGACAGCCGTCCTGCTGCGATACTCTCCGGATCGACGACCCGAAACACGATTGGACTTCGGCACCCGTGGCCATCATCATCCCGCCCGCCAGCCCGGGGTTGGGTCTGGCTGCCAAGAGAACAAGCATGAGAGCAGGCCTGGTTGGGTTCCCGCAAACCGGAAAGACGACGCTGTTCGAGGCCCTGACCGGACAGGCTGCGGCTCCAAGCGGGTCGAGTCGAACCGCCAAGAGCGGCCTGGGCGTGGTCCGGGTGCCCGATGATCGTGTGACTCGACTGTCCGGACTCTACCATCCGAAGAAGACCACGTACGCGGAGGTCGTGTTCGTCGACACGCCGAGATCGAAAGCTGCGCCGAGCGGACTGGACGCGGCGATGCTGCAGGCGGTCGCAGAGGCCGATGCCTTGGTCGTCGTGCTGCGAGGGTTCGACGACATGGGCGGCAGGGCGCCGAACTCCGAGCGCGAGCTCCAGGATTTCGACGCAGAACTGATATTGAGTGATCTCGGAATCGTGGAGCGCCGCCTCGAACGATTGGCCAAGACGCGCGATAGCGATCGAGAGAAGGCAGTGCTCGAGCGTTGTCTGGAGCGCTTGGGTGCCGGTTCTGCCTTGCGCGATCTCGAGCTGAGCTCGGACGAGGAGAGGGCGGTTTCGAGCTTCGCGTTCTTGTCGCGGCGTCCGTTGCTCGTCGTGCTCAACACGTCGGAGAAAGACGCGGGGGCGCCGCTTCCGAGCGGGCTCGTCACGCTCGCGCAGCAGAGCGGTGCGCAGCTGCTCTCTGTTTGCGCGGCGGTCGAAGCGGAGATTGCCAGGCTCCCTCAAGCGGACCAGGCCGACTTCCTTGCGAGCATGGGGATCGACGAGCCTGCGTCGGCTCGGCTCATACGTTCGGCCTATGCGCTGCTCGACTACATCAGTTTCTTCACGGTCGGCGAGGACGAGGTGCGAGCATGGACGGTACGCCGCGGCAGTCTGGCGCCGCGCGCTGCGGCCCGCGTCCACTCGGACATCGAACGAGGTTTCATCCGGGCCGAGGTGATGAGCTACGATGCGTTCATCGAAGCCGGAAGCGAGGCGCGCATGAAGGCCCTCGGCCAGTTTCGCGTCGAGGGCAAGGACTACGTCGTAGCCGACGGCGACATCGTCAACTTTCGCTTCAACGTGTGACGTCCGCGGTTTCCCGCTAGACTGGAGCCCGATGAACGCCAAACCCGCTACCCCCGCCCCGTCGTTCGGCCCGGCCGTGGCCGTGGACCTGAGCGACTTGGTCCAGCATCCGTCGCGCGTCAAGCTCACCATCGGTGGGGGCCAGATCGAGGTCGACTCGGGAACCCCGCTCGGCGATGTGCTGCCGGAAACGCACGAGGGCGCGCGAGTGGTGGCGGCTCTGCTCGGGCGCCGCCCTGTGTCACTAACGACACGCGTCACCTGGGACGCCGAGCTCGAACCGATGACGCTCGGTACCATCGAAGGCGACCGCATCTACCGGATGAGCCAGGCGCTGCTGCTCATGGAGGCCGCGCACAGGGTCGTTCCCCGCGCCGAAATTCGGCTTGCGCATTCTGTCGGCTTCGGTCGTCGTGTGTTGCCCGCGGCCGACTGGAGGTCACGGCCCGAGGAGCTGGCGGAGCTGTTGCAGACGCAGATGCGCGAGCTCGTTGAGGCGGATCTGCCGCTCACCGAACGCCTGGTGGAGGTCTCCGAAGCGCTGGCCTACTTCGCTGGGGTCGGTTGGCAGGACACCGTCGACCTCCTGGCGACCTGGCGAAACCGGGCTGTCCCGTTGGGCTCGTACGGTCAGGTGCACGCGCTCATCATGGGGCCGCTCTTGCCGAGCACTGGGGCCATATCCGGCTATCGCGTGATCGCAGATCGCGGCGGACTGTTGTTGCTCTACGGTCGCGACATTGCGATGCAGCCACCGCCCCTCGATTTGGCCGCGACGGCCACCGTGCGCGCCCCTGAGGCTCCGGCAGCGAGCGCGGAGAACCTGGACTCCGACGGCCCGGACGCCGAGCAGGTGTCCCCCTCGGTTCGACCGGTCACCAACGAGCAAGCACTGGCCGTGTCCCTGCAGACCATGGCCATGGCGTTCCAACAGGACCGGTGGCTGCGTACCATGGGCATCAAGAGCGTGGGTGCCTTCAACCAATCGTGTATCACCGGACACGTCGGAGAGCTGATCCACGTGAGCGAAGGTTTCCACGAGAAGCGCATCAGTCGGATCGCCGACGAAATACATGGTCGCGGCAAGTCTGCGCGCATCGTCTGCATCGCCGGCCCCTCGTCTTCGGGCAAGACCACGTTCATCAAGCGTCTCAGTGTCCAGCTCCGGGTCCTCGGCGTCACTCCCGTGCCGATATCACTCGACGACTACTACTGTGACCGGTGGCTCACGCCGCGCAATGCCAGAGGCGAGTGGGACTACGAAGTGATCGACGCTCTGAGGCTGAACCTGCTTCAGGACCAAGTGGGACGGCTGCTCGCCGGAGAGGAGGTGCAGACCGCGCACTACGACTTCAAGACCGGAACGAGCCAGCCCACGGGAGGCAGAACCTTGAAGCTCGACACGCGCAGCGTCCTCATGCTCGAAGGCATTCATGCCCTCAATCCGAAGTTGCTCCAATCCATTGGACAGGATCAGGCGTTCCGTGTGTTCGTTTGCCCGCATGCCCAGTTGCCTTTTGATCGCATCAACTGGCTGCACGCGTCCGACGTTCGACTGATCCGCCGTATCGTACGGGATCGGCGCACGCGCGGTTGGTCGCCGGCGGAGAACATCATTCGCTGGGAGGATGTTCGCGCCGGGGAGCGGAGAAATATCTTCCCCTTCCAACACCACGCCGACGCCGTTTTCGATTCATCGCTGATCTACGAGCCCGCGGTGCTCAAAGTATACGCCGAACGCTACCTCTTGGAAGTCCCCCGCCAGCACTGCGCTTGGCCGACCGCCGTGAGGCTTCTGAACCTGGTATCGCACTTCGTGACGCTGTATCCCGACACGGTGCCGCCGACCTCGATCTTGAGGGAGTTCATCGGCGAGAGCGGATTCGAGTACTGAACATCTCCGGGTTGACGCCGCCGCGCAGGCAAGCCAACCGCGAGGAGCGCGTCCGGGGACGCTCGGGAAGGACACCGGGCTGACCCGCGGGCCGCCCATGGGACCGCAGGCACGCCGCTCCACGCGCGCACGCCGCGTTTGCTGAAGCGACGGGCCCCGATGTCCAACTGACTGGGTGAGTTCGTGGTCAGAACAGGCTAACGTAGTCCCCTCCGGCGGTTTCTGCCGCATCACTCGTCACTCACGAGAACCGAAGGCCATGGTCATGTTCCAGCGACTCGTCAACGGTGTGCTCACGTCCGTGCTAGCGGTCGTGGGCGCTTTGGCTTGCGACCCCAATCAGGCCTGCAAGGAGGCCGTGGGCTGCAAGAAGGAAGGCAAGTGCGTCGTCCAGCAGGGCAAGCAGTGTGTCGCTGGGTCGGACGCCGACTGCCGCGCTTCGGATCTGTGTCGCGTTGCGGGTGCCTGCTTCGCCGTGAACCGCGCGTGTCAGGCAAGATCCGACGACGACTGCAGGAAGAGCGAGAACTGCAGGAAGTCCGGAGCTTGTGGTTTCTATGAGGGCACGTGCGTCAGTCTGGATACGCTGTTTCACCCGTCGTGCGCGCAGACCTGCGCTGCTGATGGCCTGTGCGTGGAGCAGGACGGGAAGTGCGTAGCCCTGTCGAAGTACCACTGTTTGGGCTCCCCCAGCGAGCAACCCGAACCGCGCAGTGTCTGCGCAACGGCCGGACGGTGCACGTTCCAGGGCGGGCAGTGCATCGCGGCGTCCGACGCCGACTGCCAGGACTCCGTTGGATGCACCAAGCGCGGACGCTGCGTCGCGAAGGACGGACGGTGCGTGGCGGATCCAGACTACTGCAAGAACTCCGAGCTCTGCAGGAAGTTCGGCCGGTGCGGCGTCAAAGGCAACGCTTGCGCCATCACCTCCGACGAGGACTGCAGGTCATCGGCCCAGTGCGCGTTCGAGGGTCTGTGCACCCTGCGCGACGGCAAGTGCGTCGCGGGTTCCAATGCCGACTGCAAGCCCACCGAGCTGTGCAAGAACTCGTTGCGCTGCCGAGCCAAGAACGGTGTCTGCGTGCCGTAGGCGTCGCTGGCAAATGCGCCGTGGTCCTCCGTGACACCGTCCGAGTCGTGGAGCAGAAGGTCGCGAGTCCTCGTTGGGTGGCTTGTGCGACACCGGTTCTGAAGCCCTTGCGCTAGCCACGGCGGACTCCCCTGGAGCTCGGGCAGTCCCGTCGGTTTGTCGGAGAACCCGAGGGGGCCACCACAGGTGGATTCCCGGCTTGCCCGAATGTGTCCTGATGTGCATTGCATCGTCTCCAACGAGACAATGCACTGCCCGTCAGAGTCCGGCCGCACTCGTGAGCCGCCTCGGTCCGGCCGCTGTCTGCTCAGGCGAGCGGCGGTCGGAGCCAGCTCAATTGGCTGGAAGTGATTCGATCCCCGTGGCGCGCTCGCCCGTGTCGCCGCGCGGCACCACCGCGATGTCGCTGCGACGCTGGCAGGCCGCAGCGATGAAACTCGAGAACAGGGGGTGGGGGGCCATCGGACGGCTCTTGAACTCCGGATGAAACTGGCAACCGACGAAGTACGGGTGCGAGGGGAGCTCGACGATTTCCACCAGACGACCGTCGGGGCTGGTGCCGCTCATGACCAGTCCAGCGCTGGCCAACAGCTCGCGGTAGTCGTTGTTGAACTCGAATCGATGGCGGTGGCGCTCACTGATCTCGGTCGAGCTGTAGATGTCCGCGGCACGGCTGCCCGGTGCAATCCGGCAAGGGAACGCACCCAGGCGCATGGTCCCTCCCTTGTCCACGATGCCATGCTGGTCCGGCATCAAGGCGATCACCGGGTGGGGCGAATCCTTCTGGAACTCGGCGGAATTGGCGCCCTTCAGCCCGCACTGGTCGCGGGCAAATTCGACGACGGCAAGCTGCATGCCGAGACAAATTCCGAAGAACGGCACGCCCGATTCGCGTGCGAAACGGATCGCCGCTATCTTGCCTTCGACTCCGCGGTCTCCGAAGCCGCCCGGGACAAGAATCCCGTGCGCAGCCGTGAGCAGGGCCGCAGCGTCGGTGCGCTCCACTTCTTCGGAATCGATGTAGTCGAGCTCGACGCTGACGTCGCTCCCGAGCCCACCATGAACGAGGGCTTCATGCAGCGACTTGTAGCTGTCTTTGAGGTGGACGTACTTGCCGACGATGGCGATACGCACACTGCCGCCCTTGGGCTTCTTGAACCTCTCGACGGTCTTGCGCCACGCGCCGAGCTCCGGCCTGCGCGACCAGATGTTGAGGCGATCGGCGATCTCGTCATCCAGGCCCTCGGCATTGAGCACAAGAGGCAGCTCGTAGATGCACGAGCAGTCCACAGCGGCAATGACGGCTCTGACCGGGACATTGGAGAACAGAGCGATCTTCTCCTTGAGACCGCGGCTCAGCGGGCGGTCGCTGCGGCAGATGAGAACGTCCGGCTGGATGCCGATCTCTCGCATCTCGCGGACCGAGTGCTGGGTAGGTTTGGTCTTGAGTTCGCCGGCCGCGGCGATGTGGGGCACCAAGGTCACGTGTACGCTGATGGCGTCTTGCGGACCAACATCGAGCTTGAGCTGCCGGATGGCCTCGAGGAAAGGCAACGACTCGATGTCACCGACCGTTCCTCCCACCTCGACGATCGCGATGTCCGCGCCGCTGGCGCCGTCGTGGATGCGCGCCTTGATCTCGTCGGTGATGTGAGGAATGACCTGGACGGTGGCGCCCAGGTACTCCCCGCGGCGCTCTTTGGTGATCACTGCCTCGTAGATGCGGCCCGTGGTGACGTTGGCCCCGCGGGTCAGATGACACGACGTGAATCGCTCGTAGTGGCCCAAATCCAGGTCGGTTTCGGCCCCGTCGTCCGTGACGAATACCTCGCCGTGCTGGTATGGGGACATCGTGCCGGGGTCGACGTTGATGTAAGGGTCGAGCTTCATGTGAGTCACACGAAGCCCTCGCGCCTCGAGCAACGCTCCGAGGGAGGCGGACGTAAGGCCCTTACCGATCGCGGAAACGACACCACCCGTGACGAGCACGAACTTGGTACGCCGACTCATCGGACGACCTCCATAGCAGCACCTGTTAACATGACTCTATCGCGCTTGCACGCTTCAACGTCCGCGCGAGTTCGGCGGGTCGGCAGGTCGATCCAGTCGTGGTCCGCAACGATTGGATGCACACACGAAACGTGAACCTCGTGGTCAAGGCGCAGCTTCAAAAATGACCCTGCAAGCCCACGCCTATGCTGTCGTTTCCGACGAGCGGTATCGGTCGCACATCAAAGGCGACGCGCCTGGGCGCATGACGCGCGCGCGTCGTTGGCTGCGCTTGCCCACCGGGCCCGGATGTTGGCATCAGCGCTGCTTCTGCCATGAGAGCGAGCCCGCCGACCTGACCGACACCGTCCAAGCCGGTCAGCACGGCGCGCAGCACTACGATGTACACGCTGCAATCGGGATCGCCGCCAGGACATCCCGTGGCGGCGAGGGCCATCCACGGGCCGGCTACCGGTATTCGGAGCGCGTCCGCTTGCGGTGCCGAGGGCCATGCGTACGACAGCCCCACAGCTCCCCCGTACCAGAACGCCGCCGTCGCTGCTCCGAGGCCGAGCAGCCCCCAACGGGTGCCTTCCGAGGGATGACGCGGTGGACCAGCATCCTCCGGAGGCACAGGCTCATCGGCTGCGGCCGGCGCGCTGACCGATAGCCGCAGAGCCGCCACGATGGCGGCTGTGAGAAGGTGGCTTCGCGACCTCGAACGCACAGCCCGCTTTTGGTCGCTTCGACCGTGGATTGCAAGTCCGACCACGACCGGTGAGGACGATTCGCCCTCTGCTTCCGCCCGCGTAGGACGCTTGGCCGAATTCCGGCGAGCTCTAGCGGGGCTCTGCCCCAGCCCGACCAGGCATGGTGGAGACGTGCTGGCTGACGCGCCGGAGCCCCGCGTCGACAGTCGAGAGTCGTGAGTCAAGAGCCCGGAATCGCCATCGTCCGGACTGTCGACT
>JAFGIS010000536.1 GCA_016929495.1 Polyangiaceae bacterium | reverse complement strand
CAGGATGAGTCAAGTTTCGGATCTGATGCCTCTGGTCGAGAGTCAACAGCCGTGAGTCGACAGTCCGGACGATGGCGATTCCGGGCTTCTGACTCACGACTCTCGACTGTCGACGCGGGGCTCCGGCGCATCAGCGAGCACAATCTATCAGTTTCCACCATGCCTGGTCGGGCTGGGGCAGAGCCCCGCTAGGCACCGGTCTCAAGGAAGTCCAGCGTGCACGCGTCGAACGACTCCGAGGGGCGCCAACGGCCTGCGATGGTTGTTCACCCTCCTGGGCCGCGGTCCCAGGCCCTCGTGGCACGCCTGGCCGCGAGCCAGGCACCCATGGGGCCTCGTCCCGATCCAGCTGCTCGAGATCGAGGCATCGTTCTCGCCCGGGGCGTGGGTGCGAACGTCTTCGACGTCGACGGTAATCGATACGTGGACCTCGCCGCCGGGTTCGGCGGGCTATTGATCGGACACAGCCACCCGAGGCTCGAGCGCCGTCTCGCTCTGCAGGCGTCGACGCTGATGCAGGCACTGGGAGACGTGGTCCCCTCGGACGTGAAGGTGCGCTGTGCGGAACGCGTCGCTGCGCTTCATTCCTCGGAGCATGCTCGGGTCATCTTCGGGCAGTCGGGTGCAGACGCGGTTACCGCCGCGCTCAAGAGCGCCACGCTCGCAACGGGCAAGCCAGGCTGGATCTGTTTCCGCGGCGCCTATCATGGGCTCTCCTATGCGCCGCTCGCCGCTTGCGGACTGCGCGAGAGCTACCGTGCCCCGTTCGCCGAGCAACTCAACCAGCGAGTCCATCTGGTGGACTATCCGAGCGACCCGGACAGCGCTCGCGGGTCGCTCGGCCAGGTGACGCGCGCCCTGGAAACCGGGGGAATCGGCAGTGTGCTCATCGAGCCCATCCTGGGTAGAGGCGGCTGTGTGGTGCCGCCGGAGGGATTCCTCTGCGAGCTCCACGAGCTGTGCCGTCGCATGGATGCGCTGCTTGTCGCCGACGAGATCTGGACGGGCCTCGGCCGTGCAGGGCAATGGCTCTACTCCGCGCGAGCCGGCGTCTGTCCTGACTTGGTCTGCCTCGGGAAAGGCCTCGGCGGAGGCGTACCGATCAGCGCCTGCGTCGGACGCGCCGAGCTCATGCAACACTGGTCTCGCGACGACGAGGTCGTGCACACGTCTACGTTCGCGGGTGCACCGCTCGCATGCGCGGCGGCGCTGGAGACGCTCGATATCATCGAGCAGGAGCAGCTCGTTACGCGTTCTCGAGAGGTTGGCGAGTGTTGGCGAGCCCAGCTCGCGGACGCGCTGCGCTCGTTCGCGCTGACGCTCAGCGTGCGCGGGGACGGACTCATGGTGGCCATCGATTTGGGCGATCGGCCCGGCGCTGCTGTGCGGCTCCAGCAGGAGCTCTTGACCCACGGCTACCTGGCCTCGACCGGCGGCGGACGACGTGAAGTACTGGTGATGACTCCTCCGCTGACCGTGGATCCCGTGCAGCTCGAGGGTTTTGTTGCGCCTCTGCAACAGAGCCTTCATGCTCTTGCGCTGTGACTGGCGCCGAGTTGAGCTTCGAACACATCCACGAGCTGGAGGCGTGCTCGGATGCGCTGCACCGCCGCGTGCGAGCGTTCGCACGCGGCGCGGCCGGTACCGGCAACTTCGACGAGCTGGCGCTCGACATCGCGCGCTTCCAGCATCGCTACTCACCCGGGCTGAGTCGTTTGCTCGAGGCTCGCGGCTGGGAGCTCGACAGTGTCGATCACATCGTTCCGGTGCCGACCGACGCGTTCCGATTCGGGCGCGTCGCTGTGTACCCGCGCGAGCTCGATGCCGTTCGTTTCGAGACCAGTGGTACGAGCGCGAGCACTCGTGGCGTTCACGTCATGCGCACGACTCGGACCTACGAAGAGCTCAGCGTTCGAGCTGCCGCCCGTGCCCTGTTCGCGGACGGCACCACACGCGCTACCGTGGTCGCGCTCGCACCGGCGCCGGGCTTGGCTCCGACCTCCTCGCTTGGCTTCATGATGCGGCATTTCATGCGGGCTTTCGACGGCCGCGCGCTGTCCGTCGAGCCGCAGGACGCCCATTTCGATGCCGAGGCACCCGAGCGCTGGCTAGTGTCGGTTCAGGGCATCGACGTGCCGCGTCTGCGTCGAGCCGTGCTGACCGCATCCGAGCGTCATGATGCGCTGCTCGTTCTCGCTACCGCGTTTTCGTTGGTGCTGTTGCTCGACGAGCTCGCCGGCAAGGTGCTGCCCACGCCGCGCAAGACGGTTGTGATGCAGACGGGCGGGTTCAAGGGTCGCACGCGTGAGATCGCTCCGGGAGAGCTCAGGAAGGCGGTGGCGCATGCGTTCCGGATCCCCGTGACCCACGTCGTGGGTGAGTACGGCATGACGGAGCTCACCAGCCAGCTGTACGAGGGATGTCTGCCGGGAGGGTCGCTGCGAGGCGAGGTGGGTCTGTTCGTGGAACCGCCGTGGCTGCGTGTCATTCCCGTCGAACCCACGACGCTGGCCGCGCTGCCGGACGGAACCCCGGGACTAGCCAAGATTCTGGATCTGGGCAACATAGACTCCGCCGTCGCCATCTTGACGCAGGACGTGGTATGCCGCAGGCGCGCGGGGATCCAGCTGCTCGGACGAGCTGTGGCGGCGCCGCGGCGCGGCTGCTCGCTCGGCATCGAGAACATGGTCCTCGCCGAGCTCGGGGCACACAAAGCCTCATGACCGAGCCCGTGTATGCCAAGATGCAGCGCGTGCTTCGTTTGGTCGGAGCCGCACGGCGCGTGGCCGATCCGTCCGACCCCATTGGACGCAAGGCGCGAGTGGAGCTCGCACGCGTGACGCGGCTGTCCCCGCAAGGCGTCGAGCTCGCGCTGACGCGCTGCCTCGAGGTCCAACCGAGCGAGGAGGAGCTCGAGACCCTGTGTCTGCGCACGCCGAGTGCTGGCAGGTCTCATGTGCTCCTGTCCGCGAGCGTGTTCGTGGCCGCGCATCGCGCTATCGCCCTCGGGCTTGCCTCTTCCCCGCGCGTGGAGGTGAGGCCGTCCCGTCGCGAGCCGGTCATGGCAGCCCTGCTACTCGAGGCGAGCGGCGGCGCCTTCCGCATCGTCGAGGAGATCGGTCCGCTTCCAGGGGATCATGTCTGGGCCTACGGCAGCGATGCGACACTCGACGCGTTGCGCGGCGAGCTCCCGGCCGGCGTCGTGCTTCACGGACACGGCACTGGCCTCGGCGCGGCCTTGGTCGAGCCTCAGGGCGGTGTGGACGAGACATCTTTCGCCGACCGTGTCGCCGCGGAGCTGGCCGTCGATGTGGCCCTGTTCGATCAGCGTGGTTGCCTCAGCCCCAGGGTGGTGCTCACGAGTTCGCCCGATTTTGCGCGGCTGTTCGCCGCCGCCCTGGCTCGCGAGCTCGCCGAGCTCGAGCAGCGCGTGCCCCGAGGCTGGCTCTCCCCGGACGAGCGCGCCGCCGCCACGCGCTATCGCGACACGATGCTGTACCTCGCCGACGTGGTGCCAGCCGGTGAAGGGTTCGTCGGCCTGGACTTGGACGGCAATCGCATGATCGCGCCGCCGGTCGGACGGCTCGTGCACGTCGCGACAGTGGAGGAGCCGACGCAGGCTATTGCGAGACTCGGCCCGGTGCTGGCCGCCGTGGGCGTTGCGTGCTCGGCGGAACTGCAGGAGCGCATTCGGCAAGCCGTGCCGCTGGCGCGAGTCAGTGCCGTGGGGCAGATGCAGCGACCGCCGTTCGATGGGCCCGTGGACCTGCGCGCGGGGGCGGAGGGGGAGAGGCTGTAGGGCGGACGGCACCGGGGCTTCACGACACCAGCTTCACCGTTCGGCGCTCGGACTCGGGCTTCTGGGCGGGCCCGTCTGCCACTACGATTTCCGGCAGCTGGACCGCCTGGCGCTTGGCGTACACCGGGTGTCGGCCGCGGGCGCGGTACCAGTCGGCGAGGGTGGCACTGCGGTGGAGTCTTTCGACCACAGCGCGCCAGCCTACGCCGGTGTTGTAGGCGCAGAACGAGACTTCTCCCATTTGGGTGCCGTAGGGGATGATGCACATCTCGGTTCGGCGCAAATCGTAGTTGAATAGATCTTGGAACCACATGCCGGCTATGAACAACAAGCGCCACTCGAAGCTTTGCGAGTCGCCCTCGCTCGAGCCGATGTGGTCGCCGTTGGCGCCGATCTGGCTGATGAGCTGGCGGAGAAGCGTGCCGAAGCGCAGGCCTTCCGGTGCGCCGGCGGGGTTGAAGTTGCGGGCGAGGGCGAGGCCGAGCTCGGCGAGCGTGAGCCGGCGGCCATGGCCTGCGTCGGCGATTTCCTGAATGTCGCGCAGGAGCTGCTCGACGTCCAAGAACCGTGACACGGGTACGGCTTGCTTGGTCCGCTTGTTGACGAGCAGAACCGTGCCGATCCCGCAGTCCGGGTGGCAGCCGCACTTGAGCGAGCCCCAGGCTGCGTGCTTGCCGAGCAGCAGATCGGACACGTCGCTGAAAGGATTCACCGAACTCAAGGGGAACCAGTCCCGCAAGGGCTCGACGGTGCCGAGCTGGTCGTACAGGTCGTGGGCGAGGTGGCTCAGTGTGTAGCGCTGCTGGTGACGGGTACAGTCATCGATTCGTTCGTCGCGCCCCGCGAAGCTGATCGGCTGAAACGAAACGACCGTGACCTTGTCCGCGTTGTCGATCGCGAACTGTACGACGGGTCCGACTTGGTGGTCGTTGCCGCCGCGGACGACAGTGACGGCGAGCACGACGTCGATGCCGGCTCGATACAGGTTCTCGATGGCCCGGAGCTTGACGTCGAAGAGGTTCGCGATTTTGCGGTGCCGGTAGGCCTCGTTGGCCACACCGTCGAACTGCAGATACACCAGTCGCAGCCCCGCTGACTTGGCTGCGTGACAAAAATCCGGCTCCTGCGCAAAGCGAATGCCGTTGCTCGCGCATTGCACGCAGAAGTACCCGATCTGACGCGCGTACTGTACGGCAAGCAGGAAATGCGGGCTCAGGGTCGGCTCGCCGCCGGAGAATTGGATGCTCATCTGCCGGCGCAGCGGGAATGCCCGTGCGTCATCGAGGATCTTGCGGATATCCTCCCAGTCGAGCTCGTGGACGTAGCCCACATGGTTCGCGTCCATGAAGCACTGATTGCACATCATGTTGCAGCGATTCGTGAGATCCACGGTGAGCACGGCGCCGCGCCCGTATCGGGTGGAGGGCACGGCATCGACACGCGAGGCCGACGCAGGCGCCTCGCCGTCCCGACCCGGGAAGAGCTGCTCGATGCGACGGGTGAATGCCGGGTCGATGCTGAGCACGTCTTCGAAGTCACCGTGACGGGCACATCGTTTGATCATCCAGAGCTTGCCGTCGCGTTCGACGAGCGTGGCAGCCAGCTTCGCGGACTCGGCGTGTCCCAGGGCGCTCGGGTCGAGCCGCCCGCTGAGGACCTCTCGGCGCAGCTCCTTGACGCACTCGGGGCATAGCGAATCGGTCTGCCTGGGCCAGCCGAGGGGGGGTGCAGTGCGCTCGGGCGAGCGGAGCAGAGGCGCAGGAGCCCAGGCGGGCTGGAAGCGTCGGCCGGGAAAGGCGGCATTGAACCGGCGAGCGGCGCGCCACAGGGCTTCGGCCGCTGCCCCGACCAGTCGGAAACCCGTCGCACGAGACGCGGCCAGACAACCACGCAGAGCGCCGATCATGCCTGGACGTCCTCGGTAGGGCGGGCCCTCGGCTGGTGAAAGCCTCGCCCTGGCGCGGACCGTTCCGCCGTGAGGAACGGCGCTCTGGACCTGGCGTGCGGCTGCTCGCATGGCACGAAAGGATACACGTCTCGATCCATCGAAGCTCAGGAGATCCTGCTGTCCCCGACTGAACATCCCCATGGCGCTGGCCGGCCGAACGGTGCGATATGCGCGTCGCTCACGCACCCGATCGTCGTCGTCGCGGACCTGCACCTCGAACCTTCTTGCAACAACGCTGCTGCCCATGCGCTGCCCGCAGTCCTCGGACGCCATCGTGGAGCCGAGCTCGTCTGCGCTGGGGACTCCTTCAATCTGTCCGTCGAGCCGACGCCCGACGACGCTGCTCGCCGCCTCGCAGCCATCTTGCGCGCGCAGACGAGTGTGCGGGACGCCATCCGGCAACGCTTGGTACAGGGCGCGCGGGTGACCCTGATCGCGGGCAATCACGATGCAGCGCTCGTCACCGATCGCGTGCGCGACGCCTTCAGGGATCTGCTCGAGGTACAGCGGTCGACGCCACTCGTCATCAGCCCTTGGTTCGTACGGCGCGGCCCGATCCACATCGAGCACGGCCACGTGTACGACCCTGACAACGCTCCCGTTCATCCGCTGGTTCGTTGGTCATCGGACCATGAGCCGCTCGGCATCGCTTTGACTCGTCGGGTGTTGGCGCCAACCAATGCCATGGACTTGGACCACGCCCACGAGACGACGCCGCTCGCCGGACTGCGCCGCACTCTGCGGCTGTTCGGGCCGAGGGGACTCACGGTGGTTGCGCGCTACTTCGGCGTTTCCATGAGCCTGTGTTGGCAGGCGATGACCGGGGGCGAGTGCGCCGCGGCGCGGCAGCGGGCCGAGCGGGATCTGGACCCGTTTGCGGCCACGAGCGGGCTCGACAGGGCCGCAGTGCAGCGGCTGCTCCGGGCCGCGCCCGCTCCCACGCACCGAAACCTCCCTCGCACGTTTCGGCGCCTGTACCTCGACCGTGCGAGCGCGGCAGCCGTGTTGCTTGGTGCCGGCGGGGTCGGTCTGCTCGGCGCGGGTCCGCCGGCATGGGCGACGGCAGCCGCTGCGGCAGCCTATCTAGTGCTCTCGGCCCGGGTCGAGGGGACGAGCCGATATACGGGTGTGCTCGAACAGCGGCTCCGGGCTGCGGCGCACATCGTAGCCGAACTCAGCGGCGCGAGCCTGGTGGTGTTTGGCCATACGCATTGCGAGGACTCGTCGGATGGATACATCAACCCTGGAGCGTTCGGTTTTCCGAGAGCAGAGACGCCGCGCTACGTGTTGATCCGTGAGGATGGAAGGGGCAAGTGTCTGAGCGTGGGGGGCGTATAGGAAAGACAGGGCATACGAGCAACAATACGTTTCCCGGCCTAGAGCACCAATCAGTTCGCCAACTGCGGCGGCGACGCCTTCGGCGTGGTCTGCTGCGTGTTCGGCGCTCTAGCGTCTATGGGGCACGAAAGCCGTGCAGGATGAGTCAAGTTTCGGATCTGATGCCTCTGGTCGAGAGTCAACGGCCGTGAGTCGACAGTCCGGACGATGGCGATTCCGGGCTCTTGACTCACGACTCACGACTCACGACTGTCGACGCGGGGCTCCGGCGCGTCAGCCAGCACAACCTATCAGTCTCCACCATGCCTGGTCGGGCTGGGGCAGAGCCCCGCT
>JAFGIS010000535.1 GCA_016929495.1 Polyangiaceae bacterium | reverse complement strand
TTTCCTGCGCGGTCTTGTAGCGCTCGCGGCACTGCCAGAAGCCGTAGGCCCACAGCGGCAGCATCGTGGCCCGGCCGGTGAGTCGCCGATACCCGGCCACGACGTCGTCGAGCTCTGGCCCGTAGACGAAGGTGTAGTCGATGCCATCGGCCACCTGGGACCAGAGCGAGGTCGTGGGACTACTGACCGGCGGCTTCCAGAGCAGGCGAAGAACGTTGACGTCGATGTCGCTGGACCACTGCAGTTTGACGGGCACGGCTTGGTTGGCCGTGAGCGTCACGTGGGCGATGTCTTCGCTGGGCAGCCAACCTTGTCGATAGTGATCGATGACGACTTGGTCGTTCACCGAGAGCTGGATCGTACCAGACGAGTAGGTGCGGAAGGTATAGTCACCCGTCACGGTGGGCGTGACCGTGCCGGACCAGTTCACGCTGCCCGCGCTGGCATTGACGTCGCCCGCTTCGCCCGAGCTTGCGTATAGCCCTGCAGCGCCCGGCAGGGGCACGGGAGCAGTCAGATCGCCGAAGCGCGAGTACGAGGTGTTGTCCCAGAGAATGCCGTAGCCTCGGCTGGACACCAGATAGGGGATGAACACCTTGGTGTTGTACTGGTGCAAATCCAGGTCAGTCCCCTTGATGTCGAGCAGACCATGCTGGTGCTGCCCGAGGCCGTACAGGGATTCGTCGGGATTCGGCGCCCACTGTTGGCGAACACTGGTCGTCGCTTCGCCCTGCACCGTGGCTGCGGTCAGGGTGCGTCCGCCGCCGGCCGCCTCGGCCAGGATCGGCTGCCCCTCGGGGTCGAGGAAGGTTATCTGGCCGGTGCTGGTGTCGACCTGGACGGCCAGCCGCGGCGTGGTCAGTGTGGTCACGCTGCCGGCGGTCGTAGTGGTGACCGTCGCGGGTGAGCATTGCTTGGCCGCGGTGGTGAGGCTCGCGCGAGTGAAGAAGGCGGCGCTCTTCGCGTAGGCGACGCGCACGACGTTGTCAGCGCACATCTCGATCTTCAACGTCGCGCCACCTACATCCAGGCTGAGTCCAGCCCCGGGCGTTGGCCCGCTGCCGCCAGCGTTGCCACCGCCGCTTCCGCCCGTGGTGGGCGTCGAGGTTGCACCGCCGCTGCCCGAGCTGGCGCCGCCTGCGCCGCTCGTGGAACCCCCGTTGCCGCCGCCACCCGAGGTGGCGCCTGACTCGACCGCGCCGCCGCTGCTACCCGCCGCGCCGCCTTGGCCGCTGTCGCCGGTGCCACCGCCAGCCGCCGCGCCGCCGGTGCCAGTGGCCGCGCCGCTGGCGCTGCTTGCCCCGCCGGTGCCGCTGGATTGGCCGCCGCCGCTGTTGGTGCTCGTGCTGCCACCTACTGCGACGCTCCCACCTCCGGTGGCGGAGCTTCCACCCGGATCCGTCCCGCCCGACGCATCATCATCGTCTTGGCCGGTGCTGTGCGAACAGCTGGCCACGACCACGGCCGCGAAGATCAGGGAAGAAGCAAAACAGAGTCGGCCGCGAACAAGCATAGCAGCTCCTTTGGAGTTGGTTCCGAAGGCAAGGGCGTCGAAAGGTCGAGCAGGGTACTGGGACCCAAGTCTAACGCCTCACGACGGTTCGAGCAGTCAGCTTCCGTTCGTGGCGAACGTCATGGCGCGCGATCTTCTGGATCCGGTCCGCGTCTCCGCCTCCGGCTGCAGGGTCGAAGGGGTCCAATGATCTCAGTGTGACACGCCTGCTGCCACGGGGACATCCATCTCATGGTGGAGTGCCGGCCGGGATGGCCGCGAGGCTCGCCGTGCGTGCCACCGAGTCGAACGCCAGCGTCCAAGTGGACGGGGTGGCTTTCTCCCACGGCGAGACGCTGCCGGCGGGAAAGCACGTCGTGCGCGTGACACGGCATGGCTTCCTGCCGTGGCAACGCGAGGTTCACCTCCAGGCTGGGCGAAGTACGGAGCTCGAGGCGTCGCTCGTCCCCACGGACGAAACCCGTGGAGAGTACGAATCTCGCGCCGGCGCGCGGCGCACCTGGGCACTGGCTGCCGCAGGGGCCGGAGTGGCGCTCGGCGCTGCTACGTTCGCCGTCTACCTGTGGAACCATAACCGGTTTGGCGACTGGGAAGAGGAGCACGACGCTCTGGACGAGGCCTACGAGAACAGTCGCGGTGAGGACCTCGGCAAGCTGGATCGTCGTCAAGCAGAGAACAACGAGCTGTTGGATTCGATCCACACGGCCGACACCGTCACGGTCCTTCTGGGGCTGACCGGCGGTGTGCTCGCAGCGACAGGCGCTGTGCTGCATTTCACCGGGCCCGATCCGAAACGCTATCCGGTGGCGGCAGCTGTCGGGTCCGGAAGTGCATGGGCAACCGGAACACTTCGATTCTGAGCGGACCTCGACAAGACGCGAGCATGCGCGTCGTCAGACAACCCACAACTCCACAGAACGGAGACAATCGGCATGAGGATCCATCGAACCTACCTGTTGGCGCTCCCGATAGTGCTAGAGCTTGCTGGTTGCCGTGGTCCTCTGCGAGTGAGGAGGTGACCGGGAGGGCGGGACCAAGGCAGGGGGTAGATTCGAGCGTGGCGAAGCGCGGTAGTCTCGCCACGCGGCAATTTTCAAAGACCTGGCGGCGGCCTTGCTTCTGGTGGCGGCTGGTCGTCAACGGGCAGCGCACCGAGAAACTTCCGCCGAGGCTGGCCGCGCAGCGCCGGCCCCACACGCTGCAGGAACGCGCGGGTCATGAGCTTGGTTCGCGTCGCGAAAGGGCCGGGCGATCGCGTATGACCACAAAGTAACGCGCATGCTCGATGGACCGAGAGGCCGCGTGACAAAGGACGCAACCGAAAAGCAAATTCGTCATGAGTCGCGTCGCACATGCCGTCGTCTTTCACACCTCTGACCACAGGGCGACCGTCGCCGGCGACGAAACAACGACTGAGTAGATCGGCTTCACTCTGCTATCATGGCAGCGCGGCCATCAGAACATCAATGCTCGGGTGTTGAGTGACTCCCATGGTAGGTTCTGTGACTTACGTCGGATCAGCTGTTCTGCACGACGAGCCGCGCGCTCTCTATAGCAAGGTGGGTCGGACGCTTGTGGCGCGTCTGCTGGTCAGTGTGCTGGCCATGGGCGCGGTGGACTGCACTCGGTGGGTCGATGCTGATGAGTCGGGAGCGGGGAATAGCCCCAGCGGCACCCCGGGAGGCCCGGACGGGATGAGCCTCTCGAGCTCGGGAGGACGTGGCTCGGGTGGCGTTTCTGCCGGCAGCGACGCTTCGGGCGGCGTCGTCGTGGGAAGCGACGGTTCGGGCGGCGTAGTCGTCGGAAGCGGCGGCGGTTCGAGCGGCGGATCCATCGGAAGCAGCGGTTCGAGCGCTGTTTCTGCTGAGGATTACGGTTCGGACGGGGGTTCTGCCGGAAGCGGGGGCGAGGGCGGAGCGGACGAGCGTCCTTCGTTGTCCCTCGAGACTCCATCGATATCGGACCTGGCGATCGAGGCGAACCCCAGCAATACCCTGTCGTGCTTCGTGAGCTGGACCACCGACGTCGACGCCAACTCGGAAGTCCAATTCGGGGTAGATGGCTACCAGTTTCGCACCGTGAGCAACGAGTCGGTGAAGAGCCATCGCGTTCTCGTCATCGGCATGCACGCTGAGACCGACTACCGGATCAAGGCTGTGTCGAGCGACGGCGGCGGTTCGGCCAGTGCGGAAGGAACCTTCACGACCGGGGCGCTGCCGAGCGGACTTCCCGTCGCAACGCAGACTGTCGCCGACATCAGCGCAGCCCAGGATGGCTGGACCTTGGTCAACATCATGTCCGCTTCGGGCAGGCAGGGCTTCAACGGGACGGTACCCGGGATCATGGCCATGTACGACATGCAAGGCCTGCCCGTGTGGTACTTCGTGAACGGATCCACCGTCGACGTGCGCGGCGATGTCGTCGTACGCCTGCTGCCCGACAACCATGTGCTCGTTGGCCCGTCCTCCGGCGAGCCCCCCAAGGAAATCGATCTCGCCGGCAACGTACTCTGGCTTGGGCCCGAGCAACCGCCTGCTGACGCGCCGTCGTCCGATCCCATAACAGCGCCGATGTCGCACTTCGCCGACAAGCTGTCCAACGGCAACTACATCGTGCTGCGCGATCTCACCGATGCGAACGGTTTTGGAGGTGCGCTGGTACAGGAAGTCTCCCCGACCAACGAAGTGGTCTGGTCATGGAACCTTTTCGACCACATGCAGCCGCCGCCCGACGCGGACCTGGATTGGTGTCATCCCAATGCGGTGACCGTGGATCTGGTCGAGGATGTCCTGTACCTGAGCTGTCGCTACCAGGGGATCATCAAGGCCAAGCGATCGGACGACCAGGCCGTGCTCTGGGTGTTGGGCGGACAGACCGGCGGCGACTTCGCTTTCGACCCGAGTTCAGCGAGCTTTGCAGATCAGCACGACCCCGAGTTTCACGACGATGGAACCGTACTCGTCTACAGCAACGGTGGGAGCGAGCTGAGGCAGCCAGACGGGGTCACCTCCAGCGTGATCGAGGTCAGGCTCGACGAGAGCGCCATGGTAGCGACGGCGACCTTCGTCTTCCCCGGCTCGTTCGCCGTCGACGATTGGTACGCGCAGAGCTGGTATACGCCCTACTGGGGCGATGCCGATCGTCTGGCCAACGGTGACGTACTGGTGGTTGCCGGCATTCGCAACACGAGCCAGCAAACCCACATCTTCGAAGTCCGACCGCAGGACGGGCAAGTCGTCTGGGAGCTCACGTTGCCGGCCGGCGTCGGAGCGTACCAGGGCGAACGCCTTTCGCCTCCGCCCTTGGTCGAACCCCTGTAGCTGGTCTGGACCGCCACACAGCCGCTTGCCGGCCGCAATGCGCGGCCTCTTGACGCCCCAGGCTCACGCGGCCTATCTTGATGCATCACCATGACTCACACGGGGTGAGGCCCGAGCTCAGGGGTTGACCGATGGCGAGGAAGAAGACGTGGACGGAGAAACTAGCCGACGCGAAGGCAAAGACACCCGAGCCGCACCGATTCTACTGCGAGAAATCCAAGCAGTACCTGGTAATACCAACGGTTCAGGAAGTCGAAGAGCACATGCGTGGCGTCAAGAAAGGTCGCCTGACCACGATGCAAGCGATGTCGGACCAGTTACGGCTGAGGTACGACGCCGACCTATGTTGTCCGATGACGACGGGTATCTTCGCGTGGATTGTCGCGCATGCCGCCGACGAGCAGGAGCGTGCAGGCGCCAAGCGTGTACTGCCGTGGTGGCGCACGCTCAAGACCGGCGGCGAGCTCAACCCGAAGTATCCCGGACACGGCGAAGCACAATGGAAACGACTCCAAGCCGAGGGCCATTGCGTCGTACGCAAAGGCAAGAAGCTCGTCGTGGCCAACTACGAACGGGCCTTGGCTCGCCGCCCTGTGACAGCCAAACGGACGAACGCACCCGTTGGGATGTCCAGGGTGAAGACGCCGCATCAGGCAGGCATCGTTCGCAGGGTACTCAGCCGCGATGACTTCGGTCTATGTGTGCTGCTGCCGAAGACCGCGTGGAACAAGCTGCCCAGCAAGGGCGCTGCGCAGGTTGGCGTGAACGGCCGAAGCCAGCGAGTGGTCGTCCGGACAGAGCGCTGCAACTGTCAAGGAGACGGCTGGCACCAGCATCGTTTTCTTTCGTTCCAGCGGGGGGCACGCATCGACGAGGGTGAAAGAGTCAGGATTTCTTTGTAGAGGTCACATGGACTTCTTCTACGGCATCCGGTCGGGTAACTCATCGCGCAGTGCGTTTGCACTCCATGAGGCGGGGGTCGACTACCGCGGGCACGCGCTGCACGTACCGCTGGGCGAGAGCCGCACGCCCGACTACCTCGCCTTGAACCCGATGGGCAAGGTCCCAAGCCTCATCGACGGCGATGTCGAGTTGTGGGAATCAAACGCCATCAACTGGTACATCGCCGAGAAGCACCCGGAGGCGGGCTTGCTGCCGACCTCCGTCGATGGCCGCGCCAGGGTCCAACGATGGCTCTTCTTCCAGGCCGCGCACGTGAGCCCCGCCTGTATGTCGGTATGCTGCTCGACCAACGCTCGTTTCCAGGGCTTCTGGGGTGTTGTCGGCGACGCTCAGACCGAGGAGAAAGGCCGCCGTGAGCTCGCCCGCTATCTGCCGGTTCTCGAAGCCGCGCTTGCGCATCGCGACTGGCTCGAGGGAGACTTCTCGCTCGCCGATATCGCCTTCGCGCCCCATCTTTGGTTCCTGGTCGAAGGGGGATTCGACTTGTCCGCCACGCGCGCTGTTCAGTACTGGCTCACGCGTCTTGTCTCGCGGCCAGCCTGGCAGAAGACGGCGGCCATGATCCTGAAGGACTGACCATGGTCGGTCTGCAGACAGTCCGGAGCCAGTCGAGGTGAGCAGGTTGCCATGGCGATGGAACCTCGAGCTCCCGAAGCGGCAACAGTCCGGCGCTTTGCAGGCATGTTGCGTCAGGCACATCGGGTCGTGGCGTTTACGGGCGCTGGGATGAGCACGGAATCCGGACTGCCCGATTTCCGTTCGGCGGGAGGGCTATGGAAGCAGAGTCGGCGTTTCGAAGAGCTTGCGTCCGTCGACGCTCTGGAGCACGAGTACGCCGAGTTCGTCGAGTTCTACCGATGGCGCATCCGCATGCTCCGGTCTTTTCGCCCGAACGCGGGGCACGAGATCCTGGCACAGTGGCAGCGTCAGGGCCGTGTCCACCGAGTCGTGACCCAGAATGTGGATGGCTTCCACGAACGAGCCGGAAGCACGGACGTTCTGTTGCTGCACGGCACGTTGCGCCGCGTGCATTGCGTGGAGTGCGGTCGCTCGCAGAGCTCGGATGCTTTTCTCGAGCCGGAGGGCACCCGTTGCAGCACCTGCCGAGGAAAGATGCGGCCGTCGGTCGTCCTGTTCGGCGAAGCCCTCGACTCGGCCACGCTGCACAACAGCTTTCAGGAAGTGACGGCCGCTGACCTGGTGATTGTGCTTGGGTCATCGCTTGTCGTCTCGCCAGCCAATTTGCTTCCTGAGGCAGCGGCTCAGGCGGGAGCCCAGCTCGCGATAGTCAACCGCGAACGCACGTTGCTGTCACACCTGTTCCACATGGAGCTTCGAGCGTCGATCGGTCCGACCTTGAAAGCGATGGATCGAGCGCTCGGCTGACGCGGGCCCTTCTGCGCGAAGCCTGCCACGCTCCGCCGGGGGGGTGTACGACCCCCTCACCATCCAGGGCAGCCGACGGTCTGCTTCTCCTCGTCCACGTGGCAGACGAGAATCACCGATCCGAACGTTGCGTGCTTCGGGACCGTGATCGAATCCGGGAAGGTGTCGTCGATGCGCTCGAGTTTCGCCGTGGGCGCGACCTCGACGAGGTGGGTCCCTTCCGCGACCGGAGCCACCTGGTCTTTGAAGGTACCGCCGTAGTACTTGGTGACGACAGCGATGCCTTTCTTGCCGCCCAAGTTGTAGACCGCATGGTAGCCTAGTCCGTCTTTGGCGCCCGGCACGACCAACGTGCCTTCGTCGAGCTTGGCGCCGTTGCCGACGAAGGAGAGCGCGTAGCTGCCCTTGTCGAGCTCGAGGCGGAGGGCCTTCTTCGGGGCGATGGTGCCGTGGGATTTGCCGGCCAAGCTCAGCTCTCCAGGCACGTCCAGGCTGTTCTCGAACAGGACCACGTTGGCCGCCGCCTTCCGCATCAGGAAGAAGCTCCAACCGACCAGGCCCAGGATGACGAGCGCCGTGCCGCCATACTTGATTTTCTGTCCGAGCGTGATGCTGCCGAGGAACCCAGCTATGGCCCCCGCGGGCTTGGCCGGCGCCGTGCCCATGCCGGGTATGCCGGGTCCGGCACCGAATCCAGGCTGCGGCGCACCGTATCCGCCGGGTTGCGCGCCGTATCCGCCCGGAGGAGCGTAGGGCTGCGCGGGTGGCGTCCCGGGCGCGGGAGCCTGACCTGCAGGAGGGTACTGCTGCGGCGCGCCGTATCCGCCGGATTGCGCCGGAGGCGCCCACTGCTGCGGCGCAGCGCCGGGCTGCGCGGGAGGTGCCCACTGCTGCGGCGCAGCGCCGGGTTGCGCGGGAGGTGACCACTGCGGCGCGCCGGGCTGCGCGGGAGGTGCGTACTGCTGCTGCGGGGCAGCGCCTTGGCCGGCCTGCGCCGGAGGCGCGTACTGCTGCGGTGCAGAGCCTGGTCCCTGTCCGGGCGAATAGACGGTCACGAGATATCCGCCCTGCGGTTGCGGCTGCGCTTGCACCATGAGTCCTTGAGCTTGGTAATGCTGCTGATAGCGCGCGACCTCCTGCTGATCGTTCTGAGGATTCCCCGTATTGATTACGAAGCTCGTCGGACTCGTCATGTCACCACATCCTTGCCAGCTCTGACACCCACGCCATCGGGGCAAGAGCAGTATACAGGGGGCCTTGTGGTCCCGGCGGCAGGAATTGCATAGCATCTTCGCGCACTTGAACGGTTCCTGGGTTCCGGCCCGCTAACCGACCGCGAAAGTGCAAAGAAATGACTCTTGACGACCCAGGGAGAGTGGCGGGACACGGGGGGAGCGGACGGGTGTGCGTACTGCTGCGGACACCCTCGCTTCGGTGGACCCGAAGTAGTAGTGCCTCGCGTGCCCAGGAAGCTCGACCAGGACCCCGGCGATCCGAGCAGCGCCGATGATGTCGATGCAAGTCTCGTTTCTCGCACCGATCTGCGGCGGGATCAACGTCGTAGGGAGTCCGTACTGCTCGCCCTGGCGACGAAGCTCGCCGCCCTGAAACCGGAGCAGCTCGACAGACTCGAGCTCACAGACTCGCAGCTCGAAACCATCGACGAGCTCAGGGTGATCGCGAGCGCCTCGGCCCGCAATCGCGCCCTGAAGAGGCTCCGCGCAGAGCTGCGCGAGACCGATCTCGTGGTCCTCGAGCGGCGCATGAACGCCCTCACCGGCACCGGGCCCAGTGCTCCGGCTGAAGTCACCGAGTGGCGCACGCGCCTGGTGTCCGGCAACGACGCGGATCTGAACGCGTTCGTCGAACGCTTCCCGGGTGCCGACCGCGCTCAGCTGCGGACGCTCGCACGCAGAGCAGTCCACGCCAGGCCGTCGGAGCAGGCGCGGACCTCGCTGAGGCTCGAGCGGGCGCTCCGTGCGGCGATGCGGGGATAGTCCGACGCAGGTCGTGCGCACGGCCCCACGGGTGGTATGGCGAGCCGCAGCTCATGTATTGGCAGCCCGTCTACGACGCCTATCCCATCAACGCTCGCACCACGTGGTTGAACAACTGCGGGGTCACGCCGACCGGGCGCCATATCGCGACACGCATGGCCGCGCACTTCGAGCAGTTGACAGAACACGGTCCCGGCGGCGCCGCGCTGGCGAGGTTGATGCACGGCGTTCGGCAACGCATCGGGCGACTGCTCACGGCCGAGCCGGGCGACGTAGCGCTCATACACAACACGGCCGAGGGCATGACCATGATTTCGTTCGGGCTCGACTTGTCGTCGGGTGACGAGATCCTGCTGCTCGAGAACGAGTATCCGAGCAATGTCTACCCGTGGGAGCACTGGCGCCAGCATGGCGTGTTGGTGACTTTCGTCCCGGTCGGCAATACGGCGGACGAGTTCCTGGACTACTTCAGGCGCGCGCTTGGACCACGCACCAGAGTAGCGGCGCTCTCGCTGGTGCATTGGTGCACGGGAATGCCGCTGCCCATCGCGGAGATCGCGTCGATCTGCCGCCAGCGGGGCATCCTGCTCGTGCTCGATGGTTCGCAGGGTGTCGGTATGGTGCCGTTCGACTTCGCACGGATCGCACCCGCAGCGCTCTGCTTCTCGTCGTGGAAATGGCTTCTGGGGCCGTTGGGGCTGGGCGTCATCGTCGTGGATCGCGAGACGCTGTCGAAGCTCAAGATGCCGTTCAAGGCGACCGATTCGGTCGCCAACCCGTCGTCGTACCTCCCGTATCAGTCCGAGATGCGCGCGTCGGTCGACCGCTACGCGTACTCGACCGCGAACTACAACGACTGGGTCTATCTCGACGAGAGCCTCGGTTTTCTCGAGGCGATTGGCTTCGAGCGCGTGCGAGCGCGGATCTCGGAGCTCACGGCGCGGCTCCACGGCGGGCTTTCGGCGCTTGGGTTCAGCACGGCCTACCAGCACGGCGACGCTCCCCAGAGCGGGATCTTGTCGGTACGCAAACCCGGCGTCGACGTCGAGCAGCTCTGTTCGAGCCTCGGGCAACGCGGTTTCGTCACGCGGGTGCGGCTCGGCCATTTGCGGCTCGCGCCTCACGTGTATCTCGGTCCGGAGCAGATGGATGCCGCGGTCGCGGCGATCGACGAGCTCAGTCGGGGATAGGGGTATCAGGCGCTCTGGCTGAGCCCGCCGACCAGGGCTATCGCGACGGGAAGGCCTGTCAGGGGCTTCTCGACGGCCTACTTCCTCTTCTTGCCTTTCCTGCTCTGCTTCCCCTTGCTCCCCTTCTGCGACGTGGACACCCATTTGGCCGCGGACTTCTCCGGGCGGTGCGCAGCCCGGTAGGCGAGCAGGCGCGCGCAGAACGCTTGCATGCGCTTGCGGCGTTCGGACCAATGCTGCTCGTGGTCCGGATAGCGCTGTGAGAAGCGCGCCCAGAGTCGGGTGAGCAGCGCATCGCCCCCGCCGGTGGGCAGCGGGCTGCCGATCGTATGCTCGATCGTGCTCACCACGCGCTCCTTCTTGCCGAGCTCGATCCACTCGAGCACCACGCCGTTGCAGTCGCAGTCGGGCAGGGGACAGTAGTGCTCCACGAGCTCGTAGAGCCCATCGTCCAGCGCGTAGACGTCGATACGCGACCGGTTGAAGACGTCGGTCCAGGGCAGCTCTTCGCCTCGGCGCCAGCTGAAGCCTTCGAGCTGGGCGGTCGCGTCCGGATCGAGGCCTTTGGCGCGGCACCAATGTGCGCTCAGGGCGTCCAGGAGCTCGCCGTCGACCCAAGACGTAGCCCTGGTCATCGCGACGTTGTCGCTGGTTTCGTCGACTTCCAGGACCGCGCCGGTGTCGTCGATCAGGCTGCCGACGTCACCCTCGTCGATCCCTATCACGGCCAGGGTGACGCCGCCGGTCGGATGCAAGCGCGCGTGCTCCCATAGCTCCTTCTCTTGTCCGCCGGCCGCGACGAGTGCCACGAGCGGGTTCAGCGCTTCTCGCTCCGCCGCGAAGAAGAGCGTTGCCTCACGGCATTCGCAGTCGGGGTCGGTGCACGTGCTGGCACAAACCCAAGGCCTGCCCGGCGCATTCTCCAGTCGGCGCACCAGCGCCGCTCCGGGGCCCCCATGAGCGGCGCGGTCGAGCGCTGCGCTCGCGATGGCAGCCTCGATCTGCGTGCGCAGCGAAGCTGTGTGCTCCTTGAGCTCGTCCGGCAGGCTCCCTGCGATCCGGGCGTACGCACCCGTGAGCTCGGCGAGCGTCGATCGCGTGATCGCTGGTTTCTCACCGACATCGAGGCTGCGCAGCTGCTCCTCCAGGAGCGGCAGGGCACGGGGGTCGCCGTACACGGACAGCGCGCAGGCCCCGGCTTGCGTACTCTCGGCGAAGAGCTGGGTCAGGTGTTCGAAGACGCGTTCGTCCTGGATGCCCGATTCGGCGAGCGCGAAGCAGAGGGCGTCGCGAGGGGCCTCGTTCGGGCTCGCCGCCAGAGCAGCCAGCGCCGGCTCGAGCAGGGCCGCGCCGAACCGGGGCAAGGCCAGGCAGACTTCGTTGTAGAGAAAGTCGTCATCATCGAGCCGTTCGAGCACATCGATGAGCGGGGCCGCCGCTGCCGCTGCTCCGATCTCACCGAGCAGCTTCACCGCGTGCGCGGGCGCCAAGCCCTGGCCCGGGGCGTCCATCTCGGCGAGCTCCAGGTCCGTCGCCACCTCCAGAAGCCCCGGAACGGCAGCCTCGCCGAGCTCGACGACTTGGCGCTCCACCGATTCTGGTAGCGCGGCCTCTCCCGAGAACAGCGCCGCACGCAGCTCGGCCGGAAGGGCGCCGCGCGCATGGTCGAGCGGACGATCGGTCAGCATAGCGCGGCGTGATAGCACTGGTAGCGTGCGGCCGTCGAAAAAAACGCGCCCCTGCCGTTCTGCAGCCCCCCTCAGCCCCGCCCTTGCCGTTCCCGCTCTGCCTCTATCCGTGCATAGAGCTCCCGTCGCGATAGCGCCGTTCCGGGGCCGAGGCGGGCGACCAGCGTCTTGGTCGTGGCACCCTGTCGTACGCCCTCGGCGATCCGCGCATCGAGCGCCCCGTCGTCGTCTCTCGGCTGCTCTGGGTTGCCCTGCCAGGAGCCGAGCACGATGCACACTTCTCCGCGCCAGTCCGAACGCCGTCCGAGCTGTTCGAGCGTGCCACTCGTGGTCTCTTCGTACAGTTTGGTCAACTCTCGGCATACGCTGGCTCTGCGCGTTGGCATGACGCGAGCGAGATCGTTCACGGTTGCCTGCGTTCGCTGCGGTGCTTCGAACAGCAGGACCGGCTCTCGAAACTCCGCTATCCGAGCGATGAGCTTGTCGCGGCGCGTCCCGCGACGCGGCAAGAAGCCGGCGAACCAGAAGGGACCGTCTACCAGACCCGACACGGCGGCGGCAGCGGTTACGGCGCTCGGTCCCGGCACCACGCGCACCGGGAGGCCGCGCGCCGTGGTCGCGCGCACCAGCCTCGCTCCCGGATCGCTCACGGTCGGCATGCCCGCGTCCGTCACGAGCGCAACGTCGTCACCGGCGACAAGATGCTCGACCACGGACTGTATCGCAGAGTCCAGCGCGTGCGCCTCGAGCACGTGCAGAGGCACGCGCGCGATCCCGAGGTGGGAGAGAAGCATGCGCGTGCGCCGAGTGTCCTCGACCGCGATACGCCGAGCGCCGCGAAGGGTCTCGACGGCCCGAAGCGTGATATCGCTCAGGTTGCCGATCGGCGTGCCGACCACGAACAACGTTCCGGCCACCGCGGATCCCGCCGGTCAGGGCTGGACCTCGACGGCATCGCCGAGGCTTTCACGCAGATACTCGCGCAGCCGACCGGCGAGCCGCGCTTCGAGCTGCCGCACCCTCTCGCGCGAGACACCGAACTCGTCGCCGAGCTCTTGCAGCGTCACCGGTTCTTCGGCAACCAGGCGCTTCTCGAAAATGGCGACCTCTTTGCCTTGCAGCGTCTTGCGGAACTCCTCGAGGCGCTCCCGAACCAGCTCCTGGATTTGGTACTCCTCGTTGAGGGTGTCCGGTCCAGCCGCTCCGGAGGTCAACAGTTCCATCCGGGTCGCCGCCCGACCGTCGGTGTCGCTGATCGGTGTATCGAGCGAAGCGTCACCACGGGACAGTCGACGATCCATCTCGATGACGTCTTTTTCGTCTACCTTCAGCTGATGGGCGATTTCGGCATGAGAGGGCTCGATGCCCAGCGCGTTCAGGCGTGCCTTCTCCTTGCTCAGGTTGAAGAACAGCTTCCGCTGGGCCTGCGTCGTTCCGATCTTGACCAGACGCCAGTTGTTCAGAATGAAACGCAACATGTACGCCCGAATCCACCACGCCGCGTAGCTCGAGAGTTTCACGCCGCGGTACGGATCGTAGCGCTTGACGGCCTGCATCAGTCCGATGTTGCCCTCCTGAATCAAATCCATCATGTTGCGATACGCGCGGCGGTACTCGTACGCGAGTTTGACGACCAGGCGCAGATTCGCCGTTACGAGGCGGGCGGCTGCTCCGACGTCGCCCGTCTGTGCGTAGCGGACCGCCAGAGCATGCTCCTCTTCCGGTGTGAGCAGTGGATGCTGCTGGATTTCGCGCATGTACGTCTGGAACGGGTCCAGGCGCGCCAGCGATGTGTCGCTCGACCGGGCTGCGTGGCGCAGGTTGAGCTCGGCCGGGACATTGACGTCATCGATGACCTCTGCGTTGACGTCGATGACGTCCAGATCGGCCGACGCGTCGTCGGTGTCCGAAGCGTCGGGCTCCTGCTCCGCTGCGCCGGGGGCAGCCGCATGCACGGAGTCTCCAGATACTCGCTCCCCCGAACCCCGCGCTCGGCGTTTGGTCGCGGTGTCGACGGTGTTGTCGCCGCCGGTCGGCGGCTCTGGCTTCCTGCGCTTGCGTTGACCGGCCGCCACGTTCTGCTCGCCAGGGTTGACTGCCGGGACAGAGTGTAGCCTGGGCCGGGCTGCGTCAAGGACTGCACCTTGGCGCTCATATGTCCGTTGGCAGGAATTTCTTCGAGGGTCTGCTGGCAGGCTTGGGGGTCGGAGCCCTTGTCGCAGGGGGCGACGCGCGCTGCTCGGCCGCCTCAGGTGTGGCAGGCGCGCCGGCTTCGGGTGTCTGGGTCGCGGTGGCGTCGACCTTGTTAGAGTCGGCAGGGTCTTGCGTGAGCGACCCAGCATCGGCGGCGCCGGTGACAGGTGCAACCGCGCGCGAGCTCCCGCGAGCCGGGGAGGCCGTTGGCGCTTCGGAGAGAGACTGGATCGAAGGTCCTCCACCTCGGCCGGTTCGCAGCCAGGAGGCAAGCGCTGCGGCACACGCCAGGGCCAACCCGGCCAGAAGGGCGACCGCAGCAGCCCTGCGGCGGCCGATGCGAGCGGCAGGGGGCGGCGGCGCCTGCGGCGGCTGGGCGGCTACGACCGATCCGGGCGAGACCAGGGCCGCCGCTCCCATTTCTGGGGTCGGCGCGGTCTCGGCTGCCGCGGCCGGATCGGCAGCCTGCGCTGGTGGCTCTGCGACGGACGACGCTACGGGGGCAACCGCAGGCGCAGGAGGTGTCGAGGGCTGGGCGATCCGTGGGGCCACCCTCACGGGCTTTGGCGGCCATGACGGCAGCGGGACATCTCGGGGCGTCGCTTCGGCGGAGGCAAGCCGCGGCGCTGGAGGCTGGTCGCTGAAGAACGGCTGGCGCGTCCAGGGCGCGGGCTCACCGAGCACCTCGGGACCTGGCAGCCGGTCCCGCTCCCGCGGGTCGGAGGTCGCGCCGCGATACAGGGTCGTCGGCAATTGGTCGGATTCGTCCAGCAGCGCCTCGCTGGATGCTGAGTGTCGAGGATCCGAGCCTTCCTCGTCGAGCAGGGAGGCGGCGCCAGCCCCCACCGGATCCAAGAGGGTCGCTTCGTCTTCGTCCGCCGCATCTGTGGCCAGTCTGGCTTGACTGCGCGCTTTCCTCCCGCTCGGGCCATGACGTCGGATGGCGGGCAGTTCCGGCGCGGTGCCGGTGAGATCGGTAGGGGCCGGAACCTGTGCTGCCGGCGCTGATGGTGCCGTTCTGCCCTGTGCGCGCGACGCGCGCGGGGGCAACGCACCCAGGCCGATGCCGAGCGTTGATTCGAGCGACTCACGGCGGCTGCGCAGCGATTGAGCGCTCAGGCTTTCGACCCACGCCGCGACCTGGGCGCGCGTGCCGAGGGCGTCACGCGCTGCGGTCCGAATGGCCTGTGCCATGGCCATGCTGGTCGGGTATCTGTCAACCGCGTCGCGCTCGAGAGCACGTGCGACGATGTCGGCGAGCGGTCGAGGCAGGCTGTCGCCTGCAGGCGGACGCGCGTTCTCGAGGCTCGCGATCGAGTCGCTGGTGACTCGCTCGACCACGGAGTCGAAATCCGGAGCCGAGAACAGCCCCATCGCGGCGAGCATCTCCCACATCAGCACGCCGACCGAGAAGACCACCGAGCGTTCGTCGGCCTGACCGCGTAGCACCTGCTCAGGGGGCAGGTAGGAGGCCACTTCGGGGTGCCGGCCCAGCGTCAAGACGCGCTGGGCCACCACGCTCGTTGCAACGTCGAGCAGACCCGTGTGCCCTTCGGCGCCAACGAGCACGCTGTCCGGAGTGAGCCCGCCATGAACCAGTCTGCCGCCCTCTGGCAGCTCGCGAGCCAAGGCGTCGAGGTGCGCGAGTGCATCGAGAAGATCGAGCGCTACCCGCAGTGCGACCCCCGGTGGCGCGGGCTGCCGCCGGGCCTGCGCATGGGCGAGCAGGTCGCGCAGCACTTCTCCCTCGCGGTACTCGGTCACTGTCGCGAGTTCTTGCTCGTCCACGACCACGTCGACCGCGCGCAGGATGTGGGGATGCTCGAGCTGTTGCGCCCAGCGCGCTGCCACGGCCAATGCGTCCACGTCCGCCCGTGCAACCAGCCACTCTGTCGCCACCGGTCTGAGCGTGACCAGCTCCGGTAGACCCTCCGGTGGGCCCGTGGCGATCCACAACGGGCCCAGCGGTCCTTGCGCTTGCTCGAGGATCAAGCGGTACCGGCCAATGTCTCGCGCGGAAACCTGGACCGAACCAGTAGCCACGCACGGAACGGTAGCGCGTTGGCGCAGGTCAGGGAGCAGAAAATCTATAGCCTGACGCGTCGGCCAGCCGTGGGCGGCTCACGAAGCAGTACGAACTGGTGGAAATGAGTCTTCTCCAGCTTCAGAGTGGAGACAGCCAACTCGAACACCAGAGCCCACTGTACGCCCTCGGCGCCGGTGAAGAGCAGAGTGTCAGATTCCTTGCACCCTCTGGCGATCCGCTCGATCGTTTCGCCCGTCATCGTCACATCCGGGCCGCCGAACCCCCTCCGGCGTTTGGCCGCCGTACCCCCCTTCAGCGGCCAAACCGCCGTCCCCCGGTCGGCCAGGATCGTCACGACCACCGAGCAGGGGGGCACAGTGCCTAGCTTGTCAACCGGCACGAGCGTGAGCTTGTTGGAGTACTCTGGTCGCGTCGGCGTGGTCACGGTCACGGTGCTCGCACCCAGGGCGCTGAGTTGTTGGACCATGATGGACACCATCTCGATTCGGGCGTCGCCACTCACCGCGAGCGGTACATCTCCGCTCGAGAGGTACTTGCGGTTCTTCTCGAGCTCTGCCCGAAGCTTGTCCCGGTCACTGGGTTTGTTGAGCAAGACCCGTGTGAAGCCGACCAGTGGGCTCAGCGAGTCAATGCGCAGTTGGGGGGGACCCGGGGGTTTGGGCAGTTCCGTGATGGGAGGCGGCTGTTTCGGAGCGTCCGGAGGTGGAGCGAACGGGTTACGCTGCGGCTGGGAGTCGCAACCTCCGAGGACGGTCGGCACGAACAGGATCAGGCCGGCTACGAGTGCACACAATCGCATCGCGCGATCCATTTACCACAATCATGCCCGGATTGGACCAGCCAGGGCCGACCACCGCCGACCACCGGCTGCGCGCCCCGGAAGCCGCCCTGCGCGCTGCGGAACACGGCCCGGACTGGCCGAAGGGTCGCGCCTGGCTGGTGGCGCTGGGCAGCGCGCCCCAGCGCCGGCGCATCCGGGGCGACTCGAGGGACTCGGGAGCGCTCGGATCAGCTCAAGTCGTCACACAGCTCGTCGCCGTCACTGAGAATGATGCGGTTGGCGCACTCCCCTTCCCAGCACAGGTGTGTCTGGCAGTCCGGATGCTCCGTGCAGTCCTCTCCTACGTCGAACCGAAGTTTGCATTTCCCCGTGTCGTCGTCCTCGGCGACCACGCACTTGTACTCGGGCTTGCACTGGTTGTCCGCAGCGCACTCGCCCCCCGAGTTCTTGAGAGCTACGCAGGAGCCGTCGCAGTAGAAGTTCTGGGCACAGGCGAGGTCGCTGTCCTCGCAGGTGTAGCCCCCGTTGATGACGCAGACGCCCAGTTTGCTGCCCTCGCGCTGCTGGCAGAACTCCGCATCTGGATCGTCGCAGTCCTTGTCCTTCTGGCAGAACACGCCCTCGGCTCCCCTGACCTGATCGCAGGGGATGTCGAGATTGCGCACGACCTGGTACTCGTCGGCCTCGATCTTCCCGTCCTTGTAGGCTTTCTCGACCGCGTCGAGGCATTCGCGAGCGCCGGACTTATCGTACTTGGACGCCTTGACCTTCGTGCGACAGAAAGCAGCCTGGCTCGCAAGGCAGGAGTCCTTCTTTGGCTTCTGCGAGCAGTTGTCGACGACCTCGTCGTTGCAGGCTCTCTTGGCCCACTCGTCGCAGAATCCCGACGCCGTTGCGAGCGGATCCTCGTTTTTTGCATCGTCGCCACAAGCCGCGACCAACGCCAGCGGAAGAAACCCTATGAACCATCGCGCCATGAGCTACCAACTCCGTTGAAGGACCGTCTAGACGAGGCGGTCACACCAGTGGCAAGGTAGCGGACTATCGGGTCGGCCCACAACATTGTTAAGGACTGGCGGAGCGCCTACCGGTCGAACGGCGCAGACTTCGAGGACATTCAACGGCCGAAAGCCAGACTATGACCGATGCGGACCGGCCCAGGGGACATGACGTTCCAGTGCTACTGCCACGGCACGCGCTGGTACTGTGCCTGATTGCGGCCGTCGTCATGGTTCTGGTCGGTGTTCTGGCGAGCGAGCTTGCGGGCAGCCCCGCGGCGGGCGGTCAGGCCCAGGGCCCGGCAACTGGAGCTGGGCCGGCAGTGCCGCCTCCGAGCTGGTTCATCTGGGCCACCGCAGCCGGCGAATTGTCCGTGGGCTTGGTCGTCATCGGGGCATGGGTCGCCTGGCGCAAGCACTTGGCCAGCCTTGGGGCCGCTGCTGCTCGCGCGTACCTGTCGGTCCTCATTCCCACGGGCCGGCCCTCGGTTCGCAGTGCGCTGGGAGCGCTGGTCCTGGCCATCTCGGCAGCGCCGCTGGCCGAGCTTGCTGCGCGGTGGGTGCAGGCCATGCTCCACATCAGCGCCACCTCTGGCGACGTGGTCGCACACATCGTTCACACTGCCGGACGAGCCGAGTTCGGCTGGATGCTGCTCAGCTTGGCCCTGCTGCCCGCGCTCGTCGAGGAAGTCCTGTTTCGAGGGGTGGTTTTTGCCGCCTTCGCGACGGAATCGCTCAAGGAAGCCCTTCTGGTCTCGAGTCTGCTCTTCGCCGCTTTTCATCTCGATCCCTCGCAGATGGCCGGGACGTTTCTGCTCGGTCTGGCTTTCGGCCTCGCCCGGCTCCGCTCCGCAACGGTCGTCACGAGCGTGCTCGCGCACGCTCTGTACAACGCCTTCATCCTGTTGACGCTGCGTTTCGGGACGACGGGTCCCGACGATGACGCGGCAGCGGTCTCCGGGACATCGCTCGGCGCTGGCTTCGTCGGTTTGCTCTTGGGACTCTGGCTGCTGTTCGGTAGACCG
>JAFGIS010000534.1 GCA_016929495.1 Polyangiaceae bacterium | reverse complement strand
GGACGTGGAGGTGGAATAGGGCGTGCTGTCCACCATCGCATCGCCGCCGAATTCTCGCATGATCCCTACGGGAACGGGAGCGGCGCTCACGACGTGGGGTCGTTGACCTGACCGGCAAAAAGGAGGACTCCCGTCCTGTCATCGCGGACGAAGAAAAGGAAGGGGCGATCGACGTTGAGTTCGTAGCGCGTCCCTACAGCGCTATCTAGCATGACCACTGCCGTCGCGGCTGCCGCTTCCGTGCCCTCCTCGTTCACGTCGATGAAGGTCTTCTGAACGACTTTGTCCACCCAGGGAGCCTTGTTCTCGGCAAAGTTCGTGAAGTCCGCTGCGTTGGGGTCGAAAATGACGTCCATACCCAGAGCCTTGAGATCCTCTTCGAGGTTCCGCTCGAAGTCGAAGCTGAACTTCGGCAGGTCCAGCCTGACCTCACCACTGAGGAAGCCCGAGAACAGCGTCTCGCTCTGGTCCTCTACCCACTCGAAGTCATCGGTCTCCCAGCTCCAGTCGTAGTAGCCACCGCTCGAACCGGCGAGCAGACTCTCGCTGAACGCGTCGAGGGACTCGTCGTTTGGCACGACGACGTAGAGCGAGGTGCGCTTGTCTTGGTAAGGGATGGCCACGGCCTGGTAGTCGAGGCCTCTCTTGTAGCGAATGTCCTCGCTCGTGATGTGCATCGTGTCCGCTTGCACGTTGCCGCCGGGGGCCCGGAAGGCGCTCGAGTCGGTGCCGCTCTTATCGAAGGCGTCCAGCCACTTGCCGTTGAAGTAGAGAGCATTGACGAGCACCATGGCCGCATCCGAGGGCAAGTCCTGGAGAAGGTTCGTGATCTTGTCGTGGGTGGCGTCGGCGACCCACTCGTTGATGGGGTCGACGCCAGCGAGTGGAAAAATGTCGGCGCCGTAGTACTCGGTCACGACTTCGTAGAAGGAACGCTTGAGCGGTGAGTAGTCCTCTCTCGCCCAGATCGAATTGGCGAGCTCGATGGTGACTTGGTCGTTTTCGACAAGGCTCCGAGAAACGTCAGCCAGGTACGAGTTGACGTCCTTGAGCGACTGGCCTTCGTAGCCGAGCCCGGTGAGCATGGCAGCGAGCGTCTCACCGTTCGCCCCGTTCATCGTCATGCCCAGCGCGAGTGCTGCACTGAGCGGCGACACGAGCACGTTGGTGTCGACGTTGTCGGCGTTCGCCAGGTTCATCATGCGAAGCGCGAAGCTTTCCGACTCAGCAGTGAGGCCGACACCTGGCGCCTCGGCAACCAACGACTCGATGGGACGGTCGTAGTCGTCGGCCACCGCAAGGGCGCCGTACTTGTCTGCCATCGTCTCCCCTTCCCCTTTGTCGGAGCCGCAGGCGCCGAAGGTCAGTGCGAGGGAAAGGTAGAGCGTGGACTGACGAACGTTCGTGTTCATGACGGGAGTAGCTTTGCATGAATCGGGCCAGCGCGCGGTCGCGACTTGTCTGCGATTTCTGCGACTCCGTGTCGGAACATCGCGCCTGCCCCCCCGACACACGTGGCACACGTGTGCCAAACGCGGCGGGTCTTCGGCCTTCCGGCGGCTCGGGCTCGACCGGCGCAGGGGGCGGGACCGTCATGGGCCGCGGCACCACCACGCTGCCCACGCCCAGCGAATGCTCTAACCCGCGGTGCCCCGACCTTCACGGCAGCGGCCCCACACCAAGAGGTGCCGATCGGAAACGAGCTCGGCCTGGAGCTCGAGGCCCGCCGTGACGAGCTGTGCACGGACTTCCTCGACGCGGTAGGCGGCACGGAGCGAATGGTAGAAGTCGGTCTTGAGAACCGGCGGCTCGCTACCGGAGTAGGTCTCGACGAGCTCTCGGGCTCTCACATCGCTTTCCGGGCGGACCAAGTCCATGACCACCGCGGTCGCTCCCGGTCTGGCCAGCGCACTGACCGTGTCCCAGAGCGCCATCGGGTCGGGGAGATGGTGCAACAAGCTGTTGCTCACGACGAGGTCATAGCTGGAGCGGCCGAGATCCGGGCAGGGTAGGGTCGCGGTGATCCAGCGCACGCGATCGCCGAGCCCGGAGCGAGCGTGGGCGGCCCTGGCGTGGTCCAACATGGCCGGAGCTCCATCGACACCGTCGACGCGACAGTCTGGGAACCTGCGGGCGAGGCGTAGCGTGATGTCGCCCGGCCCGCAGCCGAGGTCGACGATCTGCGCGTCGACGGCGAGAAAGGGGACGCGCTGCTCGACGAAGCCGCAGAACGCAGAGTTGGGACCTTCGAAGTCGGCCTCAGCATAGGCGTGCGCCTGCGCTGCGCCGTTCATCAGTTCGGGTTCGGGAATGCGATCCATCGGAATTCGACCTCGTGGTGAGCTTGGGCGGCCTCGGACATGGACAGAGACCCTCTATCACGAGCTTCGGGGGCCTGGACCGGTCTGGCTGCCCGCGTCAGGGCTTCGGGTCGGATCCCGCCCGTCCGGGGCGGCGGCTCGGGCTCCGACGGGCCAGCCGCACCACGTCACGGACGAGCCCGTCTGAACGCGCCAGTGCTGTGGTATACGAAGCCCACCTCGGGCTGGGCTTGAAGCTGACTCCTCGCCGATTGCTCGCCCGTGCGACGGCCTCATGGGTCGTCAGAGTGGACATCTTCCGCCATGCGAAATCCAGTTCGGATATGCTTCTGGTGCACGAGCTTTCAGGCTGACAACCAGGCCTTGGCCTGCTACCTGGCGGAGCTCTCGGACTTCGAGGTCATGGTCGCCACGGACCGTCCCGAGGCCTACCTGCGTGAACCGGTCAACGGGCTCATGCCCTATCGCGGTCACCTCGTCAACCGGAGCGAACGCACGATTCGTGGCTCGCTCGAGCGGTTCGCGCCGCATGTCGTGGTCATCGACAATCACCTGCCGCGCTTCCGCGTGGCGCCGCTATGGTTGGCTCTGTGGCACGGTTTCGGCTGGCGCGTAGACGACCTGAGTGGCTGGCGCGACCGGCTCGGCGCTTTGATAGGCGACGTCGGCCGGCCCAGTTCCGCGTTTCGCTGGCTCGCGTTCGGAGACTGGGATCGCGAGTATCGGATCGCTCATTCGCAACTGGCCCCGGAAAACGTCGTGTCGGTGGGTTCGCCCTATTCGGATCTCCTACTGCCGTCGAGCCCCCTGCGTGCGGATTTCCGTCCAAGTCGGGTTCAATCACACTACTCCATCGACGTGGTGGCAACCAGAACGGTCACGCTCGGCCTGACATGGCATCATGGCGGCGCGTTCTCTCACTGGGGGGATGACGCTGAACTCCTGTCCCGGTTCGCCGAGCACGTCGGCAACAGAGGGGCCAACCTGCTCGTGCGCGTGCACGATCGACACAGGTACGAACCGGACGAGCTAGCGCGCTTCGAAGGGCTGGCGTCGCGCTTTCCGCATGTCCAGCTCAAGTTCAAGAGCGACTACCCTGATTCGTGCGTGGATCTGCTGGTTACGGACGTGCTCGTCTCCAACTACTCCTCGTTCCTCAACGCTTTCTACCATACCAGGCGTCCGAGCGTTCACATCGACCCCGTCGATATCCAAAGCCACACGTACGTGCAGCGCATTCTGGCCAAAGGCACGCTCCTGAGCTGCCACGTCTCCGATCCAGCCGCTCAGTGGAAGCTCGCTCCGGACCAGATCGGCGGACTGCGAGCTCGGTCTTTCGCAGAGCTCTGCGCGTCGGTGGACCGGGCGCTGGATGAGCCGGATTGCTGTCGCGAAGCATCGGCCGCGTTCTGCGCACGCTACATCAAGAATGCGGACGGCCAGACTCGAGCGCGAATTGCGGACCTGATCCGGCAATGGACAGGAGACTCGCAGTAGACGCGAGGATGATCGGTCACCGTGCTGCCGGGGTCGCGCCGGGCCATCGTCGAGCGCGGACGTGCGGTATGGTGACCGTGCGCCGGGCAGTCGTCGAGAACAAACCGAAGGTGTGGTGACCTTCGGCGTCCAGCCCGCTCTGCAGCGACGATCGGGACCGCGGGCCCCCGCCCCGAGGAACGAGGGGCTTGGCGGGCCCCGGCCGGCGGCGCGAAGCGCTGGCGGCCGGACGCACAGCGCCGTGAACACGCGGGGGCAGCAGCAATGGGACCTTGGCGTATGGAAACAGAAACAGCGCACCGGGATCCCCGCTCTTGCCTTCGCGGCCATTTGGCCCAATAACGCGAGCCGTACGTTCCGTCGCGACCTCGCCTAGCGGCGAGCTGCCTGGCCGTGACATACGAAAGACGATGCGATGACCTACGTGGTAACGGACAACTGCCGCCTCTGTCGCACGACTGACTGCGTCGAGGTCTGCCCGGTCGACTGCTTTCACGGCGACGATGAGATGCTGTACATCGACCCGGGCGTCTGCATCGATTGCGGCGCCTGCGTCCCGGAGTGCCCGGTCGAGGCCATCTACGACCAGGACGAGCTGGCTGCCGACCAGGTGCGCTGGCTCGAGATCAACGCCGAGAGGGCACCCAAGCTCCCTGTCATCAAGCACCGCCAGCCGCCGCACGCGATGTGCGAGCAGCGCAAGAAAGAGCTCGGGTTCTAGCGAAGCCAGCCGCTCGCGCTCGGGGCGCATTTCGAAGAACTACCTGATCGAGGTCGTGTTCATGCTCGAGTGAGGGGCGGCGATCCGGGTGGTCGTCTCAATCAACGGGGCACAGGGGGCGCTTACCCCCAAACGCCCCGTTTTCGTGCGTTGGGAAGCAGCTTTGCGCGAGCGCGACCGTCCAAACCAAACAGCAGCGTCGGCGGGCGTACGTGGCTTTCGTGCTAGCGTGCCGGGCCCCGGACGCGGGACCTCCGCGTCGAAGGTCGCCGACCCTGCGCCAGGTCCAGGCCGGCGACGGAGCTCGCCATGCTGGTCGAAGTCAATCCGGAGTACCCGGAACCGCGGAAGGTCCGACGCGCCGTCCAGGCGATCGAAGAGGGCGGCGTGGTCGCCTATCCGACGGACACGGCGTACGGACTCGGCTGCGACCTGCTCAACAAGAAAGCGATTGATCGACTCTATCAGATCAAGGGTCTCGATCGGTCGCACAAGTTGTCGTTCGTCTGTCAGGGCCTGACGAACGTGTCGCAGTACGCGCTGATGCACGATCACGTCTTTCGCATCCTGCGCAAGCACCTGCCCGGACCCTACACCTTCATCGTCGAGGCGACGCGCGACGTGCCCAAGATCGTTCAGAACGCACGCAAGGCCGTAGGCATCCGCGTCCCGGATCACCCGGTCGTCATGGCGATCACCCGCGAGCTCGGGCGCCCGATCATCTCCACGACGGCGTGCCGGCCCGGCGCGCCCCCCACGCCGGATCCCAGGGAAATCGACGCGGAATTCCGGGGACTGAGTCTCGTGCTCGACGCCGGCCCCGGCGGTACCGTGCCGAGCAGCATCATCGATATCACCGGCCCGGAGCCCAGGATCATCCGGATCGGCGCTGGAGACGTCGCGCCCTTCGAGAGCTGAGCTTCACGTACCAGAGGCAGGTCAACATGTCCCGATTCACCCAATCCGCTGCCTACGCGAACCTGAGCGCCCACTACGATCAGGTCAAGCATCTTCACATGCGTGATCTGTTCGCTCAGGATCCTGAACGCTTCGAGCGCTACTCGCTCCGTTTCGGCAGCCTGCTCTTCGACTTCTCGAAGAACCGAATCACAGAGAGAACGCTGGGGCTCCTGCTCCGTCTGGCGAAACAGGCCGACGTCGCTGGCTGGCGCGATCGCATGTTCGCGGGAGAAAAGATCAATCTGACCGAGGATCGCGCCGTACTGCACGTCGCGCTTCGCAACCGGGGCGAGCGGCCCATCCTCGTCGATGGCGAGGATGTGATGCCCAAAGTCCGTGCCGTCCTGGCGAAGATGCGTGCTTTCACGGAGGCCGTGCGTTCCGGAGCCTGGAAGGGCTTCACCGGCAAGACGCTCGGCGACATCGTCAACATCGGCATCGGCGGCTCCGACCTGGGACCCAAGATGGCGAGCGAGGCGCTGCGCCCGTATTGGCAGCCGGATCTGGTCCCGCACTTCGTGTCCAACGTCGACGGCACCGACATCGCCGAGACACTGAAGAAACTCGATCCCGAGCGCACACTGTTCGTGATCGCTTCCAAGACCTTCACGACCCAAGAAACGATGGCCAACGCGCACACCGCGCGCAGCTGGCTGGTCGACAAACTCGGGAACGAGCAGGCCGTCAGCCGCCACTTCGTTGCACTGTCCACCAACGCTGCGCGCGTGCGCGAGTTCGGTATCGACACCGAGAACATGTTCGAGTTCTGGGACTGGGTCGGCGGGCGCTACTCGCTGTGGTCCGCGATCGGTCTGTCGCTTGCTTGCGTCGTCGGCATGGACCGCTTCGACGACATGCTAACAGGGGCGTACGAAGCGGACGAGCATTTCAGGACTCAGCCGCTCGCTCGAAACATCCCAATCATCATGGCCTTGCTCGGCATCTGGTATCGCGACTTCTTCGGGGCCGCGAGCTACGCGGTCCTCCCCTATGACCAGTACCTGCATCGCTTCGCCGCGTATCTGCAGCAGGCCGACATGGAGAGCAACGGCAAGCGCGTGACCCGCGACGGCGAGCCGATCGACGACTACCAGACGGGTCCCGTGCTCTGGGGTGAACCGGGCACGAACGGACAGCATGCCTTCTATCAACTGATCCATCAGGGCACGCAGCTCGTGCCCGCGGATTTCTTGGCCCCGGCGCGCTCGCACAATCCACTCGGGAGCCACCACCAGCTGCTCCTGTCGAACTTCTTCGCGCAGACCGAAGCGCTGATGCGCGGCAAGACCGCCCGGGAGGCGCGGGCCGAGCTCGAGCGAGCTGGCAGACGGGGCGCCGAGCTCGAGCGGCTCGCGGCGCACAAGGTCTTCCCGGGCAACGTACCGACCAACTCCTTGCTCTTCGAAGAGCTCGACCCCAACACGCTGGGCCGCCTCATCGCGCTCTACGAGCACAAGATCTTCGTCCAGGGCATCATCTGGAACCTGAACAGCTACGACCAGTGGGGCGTCGAGCTGGGCAAGCAGCTCGCCAGCGTGATCGTGCCCGAGCTGGAGGCACCCGCCCCAGTGAGCTCCCACGACAGCTCGACCAACGGGCTCATCAATCACTACAAACAGCTGCGGTAGGCGATGGAAGGCAGGGCGATTGGGGGGCCATTCGTCCGGGACGCCGCGTGTCTTGCGTGTTTCGAGCAGAATGCCGGCGTGGACCTGTGGGGCCCGTCGCCGCAGAACGAGCCAGATTCCGTGGCGAGCTACCGATCATGCAACTTCAGCGCGCCACAGATGAACGCCTTCATCAAGGTGCTGAAACCGAAGCTGCAGGCGCTCGCCCCGCCGGTCAAGGTCGTACGTCACCTCCTCGAGCTCCAACCTGGCTGCTGGGACGGCCATCTCGGTGTCCGCCGGACGGTTCTCCAGCTCCCTTGCCGCGCAATCCGTCACGACGTTCGTCGGCAACCAGTGACGCATCGAGCCGCGCGAGGCTACGCCACGAGCCCGCAGGGGCAGATGCAAGCGACTCCGCCTGGTCGACTTCCACGAAATTCGACTCACTGACGCCCACCAGACGTCCGCCGTCGGCGCGCTACGAATGCCCCCTACCTCCCCGACCTGCTCCGGATCGCCGAGCGCCGGGCGTCTTTCTCGGCCGCGGCTTTCAGAAACAGCTCGAAGGTCACGCGGTGCTGTGGCGTCGGGGGGCCGTCGTAGCGTCGGTAGTACACCTTCGCCATCCCGTTCGCGAACAGGCAGGAAATCGCCTGGTCGAACAGGCGCACCGTGGGCGACAAGTCCACCGGCTTCCTGCTCTCGTCGCCGATCTGTCGCACGAGCTTCTCGAGCTGTGGGCACCAGCCCTTGCTGCGCGGGAGATCGACGGCCGGCGGGTTGGTGCAGCACCCCTGGCGCACGACCGCCGCCGCGGCCAGGCCATACCAGCTCAGGTCCCAGAATCGTTTCGCCAGAGGGCTGCGCACCAGTAGCCCGCCATCGGGCACGATCTCCGCGGCGGACAGGGACGCGCCCGCGTCGGCGCGTTCCTCCACGAGGTCTGCCAAGTGGTATGCGGCATCGCGAAAGTCGCCATCAGCGCAGACGAACTCGAACTTCTGGTCGGACCGAAACGTGTCCTTCGGGAAGTACGAAGCAACGCATTCGGACAAGCTCTGCTTGGGAGCGCTGCCCGTGCTGTAGCGGCGGGTTGGCCCGTCGAGCGCCAGCCGGCTGGGGACAGGTGCTGCGCCGGGCAGCCCGACCATGCTCCGGTACCGAGGCTGCAGCAGGACATACGCGACGACCGCACCGGCCAGGACCCAAGACAGAGCGATCCACGGCCAGCGCAGCTTCTTGCGCTGGAACGGTCCCAGCGAGGGCATCGAGGCGCGAGCGGCGCGAGCTCGAGCGACCGCCATGCTGGCTGCCTGAGGGCTGGATGCATTGGCAACGGTCAGCCCAGGACTCGCCTGGGGCCGCGTGGGCTCCGGGAAGCTGCTAGATGGACGGGGCGGATGGACCGACCCACCGGTAGCGCTGGGTCTGCTGGTCACGCTGGGAGGCGGGGGGCTGACGGGCTCCCCCTCGTCAGCGGGAATGGCTTTCTCCTGAAACGTGAAACGCCGCTCGTGCACTCCCGGACCGCTCAAGGACAACGTGCGGAAGCGCGGAACCGGTTGCATGGACGCGGTCCGGGGCGTCACCACCGGTTTTTCGCCGCGCTCCCAGCGATCGAGCGCGCGTCGGAGCTCGCCGAGCGTCGTCGTCCGGGTCCCGGCGTTCGAGTCCAGACCTGCCACGAGCAGGCGGTCGAGCTCGGGGTCTCGGATGCCGAAACGCGACAATGGCAGGACGCCACGCTTGGTGATGCAATTGATGAGCGCCTCGGCGGATTCGTCGTCGAAGGGCGCTCGGCCCGTCACGCTGCGGTATAGCGTTGCATGAAGAGCCCAGACGTCGTCGGCTGGACACAACTCGCCGCCGCGCAGCAGCTCCGGGGAGCAGTAGCCGGCGAGCGCCGGGGCGCTGAGCTGCGAGAGAACCGGTGGGATGACTCGTCCCTTGGGAGCGGCGATCACGCTGCGCGGAGACACGGTGCCATGCGCGACACCGTGACGGTGCAGCGGCTCGAGCGCATCGATCAGGCGCATGATCCAGGCGACCGCTTTGAAGGGCGCGAGCGGTCCGGATTCACTGACCAGTCGGTGCAGCGTGGTGCCGTACACGTGTTCACAGACCGCGACGCACGCGCGCGGAGACAGGCTCACGTCTTCTGGCACTGCATCCGCATTCGGGTCACCAATGAGCTCCAGCAACGACACCAGATGCAGGTGACGCACCCCGACGGCGTGCTCCAACCTCTGTGCCTCTTCGAGCTCGATGCCCATCAGGCGCACATACCTTCCGGTCGCCACGTCGCGGGCTATCCAGCCCGTCAGCGTGCTGCTCGACTTGAGAGGCCCTACGTACTCGTAGCGGCGTGCCAGCGGTGACGGAGGATGGTGCATGTCGCGGTTGGTGCCCGAGCGAGGCCTGCCCGAACTAGTGGGCAGCACCACAGGAACGGCCAAAACGCCAGGCGTGTACAGCCCCTGCGATCGCGTGCGAGGCGAGGTCGTGGCGGCACGCTGCCTGGCTTGCCGGAAGGCTCCTGCCGACCCCCCTTCGTCCTCGTGCGCTCCGCGCCGCGTCCTTCAGGCATTCGCGGCCGCGTACGGTCGCAATCTGCGCAGCCATACTTCGAGAAACCCAGAGACGCGCAGGTACCCGAGGGCAGAGTGGGGCTTCAATCTCCAGCAATGCTCGGGTATTAACATCTCCCGCGAGCCTAAGGAAGCTCGGCCCCGCCGGGGCTCGCGCGCGCCCACGCCTGCCCTGGCCCGACACGGTTCACGACAGGACCTTGGCCCGGCCCACGAGCTGAAAGGGCGAGGACTGCTCGACCTGGAACGCCAGCGCCGCAATCTCCTGCTTGCGACCGACGGCTTCCGGAGTATGTGAGGGCGTCG
>JAFGIS010000533.1 GCA_016929495.1 Polyangiaceae bacterium | reverse complement strand
GGCCAGGTTTGCAGTGGCTGCTGCCGCCCCTGGCCCCGCGAGTGCCGCTACTCCCGGCCCGGCGATAGCCGCCGCGCCCACGACGAACATCGCCCAGGCGGTGACGCCGACCGCTGGATCGCTCCAGCTCCAGAAGCCGCTCGGGTCGGTCCGGTTGATGGGGTCGTTGTAGACGTAGCTATACGGGTTGAGGCCCTGGGTCGACCCTGCATTGAGGATCGGGTCAGCGCTCAGGAAGCGCCCGGCTGCCGGGTCGTACATGCGGCCTTTCATGTTGATGAGGCCGAGCTCCGGGTCGTGGTAGTGCCCGGTGAAGCCCGTGATCACGCCCGTGGTGTTGTCGGTGGCGACGCCGTACTCGCCGAAGGGATCGAAGTATTGCGTGTACGTATTGGCGCCGTCGGTGATCGTCATCGGCGAGCCGAGGATGTCGGAGAATAGGTCGTAGGTTGCCGAGGGGGTGGGCTCGCCGTCGAGGCGGACCATTTCGGCGACTTGGCGGTCGCCGACGTACACGAGGTAGCGGTGCTCGACCTGCGAGATTGGGGTTTCGGTGAGGGTGGCTCGGTAGAGGTCGTCAACGTAGTAGGTGCGCGTGTCGTCGGTCCACTTGAGCACGCGCGTCTGGTCGGCGTCGTATTCCAGGTGGGTCACGACGGGGTTCGTGAAGCCTGTGGTGACCTCGCTCGGAAGGTCGAACGACGTGTAGCTGAAGGCCTGGTGGAACTGCGGAACTTCGGGCCCGTCACGAGACGTCACGTTGCCTCGCGTGTCGTAGTGATACGTGTGTTGCCCCAAGTTGGACGGCAGGTGCGGGGGATCTGTATCCTGCCAGGCGTAGGGGCCGATGTCGGGCTTCAATGTGATGTTGCCGATCTCGTCGTAGACGAACGCAGACGGGTAGCCGGCTTGTACCAGGCGGTTGCGCTCGTCGTATTCGAAATGGTCAACGTAGTGCTGGCTCGCGTTCGGGCTGAACACGCGGTCGCGGACCAGGCCGTTGGCTTCGTACCCATAGGCGAGCTCCTGCAGCTGGGTACCGTTGGCGGTCGTCAGTGCTTGGCTCAACAAGCCGGTGAGGGGCTCGTACTCGTAGCTGGTGGTCGCGCCGCTGGTCCCGAAGTACTCCGTGCCGATGCGATAGCCTTGGTCGTCGGCCGCCTGCATCTGCCAAAGGACGCGGTCGTCGCCGCCGGTCACGTCACGGACGGCTGACACGAACGGCCCGTTGTAGTCGTACTGGACGCTCACGACCACGTCGTCGGGCGCAGGATAGTCGAGGCGCGCGATCCGGCTGTGCTCGTCGTACTCGACGTGCGTTTCGAGCATCAGGCTCTCGCCGTCTACTTCACGCATGGTTCCTTGCAGCAGGCCGCGATTGTACGTCGCCGAAGGGGGCTCGTACAGGTAGCGCACGTGGTAGCCGCTGGACGTCGTCGACGTCGTCGTGGACGTGTGTGTATCCGTGAGCCGCCCGATCTCGTTCGGGCCCAGGCCATCATAGGTCCACGAGCTTTCCTCGTACCTGTCCCCGAAGACGGCGGTGCGCTCCTTGAGTCGGCCCAAGGAATCGTACACGAACGAGGTGAGGTTGTCGGCGGCGTCCGTGACGGTCTCGAGCTCGTCGTGGGGGGTGTACGTGTAGCTCCAGTGGCCCGAGTCGGGATCGGTCAAGCCGGTCCGTCGTCCGTAGTCGTCGTACTCGAACACGGTCTCGTTGCCCATGTTGTCGACGATGCGTGCGAGTTGGTCGAACGGCCCATACGCGAGGTCCGTGGTGCTCGGCGTGCTCGAGTCTACGTTGCCGGCGTCTATGTTCCGGAGCAGCTTGCCCTTGTAGTCGTAGACGAGCACGCTCTGGTGCGACAGTTCATCGGTCGTGCGAACCACCTGTGTCGCGACCGGAACGGACGCCGTCCAGGCGGTGCGGTACTGAGACGACAGGCCGGGCTCCGCGGCGTAGTCGATGGAGCGCGTCGTCCCATCGGCATTGACGACACCGACGAGCCGATCCCAACCGTCGTACTGGTAGGTCACGACGCCCTGGGAACCGTCACCCTCGACAACGTGCGGCCGCACCACGGCCGCGAGCCGCCCGAACGCGTCGTATTCGTAGCTCTGCAAGACGTCGACGCCGCCATACCCGGTTTCGCGAGAGTAGCGCTTGCGTCCGAGTCGGTCCAAGCCGTAGGTCGCCTGATGGCCGTCCGGGCTCTGGACTTGAGTGAACGACTTGATCAACAGCTCGGTGGGGTCCGTCTGCAGGGAGAAAGAAACAGAAGTCGAGCCCTCCGGGCCTGACGACGCTGTCAGCCGGCCGAATCCGTCATAGGCCCACTGTTCGGGGATCCCATTGGGGTCGACTCGTGCCATGAGGCCACCATTGCGCTCGTCGAACCGGAGCTGCATTGCTCCCCGAGGGCGTGAGCTATCACGATGTCGGAGCGCCCTTCGTCGAACCGGATGGTCGCATTCTGACCACGACCATGGCCGACGGCCTGCACCCCACGCCGAGCGGCTTCGCCCTGCTCACGCGCGAGGTGCGGCCGCTCATCGAACGAGCGCTCGCCCACGAGTAGTCGGGGATCCGACCGCGCCGGTTCTCGGGCCTCGTCGTCACGAGCTCGCCCGAGCCGGCTTCTGTTCGAGGATGGGTTGGAGTTGCCCCACGGAGCATGGGTTCGGGCTGCCCCACCGCTCAACGTCGCTGCGCGTTCCGCTCGGACGCGCGCTCGGGTCCGCGTCCGAGCGGGTGCCCCCTGACGCGAGCGCGGCGCTCGCGTGGGGGCACCGAGGCGACTGTACCGGCCCAGTGACCCAGACCGCACGGATCCGCCAGCACAGAAGCGTAACGCCATGCGTGTGATCGTGCAGGCAATCGGCGCGAACAAAAGCGCGGCCCCATGCGACACCCCTCCGCCTCGTCCGTCCTTGCTCGTGTGTCTCTGCTGGAGTACTGTTGCTGGACTTGCCGCGGTGGGCGGCCTTCACGTGCGTCTGCGGTCTCGGCCTGCCGAGTCCCGCAGCCAGGAGACTCGCAGGAGTGGGGTCATGGTCGATGGAGCTTCACTTGGGTTTGAGCAGAACGGGTTCGAGCAGAGCAGTCGGAGAGCAACGAGGGGGTCGCGAAAACCGCAGCGGATACCGGTGAGATGGCAGGGCGCGCGGTTGCGTTCTGTCGGCCGCGTGCTCGGCGCCCTGCTCGCGACCTTCACGATCGTGCCTCGGGCCGTGGCTGAGCCGGCAGCATGTCGCTCGCCGGATCCTTCCGACTGGCCTGCGCCCGCCAAGCCGTACTTCATGCTCGTGCTGGACAGCTCCGGCTCGATGACGGACGAGGTCACCACGGACGAACCTCCCTCGTGTCCCGGATACCCGTCGACCCGCGCCGGGCACGCCAAATGCGCTGCGTACAACACGATTCAGGCATTTTCCGGCCTGGTGGAGTTCGGCCTGGCGCAGTTCGCCGTCTGGCTGGAAGACTGCCCGGGCGCCTGCAACGAGCCCGGCTGCAGCTACGGATACGTGACCTCCTGTGGTCCTTCCCACGGGACGGCGGTCGAGCCCCCAGGAGGCTCCACCCTCTCAGATACCGTGCTTCAGCGGCAGGGCGGCACGATCCTCGTGCCCGTCGACCCGGCCGACGATGACAGCGACGTGCCCGAGCTTCTCAGCTGGGTGGACAACGACTGTACCGGGGGCAAGGAGGTTGCCGCCAACGGTGGCACGCCCATCTCCGGGGCGCTCCGTGATGTGTACCGCTACTTCCACGGGGACTGGGAGCGCGCGGATGGGGCGGTCTCCTATCCTTCGCCTTTGGATCCCTCTGACCCTGCCTGTCGGTCGGTCAACGTGATTCTGCTGACCGACGGCGAGGAGGAATGCGACAAGGTCGGCACTGACGCTGCGGCGGCGGCGGTGGACGCTGCCACTGCGCTCCACGAAGGGCTACAGATTGAGACCCACGTCATCAACTTCATCGGTGGGGTGGTCTCTACCACGGACCAAATCGCAGCCGCCGGCGGCACCGAAAGGTCGCTCTTTGCCACCAACGAGGCCGAGCTGTCTGCGGCCCTCGCGGACATCGTCGCGCAAGCCATCGCGCCCGAGACTTGTGACAACGAGGACAACAATTGCAACGGTTGTACGGACGAGGGGTACAACGTCTACTGTAGTCGACATTGGAGCGGCGCGGGCTGCTGCGAGTGGACCAACTCTGCCACCCGGGACGCATGCCTGGACTCGTACGCAGAGAGTATCAGCACCGACAACCCCCAGGGGGACAAGACCCTGTTGCCTTGCTGGGATCCCGACGAGGACGGAGACGATCCGGAGACGAAGTGGCTGTGCGTGGACCCGGGCGAGGCGTGCGACGACCAGGACAACGACTGCGAGTGGCTCTACAACCAGGACCCGGCCGATCCCGGCCGCAGCAGCGAGGTCGACGAAGGATACAGGAAGTGTCCCGATTGCCCTGTGCCCGAGACCTGTGACGGCAAGGACAACGACTGCGACGGCGTGGTCGACGAGCTGCCCGAATGCGGCGCGTGCATACCCACGGCCGAGATCTGCGACGGGCGAGACAACGACTGCGACGGGTACGTGGACGAGGCGGAGGACGACGAGTCGGACCTTTCGATCCCGTGTGTGCTGGCCACGACGCCGGGCTGCCAGGGGATCCGGGCGTGCGGGCATCGCTGGACGAAGCTGGATGGCGAGCCGCTGGCTCCGGGCGCGGCGCGCAATGCGCCCAACAGCTACGCGGACTGCGATGTGTCGACGAGCAAGGAAGTGTGCGACGGGCTGGACAACGACTGCAATGGGCTCATTGACGACGGCGCGCCGGGCGAGGCGTGCGATCCGGAGCTGCCTGCCGGTCGAACGAGTCTGGTCTACTACGATGCCAAGAGCCACCCGCACACCGTGTGCCGGCACGGCGAGGTGCCCTGCGGGGGCAGCGGCTGCGTCGGGGCGGTGGGTCCCGGTGCGGAGGTGTGCGACGGGCTGGACAACGACTGTGACGGCGTGGTCGATGGGGCGCTGGACGGTGACCCGTTGCCGCACGAGGGCGAGGTGTGCGGTGTGTGCGACACGGGAGAGAAACGCTGTGTGGACGGGGCGCTGACCTGCGTGCTCACGCGGGAGCCGCCGCAGGAAGTGTGCAACGGATTGGACGACGACTGCGACGGAGTGGCGGACGACCCGCCGCTGGTGGACGCCCCGGCAATGCGGACGTGCTGGCCGATCGATCCCGGGCTGTGCGAGCAGGACGAGCGGTGTGAAGCGTCTGGAGTCGAGTGGTGCCGGCCGGAGGGAGCGGAGTGTCAGGGGCTGGGCGAGCTGTCCGAGCCGTGCGCGCTGGGGGCTCTGGTGTGCGGTGGCACGCAGGGCTGGGTATGCCAGGGAGGCCGGATGCCCGCGCCGGAGGTGTGCGACGGCGTGGACAACGACTGCAACGAGGTCGTCGACGATGACCTGCAGAGCCCGGTGGGCGACAAGTGCGGGTCCGACAAGGGCGAGTGTGAGACCGGGGTCATCGAGTGCAACCAGGGCGTGCTGGAGTGCAGCGGGCAGGGGCCGGAGATCGAGACGTGCAACGGCAAGGACGATGACTGCGACGGCAAAGTCGACAGTCCTTTGCCGATTGGAGACGAGTGCGTTGCCGAGCACGATGAGGGCAAATACCCTGGGGATCGACATCAGGGGCTGTGCCGGCCGGGCAGGCTGGTGTGCGACCCCGAGGGCAGCGGCGAGGAGCTCTGTCTGTACGGGCAGGGCCCGGAGCCGGAAGTGTGCGACGGCATCGACAACGACTGCGACGGGCAGATCGATGAAGCGGGAGCGGCGCCGGACGGCATCGATGGTACGGCGGATCCCGGGGACCCGAAGCGCAAGATCGGCGATCGTTGTGGACAGAGCGAGGGAGCGTGCGAGCGAGGGACGCTGGGGTGCGTGGGGGGCGTGGTGGTGTGCCAGGGGGGCCTGGGCCCGCAGCCGGAAGAATGCGACTGCGAGGACAACGACTGCGACGGGACGACGGACGAAGAGGATCCGCCGCTGTGTTCGCCGGGCAAGACATGCGTGAACACGGGCAGTCGCTGCCTGTGTGCGGAGCCGTGCCGGTCGGGGGAACTGGCGTGTCTGGGCGGGGCCGAATGCGTGGCCGCGGCGCGCAGCAGCGACGGAGAGAAGGGGAGCTACTGCATCGGACCGGATGCGTGTGGGGACTGTTCGTTGGAGGTGGTGACGGACGCGCAGGGCAACGTGGAATGCGCACCGGAGGACAAGGACCGGCCGGGGCGACCGATCCCGGTGTGCGAGTGCAAGAATCGAGCGTGCCACAGCCCGTGCTTCGGGATCAGCTGTGACGCGGGACTGGTGTGCGTGCCGACGGGGTGGGCGAAGGAGACGTGTCGGGAACAGAACTGCTACTTCTTTGGATGCGACGTGGGCAAGGTGTGTCTGGGGGGCCTGTGCCGAAAAGACCCGTGCGCCAAGTCCCCTTGTGAGGACGAAGAAGTGTGCGAGCCGGATACGGACTACGAAGGGTACGTGTGCACCGAGAGCTGTGCGGGAGTGAAGTGCAAAGCGCCGGAGCGGTGTGAGGAAGGCCGGTGCACGGCGAGCGAGTGCGGAGCGGCCTGCGGCAAGGACGAGGTGTGTCGCCAGGCGACGGGGGACAAGTACGAGTGCGGGCCGAGTCCGTGCCAAGAGCAAGACGGGGTGCCGACGTGCGCGGATGGGTCGTACTGCGATCCGGTGACCGGGGCGTGCGGGGACTTTCCGTGCGAAGGGGTGCATTGTCCCGCGGGGCAGCATTGCGAGGGAGGCGAGTGCTGGACGGACGCGGTGCAGGGCACCGGAGGCGGCTCGTCGCAGGCGACGACGGCGGGGGCAGCGGGCCAGTCGACGGCGGACGCGGGAGCCGGACCGAAGAAGAAGCGTCCCAAGCGCTGGGGCCTGGCTACCGGAGGCGGCCTATGCAGCCATCGACCGGGGCAGACGCCGAGCCCGGCGTGGCTGTTGGTGCTCGGGGCGCTGATGGGACTGGGCCGAGGCCGAGCCGGTCGGCTCGCTCGGTCGAAGGAGCAGGGGCGGTCGAACCACGAGGTGCGGTCATGAACACGGGATATCGCGTGGTTCGGGCTGCCCTGGTTGCCGGCCTCGTTGTGCTGCCCCTGTGGCTGGCCGGGTGCGAGCTGAAGCACAAGAGCGCGTACTGTTTCGAAGGCTGTGCGGGCGCAGGGGAAGTCCTGGGTGAGGGCGGGGGCAGCTGGGATGTAGGGACCGGGGGCCAATCGCTGCGGCACGACCCGTTGCCCACCGGGACGGGCGCGGCCGAGTCGGGGGTGTGCGTGTACGAGGGGGAGGAGGTGTGCGACGGCAAGGACAACGACTGCGATGGGAAGGTGGACGAGGACATCGACTTCACCGATCCTCACCATTGCGGCAACTGTGAGACCAATTGCGTGGCGCTGCTCAGAAGCGTCACCGAGCCCGAGTGCAAGCCGCCCAAGAAGCTGGATGGGTCGACGCCCGGGACGTGCACGTACGACCAGTGCGCAGAGGACTACTACGACATCGACCCGAAGGTTCCGGGCTGCGAGTACTACTGCGACAGCAATCCGGATGGCAAAGTGACCAAGGACCTCGGCGGCGCGCAGGGCTGCGGGCGCGACGACGACTGCGACGGGAAGGTCGACGAAGACGTCGACACGTGTGACGACGTGGACAACTGCGGCCGCTGCGCGCGGCGCTGCGTGATCCTGCACGGGACGGCGCGCTGCGTCTCCTCTGCGTCTTCGGGCGAAGCGTGCAACGAGTCGAACACCGAATGCCAGGTCGCGAAGTGTGACAAGGGGTTCTACGACGCCAACGGCCTGGCGGACGACGGATGCGAGTACGAGTGCACTGCCGACGGGCCGGAGGTATGTGACGGCAAGGACAACGACTGCGATGGGCAGATCGACAACGCCGATGCGGACCTGCAAGACGCCGAAGGGGTAGGGGACAAGTGCCAGGGAGGCGTGCAGGGGATCTGCGCAGCAGCCGACCATGCGGGCATCGGCAAGTGCATCGGTGGAACGCTGCAGTGCTGCGACCGGGGCTCGAACGACGTGAAGGGCAACAACCCCAACTTGCCCGCGACCGGAGTGCGCAACGGAATCTGCAACGCCGACAGCGGGCCACAGGTGGTGCAGCCCGGGGAGAGGCTGGAGTTCTGCAACGGTCAGGATGACGACTGCGACGGAGAGATCGACGACTCACCGAGCGATGTCGGGGGCCCGTGCGGCAGCAGCGTGGGGTCGTGTTCGCCAGGGGTTTCCATGTGCGACACCGATTCGGCGTCGGCGACGTTCGGGAGCCTGGTGTGCATCGGGGCGACCGAGCCGAGCACCGACGTGTGCAACGGCGCTGACGATGATTGCGACGGGGTGGTCGACGGCAGTGCGATCGTGCCGTTG
>JAFGIS010000532.1 GCA_016929495.1 Polyangiaceae bacterium | reverse complement strand
GTGCTCACGTACCCTACGTACGCTCCGCTCCGGTTCTCGCGAAACTTCGCCAGAAACCGAGCTTGGCGGGCGGGCTTTCTGGAAGTTCCCGGCAGTAGGACTAGGTTCGGCCAGGAGGTTCCTATTCAGCGTGGCGGGCTGGTCGGCGGACAGTCACGGCACCGTGGACTCGACCGGCTGCAGGCGTCCTGTTTTGCCGTGGCCACGGAGCGTGACAGGGCCTTGCTCTACGAGGCCCTGTCACGCCGCTTGTGGCATGGCTACTCTGGCCGACGCCGCACGATGAGGCCGTGACGCCGGATCAGCCGTCGCAGCTCGTGGCGATTGCGAAGCCCCAAGGCGCGCCAGGTTCTTTCGAGCACTCCGTTGTGGGCGTCCAGCGCCGCCTGAAGTTGCTTCGCATCGACGCTTCCTGACTCGGCTGCGGAGCTCCTCTCAGGACTCGCCTCGGAATGGGACATCGACGCCTCGAATTCGGGCGCCATCGCTGCAGGAAGCAGAATCTCGCCATCCCGGCTGGAATCCACGGCCAGAAGCAGCAGCCGCTCGAGCTCGCGTACGTTGGCGCCGAGGGGGTGACGCAAGAGAGCGCGGATCAGGCGTTGGGAGACGCGCGCCATCGGCTTCCCCGCACGTTCGAAGAGGAATGGCCGAGCCAGGTCTCCATGGGATTGCGTCAACAGGTGACGCGCGATCAGAGGAATGTCCTCACGCCGCTGTTCGAGCGTCGGAACGTGGAGCTGAACAGGGAATCTGGCAAGGAAATCGTGCTTCAGCTCGCTCTTCGCACGATTGGTTGCCGCGATGATGACCAGATCGGCGTGACGCGGCAGCCCATCTCCGAGACGATGGTACTCACCCGAATCCAGGAGTCGGAGCAAGTGCGCGAGCGAGGCATGTGGCACTTCTCCGACTTCGTCCAGAAAGAGCGTCCCACCGTGCGCCTGCCCCACCAGCCCCGGCCGAGCGGGCATACCCGCGTTCGGGTAGTTCGCGGCGTTGCCGAAAAGCTCGGCATCGATCAGCGACGAGGGAAGTGTCGCAGCGTTTCGTGAGACGAAGGCCCCGTTGCTTCGACTTCCCGTCGCGTGCAATGCGCGGGCAACGAGCTCCTTGCCAGTCCCGCTGGCACCGGTCACAAGAGTATGCGTCGCGCGAGACGCGGCTTGGGCAATCTCGCGTCGAAGCTGCCAAACAACAGCCGATTCCCCCACGATGCCGTGAGCGTCGGCGCACCCGAACGGGAAGTCCCCCGCCGAAATCCGAGGCAAGCGTTGGCGGCGGACGAAAAGGAGCTGAAGGTCGTGACCGATGTCGATGACGTCTCCCGAGTCCAGTGCCGCCTCCGAAACGACTCGATCATTGACCCGCAGAGCCGCTTTGCCGATGTTGCGAAGGTGGGCTTGGCCGGATTCGCAGCTCAGCAGCAACTGATCGCGCGAGATCCGCCGATTGGAGAGAGGGGTGGCCTCGCCGTGCTGCCCCGGGCGCGCCGGCGCAAAGAGCGCTCGTGAGGCCCGCAGCCGCGGAGCGCGAACCCCACGCCCAATCACGATGTCTTGTGGGGCCAGGTGCGGTAGGGTCACGGATTCCCCGACTCGCTCGGGGGCCTCTGCGCTCCACGTGACGACAAGGGCGGGGCAAAGGAGGTCGCTATCCGATTCCGCCTCGCTGCTCCATCCGACAGCGGTGAGGGTCGCAGACTCCGACACCGACCAAACGGCTCCCATGGGGTCGCCACTCTACTCAGCATATGGCGACCACACCAGGGGAGGGGCGAAGCCCGACGGCCAATCTGGGTTCGGTTCTCCCCACAGAGAGGCGATTTCCCGGGAGATGGGTCGGTCATTCAGCGGCCGACACCCTGCAGCCACCGAGGCCCAACCGCTGGCCGAGACGCGCGGCATGGCCCACCCTGCCTCTGCGCTCGTCGGGCGGCAGACGTCTGTGGGGGGCCTCACGACCGCGGACAGGCCAGCGGGGGGAACGGTCCTTGCTTCCAGACGGGTCGTGACCCGTTTCATGGGAGCAGCGCAAGGCCAGACCTCGACCGATGTCGATTGGATGATCCGAGCGACGGCTCTGGCCCATCTCTTGGGACGGATGCGATGCGTAGCCACAACAGGTGGTGCGCGGGCCGTGTTAGTGTTCCCCCAGCTAGCCCTCGGGATCGCCGACCATGAACACGCCAGTCCGGACTCCGGTGAAGTTCGCTCTTGTTCTGTTGCCGACGGTGCTCTTGGCCCTGCTCATGGTCAGCGTCGCCCAGCGCAGCTACGCCGAACGGCTCTACGTCCACACGACGTACTACTTCCTGATGGCTACGGTACTGTGCTGGGCCGGTACCTACCTCCATGCCGCGCGCGACGTGCGGCGGGCGGCGATCGTGACGTGGCTGAAGGAGAACTGGCCGGGCCTCGTGATCGCGCTCGTGGTGACGGTGATCGCGGGGCTCGCCATCCATCCCGCCTTACGGGTTCTTTCCGACGAAGCGAACCTGGTCGGAACCTCGAAGAACCTCTTTGCCACCAAGACCGCCACCTTCACCGTCTCTGGCAAGAACTACTACGACAGCTACTGGGATATCGATGTGGTGGTCGACCGTCGGCCACCGCTCTTCCCGTTCCTGGTCAGCCTGGTCCACGTCCTGCGCGGCTACTCGTACAAAAACGTCTTCCTGTTCAACCTGATGGTGCTGCCCGCCTTCGTGCTGGTGTCGTACCGACTGGCCAAGTCCCTGGGCGGTGAGACCTTCGCCATCGTTGCCTCCCTGTTCGTGGTGGCCCATCCCACCGCCTTGATCTCGGTCCGCTCGGGCGGGTTCGATTTCCTGACCGCCTTCTTCGCGCTGCTCGTCATCAAGAGTCTGCTCGAGCACTGTCGCGAGCCTTCACCTGCGACCCTCGCGATCCTCTGGATGAATCTGTGCATGTTCGCCGAGATCCGCTACGAGAGCGCCCTGTTCATCCCGCCGGTGGTGGCGCTGCTGCTCCTCTTCCGGATGGTCACCTGGCGCACGCTGCGGCCGTACGCATTCATCTACGCTCTGACACCCGCATATCTCTTGCCACGCGTCTCGCAGGCGATGTTGGGTGGCAACGTACCGCATCAGGACCCCGGGACGGTCGTCTTCAGCTTCAAGAACTTCCTCAACAACTCGGGCGAGTACTTCAAGCCCATCCTGTCACCGTTCGCTCCCCAGCCCGCCCATTCGGCCCTCGTGATCGCCCTGGGCGTCGTCGGGTGCATCGTGTGGCTACGTTGGCTGTACCGCCGCCTGCTTGCACCCGACTGGAAAGATCCCGAACTGAGATTCGCCATCCTGGTTGCCGCCTGGATGTCCGTGCAGGCCGTTCTCGTCTTCACCTACGCGTGGGGACGCGCTCAGTACCCCTCGGCCGCGCGCCTGGTCATCGTCATCGACACCTTCTTCGCGTTTGCCGCTGCGTGGGTCCTGAGCCTTGCGCTCAAGCGTTGGAGGCCCTTCGTCGCTGTCCTGCTCGCCGCGGCGGTCTTCGCGATCCACCTGCCGATCGCTGCGCAGCACCGGATGATGAACCGGCTGACCCAAACCAGGGAGTCCGCCACCACCTGGCGTTTCTTCGAGAGCCTGAACGAGAAGCGCATTCTCATCGTCACCGATCGTCCGAATCTTTACACCATCATGGGATACGGCGCGATGGACTTCGAGACCGCAAGGAATGACCGTTTCATCTTCAAGGCTTTCGCCCGCCACCTGTTCTACGACATCTACCTGGTGCAGCAGGTCAGGCTGTCCACGAACGAGCTGCTGCCCGCGTATGACATCTGGCCCGATCGTCGCCTTCAGACGATGCTGGAATTCCAGAATGACGCGGACGTGTTGATTCGTATTTCACGACTCGCTCATTGATGCCGCGTTTCGATTGAAAGGAGCCGTGTTTGCGGCCTACTGCTTCTGGAGCACGATCGCACCCGTCGTGATCGGTAACGTGGTCTGCGGGGTCAGGGTCAACGTGTTCCCCGAGACGCAGTACGAGTACGATATGGTTTCGAAACCGTCCGTGAACGTGACCACGCTGCCCGCGGTCGAGTAGTTGCCGCTTGTCAAGGGCATCATGGATACGATCCCCATCTTGCCGTAGCCGGTTAGCGAGACGGGGGCCTGGCACGTGCATCCGCCCCCCGCAGCGTCTTGGCACTTCGAATCCGAGGCAAAGCCTATGGATGTAAGGACTGATCGACCTAGCCCATCGCAGGTCGTTCTGGTCCCCGACACATTCAGGCACTGGTCCGGCAACGTGAAGTCTACGTTGCCGGTCGTGGTCGTCTCGTCGGAAAACGTCGTGTCGGCGTTGGCCGTGAACGTTCCGGTCACCTGCAGTGCCCCCGCGGTGATCGGCCCGCGCGTGCAATCGATACCAGCTGGCGACAGGTCCACCTCACCACTCACGGTCAGACACGACGACGTCACCGTCCAGGTTCCGACCAAGTCGCCGCCGCAGGGCGTGTTGGAGCAGGAGTCCGCGCCTCCGCTGCTCGAGCTACCGCCCGTGGACTGCTGGCCGCCGGTCGACGAGCCACCGCCGGTGGCGGCAGAGCCCCCTACGCCTGAAGATCCTCCACTCCCCGGGGAATCGGAGGCCGCGTCGCCGCACGCGACCGCGACTGCGGTCAGCGCAAGAGCCAATGGGAACGTGATCGCCTGGCGCTTCATGGTCCTTCTCTCCTGCAGACGAGGTGGGGAATACCGCTTCACACGCGGTCGGTCAATCTTGGCCCCGCATCCGATTCTGCCGAGGGACCCGAATGGGCCAGCTCCCCGTGCTCCAGACGTGACCCACACTTCGCCAGAACCCGATCTTGCTCTGGAGAACCTGACTCGGCGCTGGCAAATCTTGTCATGTCGAAGCGCGCCCCTGAAGAACGCCGACCTCCGAACATTCAAGTGCGTGAACGAGGATTCTGGATGTCCCGACCATGGGCCGGCTGGCAGTCGGCCCTCAGGCAGCCACCGCGTTGGCAGCACGAGGGGATTCTGGTGTTGGCACAAACGGGCCTACCGTTTGCACGATGGGCGCGACCACAGCGCGATATGCCCGGGCTTGAGCAGTGACAGAGCGATCTGGCGGTCTCACATTCAAGAGGCACCCCCTGTGGTGGAAAAAGCGGCCGTGACCGGACTGTCGTCGCGGCCGTGTCGACGTTAGTGCAGATTGAAGGACGGAAACGGACCTCCAACACCACTGCGACCGTGGCTGTGCCCTTGTCCGCCGTTTTGGGTCATGCAATGGTTTCTTTGCGCCATGCCAGGATCCTTTTCCCGTGGTAGAAGACCATGTCGTTTCATTCCCCCGCGGTGGAGACTGATTATGAGAGCCAGTGTTGTTCTTCGTCCTATGATCGCGCTGGTCGTTGCCGTTCTGGCAACGGCGTGCGCAGACAGCAGCAGTACTGACAATCCGGCGAACTCCGGCGGCCTACCGTCTGGCACAGGCGGTGCAAGTGGCGGGACAAGCGAGAGCGGAGGCGGCGGCGCTGGCGGCAGCGCGGGCGGCACGGGGGTAGGAGGGGTGAGCACCGGCGGCGGCGTCACGGGCGGGACAACGGGCACACCCGCGACCGGCGGCACGACAGCCAACGGCGGGACGGCGACCAGCGGCGCGACCGGCACCCCCGTGACCGGTGGCACGACGGCCAACGGCGGGACGGCGGCCGGCGGCGCGACGGGCACCCCCATAACTGGCGGCACGACAGCCAATGGCGGTGCGACGGCGACCGGCGGCAGGACGGGGCGCGGCGGCACGACGGCCACCGGCGGCAGAGCATCGGGCGGCAACAGCGCCACGGGCGGCGACAGCGCCACGGGCGGCGACAGCGCCACGGGCGGCGACAGCGCCACGGGCGGCGACACGGGTTCGGGCGGCGGCAGTACCGCGCCTTGCGACATCTTTGCTGCTGCCGATACCCCGTGCGCCGTGGCGCACAGCACGATCCGGGCTCTGTTTGGCTCGTACAGCGGGAAGCTCTATCAGATCAAGAACTCATCGGGCGCAACCCTGGATATCAACACCCTCAGCCCGGGAGGCTTCGCCGATTCGGCCGCGCAAGAATCACACTGTGCGACCGGGGCGTGCTATCTGCTCTACATCTACGACCAGACCGGACACGGAGTCGATCTCACGTGGCAGGGAACCGACAGCCCGGTCGGCGGCATCAGCGGCCATACTCCTGCGAACGCCAAGGCGGAATCACTGAACGTCAGCGGTCACAAGGTCTACTCGGCCTACATCAATGCGAGCCAAGCCTATTGGGTGGACGGATCCAAGAAAGGCTTGCCGCTCGGCAACTCACCGCAGGGCATCTACATGGTGACCAGCGGCACGCACGTGAACGGGCTCTGTTGCTTCGACTACGGACAGGGCGAAACGAGCAGAACGGTCGGCGGTTGTGGGTCCATGGACGCGCTCTACTTCGGCACGAGCTGCTGGTTCGGAGGCTGCCAGGGCTCGGGTCCCTGGGTCGAGCATGATCCGGAATGCGGGATCTATCCCGGCGGAAGCCAGTCCTGGCCTTCGACCCAGAAGTCTTTCACCAGCAAGTACGTCACGGCCATGCTCAAGAACAATGGATCGACCCTGGTGCTCAAAGGCGCCGACGCAACCACCGGCAGCCTGAGCACCGTCTACTCGGGCAAGCCGGCCTTCACCCCCAACAAGCAAGGGGCCGTCATGCTGGGAAGCGGGGGTGACTGCTGCTACAGCAACAACAACGCGAGCCAGGGCACCTTCTACGAAGGGGCCATCGTCGAAGGCTACCCGTCGGATGCAACCGACGAGCAGATCCAGGCGAACGTCGTCTCGGCCAAGTATGGGCAGTAGCCGCACCGGCGTCGCGTCGAACCAGCCAGTCGGGACGACGCCCTAGAATCGGTAGAGTCTGAATCGATCCAGCTCGAATGCCGGATGGTTCACGATTTCCGCCGGCCAGTCCACGTTGCTGGCCGGCTTGAGCAGGAACCAACGAAAGCCGAGTTTCCGGGCGGCGGCGACGACAGCGTCGGCATCGCGAAGGCCCATGAACCGTTCGATGGCGGCGGCTCGCTCTTCCACCATGTCGCTGTGGTAGGGCATGCGCGTCAGCGTGCGTGCGGCGTACGCCCTTCGCTCCGACAGGGCAGCCACCGTGTAGGTCCAATCGAACTGTGAATCCTGGAAGACGTCCTGCGCGCCGCTGTGGTCGCGCAGGTATTCCGCGGCCCGGACTAGGCCGATCGGGACCCGCAACTGAGAGAACTCGCGCATGGACCACATCCGCTGCACGCCCGATCCGACCAACGCCGGGACGGCCATGAGCAGGATAGCCAAACCGACGATGGCTGGCTTGGCGATGCGGCCAAAGCGCCGTGACTCGAGCAGTGGCAGGGCGGCGGCGCCCCCGACCCACGCGGCTACGAAGAAGTAGACCACCATGACGGGGCGGTGCGAGAGCTCGTCGGGCGTGCTCCTGGTGAAGTCGAGGGCCAGCCCGAAGAACATCGCCAGGAAATTGGCTATGAGCAGGAAGGGGAAGAGCACGAGCAGTACAGGCGTCCGTTTGCGCACGCGCATGGCCAGAATCACGAGCAGCGGGACGAAGAGCCCGAGCGCTGCGATCAGAATGAAGGGTACGCCGATGAAGAGGTTCGAAGACAGGGAGCTTTGTGTCCCGATGCGATCGGCCAGGAAGTCGCGCAACGCCCCGGGCGGCGTGAACCCATTGACTAGCTTCAGGATCTTGCCGACGCACGAGCCGTCGAAGCGAATCAGAGGAACGCCAGGCACCTTCTGCAGACAGGCGAGGCCCGCAGAATAGGCCATGACCGCAGAAGCGGCCCACAGAACCTGTTGGCTAAGCGTGAGGCGCCCACGGAAAAACAGCGGAGGCACGAGCAGAAGCAGCAGGGCGCTCGCGATGAGGAAGTGCAGCTTGTACCAGGCCAGGATCCCCGAAACCAGCCAGCCCGCGATGATTTGCCACCAACTGCCCTGCGTGCACCCGCGCAGCACGAAGAGCCAGGCGACGCCGAGCAGGGCCAGACCGTACGTCGCGCTTGGCGAGATTTGGGTCAACCAATGATACGACATGAATGTGTTCTGCATGCCCTGCTGCACGCCATCGGGCAGCAGAAGCAGCGCCCCACAGGCGCCAAGCCCTGGCCACGCGCCCCAGAAGGACCCGAAGAGAGCGTAGGCTGCGAGCCCGGTGAAGAAGAGCCCCATGGGGGCCAGGATCCCGCCGAAGGCGGCGTACGCATGGATTCCGGATGCCTGCTTGATGAGGGCCGGCGTCAAGTAGATCCCATAGTGGTAGAGGCGGGCAGGCACTCCAGCCAGCCGGAAGTCCTCGATGGACGCCGCCCCGTGGCTGGCGCCAAAAATGCGAACGTGAACCGCGTGATAGAAGCTGTCGACCCATGGTTTGAAGACGACGACGTTGCCTTGCGCCGAAATGGGGCGAATCGAGTCTTGGCACCAAAGCGTAGCAGCAGCCACGGACACGCCGACGACCAAGAGACCGACTGAGCCGTCTCGGCTCGGCTGACGCACCGGGCGCGTGGCGACGAACAGCCCGGCCGCGACCGCGAGCAGAATGCCGAAGTTGGCAATGATGCCGAGCGGAGAGAGCCAGGCAAGCGCGAGCAGAGCCGTATTGACGACGGCGTATCCCACGAGCAAGCGCAGCGGAAGATCGAAGAGGACGTCCGCTGCCAAAGGTCGCCAGCCAGCGAAAAGGGAGCCGACCAGGTAGAACGCGAGAAACACCGCCTCGCAGGCGAGAAGCGCGAGAAGGGAGAACGCGCCTCCCGCGACGGCAGCCCAGACGGCAACCACTGCCGCAGTGAGCGACAACGCAACCAAGTCCGATACGCTGTAGCTGGCGGCCAGGTTCGGGCGAAGCGCACGAAGGGAGAACGTCATCGTGGTCGCTTTATATACCGATCGCGGCAGGGTGTCCTGTGCCAACAGTCCGTCGTTCTCGTTGCCCAGCAGCGTATTGGGGGGCTCTCGCACGGAGCGCCCCCTTCGACGATCTGGCCGAGGGTGGACTGCGGTGCAACGGGGCAGGAGTGCGGGCCCCACTACCCGAGCGCGACGTCGAGCGTCATCATCAGGGCGAACCCCCCTACGGCGCCCAGGGTGGCCGCATCGGTGTTCTTCTGCTGTTGGGATTCGGGAATGAGTTCCTCCACGACGACGAAGATCATGGCGCCAGCGGCAAATGCCAGGGCATAGGGCAGCAGGGGACGCATCATGAGCACCATGGCTGCTCCGGTCACGCCAGCAACGGGTTCGACCACGCCGGACAGCTGCCCGTACCAGAAGCTCTTGAGTCGCGACAGGCCCTCTCGGCGCAAGGGCACGGATACGGCGGTGCCTTCGGGGAAGTTCTGGATGCCGATGCCCAACGCCAGCGCAACGGCCCCCCCCAGGCTAGCGGACGGAACGTCCGCTGCCAACGCGCCGAAGGCCACGCCCACGGCCAGTCCCTCGGGGATGTTGTGCAGTGTGATGGCCAGAACCAAGAGCACACTGCGATGCCAGCCCGTGCGTATCCCTTCGGCCTCCGAAGTCGGCAAACCCAGGTGCAGGTGGGGGAGCACCTTGTCCACGGCCCAGAGAAACATGGCGCCGGCCAGAAACCCCACCACGGCAGGAACCCACGCGGGTCCCCCTGATTCGGCGGCCATTTCAATCGATGGAGCCAGAAGCGACCAGTAGCTGGCCGCCATCATCACACCGGCAGCGAAGCCGAGCATGGTATCGAGAACCCTGCGGTTGATTTGGGCAAAGAGGAACACGACGGCCGCTCCACAGGCCGTCACGCCCCAGGTGAACAGCGTTGCCACTAGGGCCTTCGCGACGGGGTGTAGCCCAACGAACCAGCTGGTCATGTGGTCTCCAGAGTGTCTGCTGACCCTCGGGTACCACGACGGAACGGGCTTGTATATGGCTCGCCACGGGGAGGCACTGGGAGACGTGGGCCCAAGTCCCCTTGACGCCCGGCGCCTCTGCCCTAGCCAAGCGTATGCAACCGAAGAAGGCGGCGCCCCATGCCCGCCGTACTGACGTGTGTCGGAAGGATGCCGCTGCGGCCAGCGGCCAGTGAGAGGGCCCTACCACAGGAGGCTACCATGACTGAGACCAAGACCTTCGCGTTGAGGACCGACCCTGCGACCCCCTTCTCGCGTGCCGAAGAACAGGCGCGACAACTCATCGGCCCGGACAAGAAGAACCTCACGTTGCTAGCCTGGTGGGACAGCACCCACCGGACGGGTGGGCCGCGAGAGGCCTGCTCGGATGAGACGCTCGCGTGTGTCGCCAGCTATGCACGTGCGCATGGCTCCGAGTACCGCGTGCGCGTCAACGGGGGCCAGCTCGAGTTGT